>NZ_JBJMIE010000444.1:0-17752 GCF_045807065.1 Actinophytocola sp. | reverse complement strand
GCCTCGCCGTCCCCACCTCGCCGTCCCCACCTCGCCGTCCCCACCTCGCCGTCCCCACCTCGCCGTCCCCACCTCGCCGTCCCCACCTCGCCGTCCCCACCTCGCCGTCCCCACCTCGCCGTCCCTGCGCGCTTGGGGCGCGCTGGCGGAGCGGGGCTATACAGTCGGGGGATGGTTGAGGTGTCGCGGGGGACTCTTGCGGCGCTTGATCGTGCTTCTGGGAAGTTGGCTTCCGCGGCGCTTGCTTCTATGGATGAGCAGTTTGCCTGGTTTGGGCGGATGCCGGCTGATCAGCGGGCTTCCGTTCAGTTGATTGCCCAGGTGGGGGCCGCCGGGTTCACCTCCTACCTCCGGGATCAGCGGGAGGCCATCCAGCTCACGGCCGATGCGTTTCGGCAGGCGCCGCGGGATCTTTCGCGGTGGATCTCGTTGCGGCAGACCGTGGAGTTGGTGCGGGTGGCCGTGCATGTCATCGAGCAGGAGGTGCCGCTGCTCGCCGCCAACGATGTCGAGCGGCAGGTGCTCACCGAGGCCGTCCTCCGCTACGGGCGGGAGGTTGCCTTCACCTCTGCCATGTCCTACGCCACCGCCGCCGAGACCCGCGGGGCCTGGGACGCTCGGCTCGAGGCTTCGGTCGTCGACGCCATCGTGCGGGGGGATGCCGAGGAGTCGCTGCTCAGCCGGGCCGCCGCGCTCGGGTGGGACCTGGACGAACCCGCGACCGTGCTCGTGGGGAACTCGCCGTCGGACGATCCGCCGACCGTGCTCTACGAGGTGCGCAGCCGCGCGGCGCGGGCCAACCGGTCCGTTCTGCTCGGGGTGCAGGGGTCTCGGCTCGTCGTCGTTCTCGCCGGGGAGACCGACGCACCGCAGGTGCTCGCCAAGATGTCGGCCTCCTTCGGGGACGGGCCCGTGGTCGCCGGGCCCACCGTGGCCAACATCGCCGACGCGCACCGCAGCTCGGCCGAGGCACTTTCCGGGTTGCGGGCCGTTGTCGCCTGGCCCGCGGCGCCGCGGCCGGTGCGGTCGACCGATCTGCTGCCCGAGCGGGCGCTGGCCGGGGACCCCGAGGCCGAGTGGCAGCTCATCGACCAGATCGCCCGGCCGCTCGAGAAGGCCGGGGGTGCGCTCCTCGAAACCGTCGAGACCTATCTTGAGGCCGGCGGGGTGCTCGAGACCTGCGCGCGGCTGCTGTTCGTCCACCCCAACACCGTGCGGTACCGGCTGCGGAAGGCCACCGAGATCACCGGGCACAATGCGAACCTGCCTCGTGACGCGCTCGTGCTTCGCATCGCGCTCGCGGTGGGACGTCTGTCACGTTCGCGTGGTCTCTGGTAGGCCGCGAACGACAGAAATCCCTCTTGACCGTTCATGTTGCGATAACCTTTGTAGGTTCCCTACAAACCAACCGGCTCGACTTGGTGAGTGGCGCTATCACCTCAACCAACCAACACCGTGTTCCCTTGAGTACGTGCTCGCGTTACTCGCCCCCGGTCAGGGCTCCCAGACACCCGGCATGCTCACCCCTTGGCTCGAGCTGGAGGGCACCCGAGAGCGGCTGGCCTCCTGGTCCGAGCTCGCCGGCCTGGACCTGGTCGAGCTCGGCACCGTCGCGGACGCCGACGCCATCAAGGACACGGCCGTCACCCAGCCGCTCGTCGTGGCCGCCGCGCTGCTCGCCTACGAGGTGCTCGCCGCCAGGCACGAGCTGCCCGCGGACGTCGTCGTCGCCGGGCACTCCGTCGGTGAGCTGGCCGCCGCCGCCATCGCGGGGGTGCTCACCGCGGACGACGCGGTCGCGCTCGCGGCCGTGCGCGGGCGGGAGATGGCCGCGGCCTGCGACCTTGCGCCCACCGGGATGGTCGCGGTGATGGGTGGTGAGCCCGACGACGTCGTCGCCTGGCTCGCCGAGCACGACCTCACCGGGGCGAACATGAACGGCGCCGGTCAGATCGTCGCCGCCGGGCCGGTCAACGGCATCGACGCCGTGGTCGCCGAGAAGCCGGACTTCGTCAGGAAGGTCATCAGGCTCAAGGTCGCCGGCGCCTTCCACACCCACTACATGGCCCCCGCCCAGGAGAAGCTCCGGGAGAGGGCCAAGGACATCACGGTCAGCGACCCGGCCCGCACGCTCCTGTCCAACGCCGACGGCCAGCAGGTCAAGAGCGGAGCCGACATGCTGGAGCGGCTGGTCAACCAGGTCACCCTGTCCGTGCGTTGGGACCTCTGCATGAACACCATGTCCGAGCTCGGCGCGGACTTCGCGGCCGAGCTGCCACCCGCCGGCGCACTGTCCGGCCTGGTCAAACGGGAGCTGAAGATCACCACGGCGGCCCTCAAGACGCCGGACGACCTGGCGAAGGTCGCGGAGGTGCTGGCATGACCTCCCTACGACTCGCCCCGGGCGTCGGCGGCACCCGCATCCTCGGCATCGGCAGCGCCCAGCCCGAGCAGGTCGTCACCAACCACGACCTCGCCAAGACCATGGACACGAACGACCAGTGGATCCGCGAGCGGGTCGGCATCGTCGAGCGGCGCTTCGCCGGCGAGAAGGACACCGTGGTCAGCATGGCCGTCGAGGCCGGGTCCAAGGCCATCGCGGCCGCCGGGCTCGACCCGGCCGACCTCGACACGGTGATCGTCGCCAACTGCACGACCAAGCAGCCGATCCCGAACGCGGCCGCACAGGTCGCCGACCTCATCGGGATCAAGGCGGCCGGCGGGTTCGACCTCAACGCCGCCTGCGCGGGCTTCTGCTACGGGCTCGGCGTCGCCTCCGACCTGGTCCGCGCCGGCTCGTCGCGGCGGGCGCTGGTGATCGGCTCCGAGAAGCTCACCGACGTGGTGGACCCGGCCGACCGCTCCACGGCGATCATCTTCGCCGACGCGGCGGGCGCGGCGGTCGTCGGCCCGGCCGACGAGCCGGGCATCGGGCCGGTGGCCTGGGGCACCGCCGGTGACCTCGTCGACATGATCGGGATGACCGAGCGGACCTACATCTTCCAGGAGGGCCAGTCGGTCTACCGCTGGGCCACCACGAAGATCGCGCCGATCGCGCTCAGGGCCCTGGAGCTGGCCGGGGTGGCGCCGTCGGACGTCGACGTGCTGATCCCGCACCAGGCCAACCTGCGGATCGTCGAGGCGATCGCGAAGAAGCTGCGGAAGGAGGGGGCGCGGGAGGACATGGTCGTCGCCGACGACATCGTCTACTCCGGCAACACCTCGTCCGCCTCCATCCCCATGGCGATGGACCACATGCGGACCGCCGGCAAGATCCACTCCGGCGACGTCGCGCTGCTCGTCGGGTTCGGCGCCGGCCTGTCCTACGCGGGCCAGGTCGTCATCTGCCCGTGACCGACTGAACCGATCACTCCGCAAGCTCCGTCAGGAGAAGACTTTCCGGACCGCCCGGTCCGGGACAACAAAGGAGAAAGCAACCCCATGGCAGAGAAGCTCACCGACGAGGAGATCCTGACCGGCCTCGCCGAGATCGTCGAAGAGGTCGCCGGCGTCGAGGCCGACGAGGTCACCGCCGACAAGTCCTTCGTCGACGACCTGGACATCGACTCGCTGTCGATGGTGGAGATCGCCGTGCAGGCCGAGGACCGGTTCGAGGTCAAGATCCCGGACGCGGAGCTCGCGAACCTGAAGACCGTCGGCGACGCCGTGAGCTACGTCTCCAAGAACGTCTGACAAGTTTCACCCGAGGGAAGGACCACGGAGGGCCATGAGTACGGAAGTCGTCGTCACCGGCATGGGTGCGACCACGCCGCTCGGTGGGGACGTCACGTCCACCTGGGACGGTCTGATCGCCGGTCGCAACGGCGTCACGACCAACAAGGCCGAGTGGGCGGAGAAGTACAACCTGCCGGCGCGGCTCGCCGCGCCGCTGGCCGTCGAGCCGTCCGAGGTCCTGCCCCGAGTGCAGCTGCGCAGGATGGACCGCTGTGAGCAGGTCGCGCTCATCGCGGCCCGCCAGGCGTGGGCGGACGCCGGGTACGAGATGCCGTCCGACGAGCACGAGCCGGTCGACCCGGACCGGCTCGGCGTCGCGCTCGGCACCGGCATCGGCGGCGCCGGCACGCTCCTCGCACAGGACGACCTGCTCGAGGAGCACGGCCTGCGCAAGGTGTCGCCGCTGACCGTGCCCATGCTCATGCCGAACGGTCCGGCCGCGCACGTCAGCATCGACCTGCGGGCACGGGCCGGGGTGCACTCCCCGGTCTCGGCCTGCGCCACCGGCGCGGAGTCGCTCGCGCTGGGCTTCGACATGATCCGGGCCGGCCGCGCCGACGTGGTCGTCGCGGGTGGCGCGGAGGCGTGCATCCTGCCGATCACGGTGGCCGGCTTCGCCCAGTCCCGCACGCTGTCGCTGCGCAACGACGAGCCGGACCGCGCGTCCCGGCCGTTCGACGTCGACCGCGACGGGTTCGTGCTCGGCGAGGGCGCGGGCGTGCTGATCCTGGAGTCCGCGGAGCACGCGCGGGCCCGTGGGGCGCGGGTGTACGGCAAGCTCGCCGGCACCGGCATCACGTCCGACGCCTACCACATCACGGGCAACCACCCCGAGGGCATCGGGCAGATGGCCGCGATGACCAAGGCGATCCAGCAGGCTGGTCTGACCGCGGCCGACATCGGTCACGTCAACGCGCACGCGACGTCCACCGTCGTCGGCGACATCGGCGAGGCGGCCGCGATCCGCAAGGCGATCGGCGACCACGTGGTGCTCACCGCGCCGAAGAGCTCGTTCGGCCACCTGGTCGGCGGTGCCGGTGCGGTAGAGAGCATCCTCACGCTGCTGTCGATCTACCACGGCATCATCCCGGCCACCCGCAACCTGGACAACCAGGACCCGAAGATCGAGCTGGACGTCGTGGCGGGCGAGCCGCGCAAGATGGAACTGACCGCCGCGATGAACGACTCGTTCGGCTTCGGCGGCCACAACGTGGCCCTGGTCTTCACCGCCTAGCACCCGCGTGTCCAACCCGCAGGACGGGTGAGTTCAACGAATCGTGCCTGTCGCGTTCGTTGAACTCACCGGTCGCGGGCGTTGGACACGCGGGGTCAGGTGGGGCAGGGGGTGTGTTGGGGGCTGGCGCTGCTCGGACCGATAGCCAGTCTCCACTCGCCCTTCTCCTTGGCGAAGGCCCAGACCACGTTCCACTCGATGCAGCCGACGGGCATCTCCGGCGGCCCGTCCTGCGGGTCCTGGGTGCTCGTGAAGTGCAGCAGCACCTGTGCGGCGTCAGCCCCGGCGGTCTCGATGCGGTAGACGGTGATGCTGCCGTCGCGGGTGGTCTTGTAGGCCGTCCGCCAGTCCTCTTCCGGCTGCGCCTGACGACGCGCGGTGGTCACCGTCGCGGACCAGGCCGCGTAGTCCTTGGTGTTGATCGCGTCGAAGTAGCGCTGGAGCAGTCCGTGCAGCGTGTTGTACAGCGGGTGCGCCGTCGCGTCCGCGTAGCCCTGCACGGCCGGCGGCCCCGGCTGCTCGCTCGGCGGCACCGACGAGGTCGACGGCCTGACCGCGGCCGGCGGCAGTGGCTGGTCCGCGTACACGCTGCGCGCCACCAACGCCCCCAACGCGGTCGCGATCACCGTGATCAGCAGCACCGGCAGCAACCACAGCTGCCGAGGAGATCCCCTGGACACGGACTACAGGATGGCAGGCGCACCTGACCTGTCGCAGGCAGGTCAGGTCAACCACGCCGCGGCAGCCGGGCAGGCAGAGCCGAACCGGCAAGCCGGGCAGAGCCGAACCGGCAAGCACAGCAGGGGCGACCGACGGTCAGCCGACGCGGTGCAGCCAGGTCACCGGGGCGCCGTCGCCGGCGCGGCGGTACGGCTCCAGTGCCGCGTCCCAGGAGGCACCGAGCAGTTCGTCGACCCGGTGGGCGAACGACTCGTTGGAGCGGGCGGCCGACGCGATGGCGCGTAGCTGGTCCTCGCCGACGACGATGTCGCCGTTGGCGCTCGTGCGGGTACGCCACAGGCCCAGTGCGGGGGCGAAGCAGAAACGCTCGCCGTCCACGCCCGGGCTAGGCTCCTCGGTGACCTCGAAGCGCAGCATGGGCCAGGCCTTGAGGGCAGCGACGAGTTTCGCGCCCGTGCCGGGATCGCCGGTCCACCCGCACTCGGCGCGCAGCTGGCCGGCGGCTTCCGGCTGAGCGGTCCACTGGAGGTTCGCCCGAACTCCAAGGGTGCCCGAAATAGCCCACTCGACGTGCGGACATACCGCAGCCGGCGACGAGTGGACGTACACAACGCCACGAGTGCTCACTGCTGACCTCCGCTGCTCGACGAGGATTCGTCTTCCCCTACGTCCTCGTCAACGGATAACCGGCAATGTCACACGCGGGTCCATTGTGCCCTGTACACGGGTAGTTACGCCACACTATCGAGCCCCGGCTACCGTTGTCCCGTCGGGCCGGGTGGTTGGTCAGGGGGTGCGCGGTGCGGGTGGTTCGGGTGGGTGACGAGACCTCGGCGGTCGGCGACGACGTGCGGGCCGCGCTCACGTCGTGGGGCCGCGGTGACGCACTGGTCGGCGGGGTCGCCCTGGTGGGGCTGCGCCCCGAGGGCTGTGACCAGGCGGTGGACGCGGTCGTCGTGCTGCCGCGCGGGGTGCTGGTGGTCGTCGGTGTCGACCTGCCCGACCCCGCGGTCCGGCTCGACGCGCCGCTCTCGGGCCAGTGGAAGACCGACGGCTGGCCGCTCGTCCGCCCCGACGGTGCCGTGAATCCGGCCGTGGACGCGGTGAAAACCGTCACCGTCGTCCGACACACACTCGAACAGGCCAAGGTCGAACCGTTACCTGTGGGCACGGTCGTCGCCGTCGGGCCGTACGTGTCGCAGGTGCACCAGCCGACCTCGGACCTGCTGCGAGGCGTGCGGATCCTGCACCCCGAGCCGAAGACCCTGCTGACCGCGTCCCGCGAGCTGGCCACTTACCAGGGCCCGTGCACGACCGCGCAGGCCCGCGCGATCCTCACCGCCCTCTCCCCCGACCACGCCGACGTCGACCTGTCCGGCGAGGGCTTCACGGAGTCGGCCGCCCCCACGGTGGCCGCCGCGAGCACGATGCTCATCCCCCGCGTGCAGACCGCGCGACCACGTCCCCGTACCGCGAAGCCCACCAGGTCGTCCGGCAGGAACGGGTTGCGGTGGCTGCCGGCCGGCGCCGTCGTGCTGGTCGCGTTGCTGCTGCTCACAGGCATCGTGTACGCGGTCGCGTCGTCCGGCTCGACCGACGACGGGGCCAAGAACACCAGCACGACCCGCACCGAGTCGAGCGGGGTGAAGGTCGAGGGCTTCACGTTCGAGCCGAGGGGCGCGATCTCCGACACCGACTGCGCGGCACATGCATATGGCGATGTGCAGGTGTGGCTGCAACACAACCGCTGTTCGCAACTGGTCCGCGCCCGTTACGAGTCCACTTCGGACGGTAAGCGGGCGGCGATACTGGTCGCGGTGCTGCGGTTCCCGGAGACCGCGCTGGCCGGCGAGCTGGACACGGTCGCCACGCAACCCGGCAGCGGCGCCGTCGCCGACGCGTCGACCGAGGGCACGCCGTGGCCGGGGAAGTCGAAGCCGTTCTTCGAGTCGGCCGCCTTCGCGAGCGGCCGAGAGGGCAACAGCCTCCGGCTCGTGCAGGCGGTGTGGATCGGCGCACCATCCACACCGGACGACGTGACGCTGCGGAAGATGGCCACCACCGCCCTGGAGATCCCCTCCCCCGACTAACGGGCCGCTTCGGCGACCAGTTCCGGGGCGTAGGCGAAGTTGGCCGGCACACCACCGGTGTGCATGAACACGACCGTCTCACCCGGACGGATGCCGGACACGAGCGCGGCGGCCGCCTTGCCCGTGTAGACGAGGTCGAGCACGATGCCCTCGGTGCGGGCGAACAACCGCAGCGCCGACCAGACCTCGTCGGTCGGCACGCCGTAGCCCTCGCCGAGCGCGCTCTCGTCGACGCTCACGTGGTCGAGCTTCGGCGGGTCGACGTCCAGCTCCTTCGCGGCGAGCCGGGCCGCCCGGTCGATCTTCCGCGCGGAGCCGGGCGACACGCTGACCGCCGTGATGGGCGTCTCGGTGCCGAGCGCGAGCCCGGCGGCGGTGCCGCCACTGCCGGCGGCGCAGACGATGCGGTCGACCACGCGGTCGTCGAGCTGTTCGGTGAGCTCCTGCGCGGCGGCCACGTAACCGAGCACCCCCAGCCCGCTGGACCCGCCGACCGGCAGCGTGACGGACGTCGCGGTGGCGAGCGCGCCCGCCGTGTAGTCGGCCTCCTCGTCGGTGTCGCAGAGGTGGAGCCGCGCGCCGAACAGCCGGTCGAGCGCGACGTTGCCGGACCGGTCGTACGCGAAGCCGGACCGCGGCACCGAACGCGTGAGCACCAGCTCGCACCGCAACCCGAGCCGTGCGCAGGCGGCGGCGGTCAGGCGTCCATGGTTCGTCTGCACACCGCCGAACGTGATGATCGTGTCCGCGCCGGCGGCAAGCGCGGCGGCGAGGGTGAACTCCAGTTTGCGGAGCTTGCTGCCACCGAGGCCGACGCCGCCGACGTCGTCCCGCTTCACGAGCACGGTCGCGCCGAGCGCGGCGGACAGGCGGGGACAGGTGTCGAGCGGCGTGGGCCAGGTGCCGAGGGGAACGCGATGGAAGGTCGACAGGTCCACGCGACGAGTCTGCCGCTGCGTCGTCCGCACCGCCACCCGCGCTATCCTCACCATTGTTCGGATCATTCCCAATTCGGAGGACCCTGTGGCGCAGCGAACCATTCTCGAACTGGTCGACGACCTGGACGGTGGGAAGGCCAACGAGACCGTGAACTTCGCGCTCGACGGGGTCGAGTACGAGATGGACCTGTCCGCTGACAACGCCGCCCGGCTGCGCGATGTGTTCGCCGAGTACGTCGGTCACGCGCGGCGCACGGGTGGGCGCAAGCAGCGGGGCGGCACGGCGACGAAGTCGACCAACGGCAACGGCAACGGCAAGCCGGACACGCAGGCCGTGCGCGAGTGGGCCCGCAGCCAGGGCGAGACCGTGGCCGAGCGTGGGCGCGTGCCGCAGGCGCTGGTGATGCGCTTCCAGGAAGCCCACAACTAGGCGGCGGCGGGCAATCTCCTGGCCGACGGGGCGGCCCACTTTCCCAGTCTCTGCACCGCGAGCACCGGATGTGGCACCAGTGGGCCGAGTCTGGGCTCGCTGACTACCGTCCGCACAGTTTTCTGTACTAACCGCAAGGTTTCCGCCAGGGTGCGCATCGCGGTCGTGCTGACCGCGGCCGGGTAGGCGCGCCGCCCGTACAGGCGGGCCGCCCAGCCCGGTAACAGCGAGTACGCCAGGTGCCCCACCACCGTCTCGTACAACGGCAGTCCCAGCGCCAGCCTGCCGCTCACGGGTGGCCGGTGGAGGAAGTCGTAGATCTCGTCGGTGTCCTCGGTGCGGCGCAGCGACGGCCGCATCCGTTGCAGGTAGCGCCGCATCTGCGCCACCGAGCCCGGCACCTCGTCCGGGTCGAGCCCGACCAGCGCCGCCGACGCGCGCTGCTCGTCCAGGTACCGGTCGGCGTGCGCGGCGGTCAGGGGGAACCCGGCGCGCCGCACCACGGTCAGGAACGACGACACCTCCGCGCAGTGCACCCACAGCAGCAGTTCCGGCTCGTCGATGCGGAACGTCCTGCCCTCGTAGGTGCCGCGCAACGACCGGTGCACCGAGCGAACGCGTGCCGCCAGCCGCTCGACCTCGTCACGCGGGCAGTACGTCGCCGCGCCGACGAAGTTGGCCGTGCGCACCAGCCTACCGAGCGGGTCGGCGCGGAAGTCCGAGTTCTGCACGATCCCGGCGACCGCGCGCGGGTGCAGCGCCTGCAGGTACAGGCTGCGGATCCCGGCGAGCCACATGGCCGGCTCGGCGTGCAGCTGCCAGCTCACCGAGGACGGGCCGAACAGACCGGCATCGTTAGGCTTCGGCACCATGGCTCCATTGAACCTCGACATGTCGCGCACGGCACTGGTCCTCGTGGACCTCATGCCGCGGATCATCGCGCAGCCGACCGTGCCGCACACCGGGGAGCAGGTCCTCGAGCGCTGCCTGCGACTCGCCGACGCGTTCCGGTCGCGCGGTGCGCTCGTGGTGTGGGTCCGCGCCGAACGTCCCGGCACGCAACCGGACGGCAGTGAGCTGGCGGCCGAGCCGAGGGCCGAGGACGTCGTGGTGGTCAAGCGGACGTGGGGTGCCTTCGGCTCCAGCACCATCGACGAGGAGCTGCGGAAGCGGGAGATCACCACGGTCGTGCTCGCGGGCATCGCGACGAACTTCGGCGTCGAGTCCACCGGCCGCGGCGCCGACGACCACGGCTACGACACGGTCTTCGTGACCGACGCCATGACCGGCCTGGAGGCGCACGCGCACGAGTTCGCGGTGGAGTACGTCCTCCCGAAGCTGGGCGAGGTCATCACCACCGACGCATTGCTCTGATAACGTCGTCTCCGGCGTGGACAACGTTGGAGGATCACGTGACCGTGCAGTACATCGGCGCCGCGGCGCTCGGCGAGGCGCTCGGCGTCAGCCGGCACGCCGTGCACAAGTGGCGCTCCCGCTACCCCGCTGGCTCGAGCCACCCGTTCCCGGAACCCGACATCGAGATCGACGGGACGCCGGGCTGGCGGCCCAACCGGGTCGCGGACGTGGCGCGGTGGCGGGACGGGCTGCCTGGTCGCGGGGCGGGCGGCGGCCGGCCGACCGCCGCGCGCCAGGAGTACTTCATGATGGCCACGAAGCGCGGCCTCGACCGGGACGAGGCGGTGCGGGCGCTCCAGACGTTCGTCGACGAGTTTCCCGAGATGACCGAGGCGGAGGTGTGCGCCTGGCTCATCGGGAAGTGGACCGACTAGAGGGCCTTCAGCTCCTCGGTGATCTCCGACACCGAGGACTTGGCGTCGCCGAACAGCATGGACGTCTTGGGGTTGTAGTACAGCTCGTTGTCGACCCCGGCGAAGCCCGGCCGCATCGAGCGCTTCAGGACGATGACCGACTTGCTCTCGTCCACGTCCAGGATCGGCATGCCGTAGATCGGTGACGACGGGTCGGTGCGGGCGGCCGGGTTGGTCACGTCGTTGGCGCCGATCACCAGGGCCACGTCGGTGCGGGGGAACTCACCGTTGATCAGGTCCATCTCGCGCAGCCGGTCGTAGGGCACGTCCGCCTCCGCGAGCAGCACGTTCATGTGCCCCGGCATGCGCCCGGCGACCGGGTGGATGGCGTAGTACACGGCCACGCCCTTGTCCTCCAGCAGGCTGGACAGCTGCCGAACCTGGTGCTGTGCCTGTGCGACGGCCAGTCCGTAGCCCGGCACGATGATCACCTGGCGGGCGAAGGCCATCTGGATCGCGGCGTCACCGGCCGACGTCTGGCGGACGGAACGGTCACCCGCCTCGATCCCGCCGGCCGCGGTCGAGCCGCCGAAGCCACCCGCCACGATCGCCGGGATGGACCGGTTCATGGCCTTGGCCATGAGGTTCGTCAGGATCGAGCCGGACGCGCCGACGATCATGCCGGCCACGATCAGCGCCGTGTTGGACAGCGCCAGCCCCATGGCCGCCGCCGACAGCCCGGTCGCCGCGTTGAGCAGGGAGATCACCACCGGCATGTCGGCGCCGCCGATCGGCAGCACCACCAGCAGCCCCAGCACCGACGACGTCACCAGCAGGCCGCCCATCAGCCACTCGGACGTCGCACCGGCGACCACGGACACCCCGAACGCCAGCGCGCCCAACAGCACGAGGAGGTTCAGGAGCTGCTGCGGACGACCGACCGTGATGGGCCGGCCGGGGAGGATCTCCTGCAGCTTGCCGAACGCGACGTTCGAACCCCAGAACGACACGGACCCGATGATCGCGGCGAACAGCGACGCCACCGCGACGTAGCGCGGCTCGTCGCGGAACCCGGTGCTGCCGCGGAACTCCACCCACGCGATCAACGCGATGGCCCCGCCACCGACGCCGTTGAACAGCGCCACCATCTGCGGCATCGCGGTCATCTTGACCCGACGCGCGGCCGGCACACCGACCGCGGCGCCGATCGCCACGCCGAGCAGGATCAGCCACCAGTTACCGAGGCCGGGCGTCAGCAGGGTGGCGATCACCGCGATGGCCATGCCCGCGGCCGCGATCATGTTGCCGCGCACCGCCGTCCTCGGCCCGGTGAGCCCCATGAGCCCGTAGATGAACAGGGCGAACGCGACGATGTAGAGGCACTGGATGAACGTGGCGCTCACTTGCGGTCCCGGTCCTTGAACATGCCGAGCATGCGGTCCGTGACCAGGAACCCGCCGACCACGTTGATCGTGCCGAACGCGATCGCCACCACCAGCAGGATCTTGTTCAGCACGCCTTCGGCACCGAGCCCGAGCACGATGAACCCACCGAGCACGACGATCCCGTGGATCGCGTTGGTGCCGGACATCAGCGGCGTGTGCAGCGTGTTCGGCACCTTGGAGATCACCGCGAAACCGACGAAGCCGGCCAGCACCAGGATCGCGAGGTTCTGCACCAACATGTGACCTACCCCCTTGTAGGGCAACGGTTACAAAAGCGGCGGCACCATGGCCTCGATCAGGTGCGGACCGGGTTCGGCGAGGGCCTTCGCGAACTGGTCCGCCAGCTCCTCGGCCGTGGTGGCCCGCGACGCCGGGACGCCCATGCCCCGCGACAGCGACACGAAGTCCAGGTCCGGTCCGGCCAGGTCGAGCAGCTGCTGCGCCTTCGGGCCCGCCGCCTCGGCACCCACTCGGGACAGTTCCATCCGCAGGATCGCGTACGCCCGGTTGTTCAGCAACACGGTCGTCACGTCCAGGCCCTCGCGGGCCATCGTCCACAGTGCCGACGCGGTGTACATGGCGCTGCCGTCCGCCTGCAGGCACACGACCGGGCGGTCCGGGCAGGCGACCGCGGCGCCCACGGCCACCGGCAGGCCCTGCCCGATCGCGCCGCCGGTCAGCGTGAGCACGTCGTGGCGCGGGGCCCCGGCGGTGGTCATCGGGATCATGAGGCCGGACGTGTTGGCCTCGTCGGACACGATCGCGCCCTCCGGCAGCAGGGCGCCGATGACCTCGGTCCAGTTCTGCGGGGTCAGGGCGCCGGTCGGCACCCCGGGACGAACGGCCTCCTGCAGCACCGGCGACACGTCTCCCGCGACCAGGTCCGCGAGGTGCTCGAGCGCGCCGGTGCCGTCCTCACCCAGCACGGACAGCACGTGCACGGTGCAGCCGTCCGGCACCAGCTCCGACGCCTTGCCGGGGTAGGCGAAGAACGAGACGGGTGACTTGGCGCCGACCAGGACCAGGTGCCTGACGTCGGTGAGCTGCCACTGCACCTGCTCGGCCAGGTAACCCAGCCGCTCGACGGTGGGCAGGCCCGCGCCGCGCTCGATCCGCGCCGGGAACGTCTCGGCGAACAGCTTCACGCCCGTCGCGGCCGCGACCCGGCTCGCGGCGAGCAGGCCGCGCTCGCGGGTGACGCCGTGGCCGAGCAGCAGCACGACCGGCTCACCACCCCGGACGAGATCGGCGACCGCCGCCACTCGGCGGTCCTCGACGGGCTGCTCGGCGACCGGCTCGACCTGCTCGCCGACGACGCCGCCGTCGGACCACGAGACGTCGGCCGGCAGCACGAGGTTCGCGATCTGGCCGGGTGGCTGCATGGCCGCGGCGATCGCGGCGGCCGCGTCCGCCCCGACCTCCTCCGACGCCTTCGACGTGCGGGACCAGCCGCCGAGCCAGCCGGTGAGGGCGTCGATGTCCGACTCGAGCGGTGCGTCGAAGCCCTTGTGGTAGCGGGCGTGGTCGCCGATCACGTTGAGTATCGGGGTGTGGGCGCGGCGGGCGTTGTGCAGGTTCGCGAGGCCGTTGGCCATGCCGGGACCCAGGTGCAGCAGCGTGGCGGCGGGCCGGTCGGCCATGCGGCCGTAGCCGTCGGCGGCGCCGGTCACGGTGCCCTCGAACAGGGACAGCACGGCCCGCATCCGCGGCACGGCGTCGAGCGCGGCGACGAAGTGCATCTCGGAGGTACCGGGGTTCGCGAAGCAGACGTCGACGCCGCCGTCGACGAGCGTCCGCAGGAGCGCCTGGGCGCCGTTCATGTGTTGTCTCCTAGTGGAAAAGAGGACGCCTAGTCGAAGAGGACGCCGGGGTTGAGGATGTCCTGGGGGTCGAACGCCTGCTTGATCCGGCGCATCAGCTCGACCTTGCCGGGGTCCTCCAGGTCCAGGAAGTGCTGCTTCTTCGCCCGGCCGATGCCGTGCTCGCCGGCGATCGCGCCACCCAGCGCCATGCCGCCGGCGAACAGGTCGTGCAGCACCCGGTGCCGCACCTCGGCGTCCTTCTGGAAGACGGCCAGGTGCACGTTGCCGTCGCCCGCGTGGCCGCAGCCGACGATCAGGGTGCCGCTGGCCTGCGCGATCTCCAGGACCTTCGTGAAGAACTCGGGCAGCGCGGCCCTGGGCAGGACCGTGTCGATGATCTCGTCCGCGCCGGCACCCTTGGCCGTGTAGAACGCCTTCTCGCGCGCGTCGATGAGCTTGCGGGCCGCGCCGCCGGGCAGCGAGTAGACGTCCAGCGCACCCAGCTCGCTGAGCAGCTCGCCGGCCCGCTCGATGTCCTCGTCGAGGCGGGCGGCTGAGTTGTCCTCCAGCATCACCACGAGGTAGGCCTGCGACTTCTCCTTGACGTCGTCGGGGATCCCGAGCTGCAGGTCGTGGGTGTAGGTGATGGCGCCCATGGTGAACGCGTCGATGTACTCGAGGATCAGCGGCCCGATGCCGGAGCCGACGACCTTCGGCACGGCGGTCATCACGGACGCGAGCTCGGGGAAGGGCGCGAGGATGGTGGCCTGGTGGGCAAGGCGCGGCTGGAGCTTGAGGACGGCCTCGGTGACCAGCGCGAGCGTGCCCTCGGAGCCGACGATGAGCTGGGTGAGGTCGTAGCCGGTGGAGGCTTTGACGTACTTGCCGCCGGTGCGGATGACCTCGCCGGTCGGGAGTGCCGCCTGCAACCCGAGGACGTGGTTGCGGGTCACGCCGTACTTGATGGCACGCATGCCGCCGGCGTTGGTGCTGACGTTGCCGCCGAGGCTCGCCGACAGCTCGCCCGGGTAGACGGGGTAGACCAGGCCGACCGCGGCGGTGGCCTCCTCCAGCGCCGTGAGCGTGACACCCGGCTGGACGACGGCGACGTGGTTGTCCGTGTCGATCTCGAGGATCTCGTTCATCCGCTCGAAGGACACGAGGATCCCGTCCGGGCGGGGGATGGCGGACCCGGACAGGCCGGTCCCGCTCCCGCGGGCGGTGACGGGGGTGTTCGTCTCGGCGGCGAGCTTGAGGACGGCCGCCACCTCGTCGGCGCTGCCCGGTCGCACGACGTGCGCCGGCCGGACCGGGTCGGTGCTGAGCGTCTCGTCGTGGGTGTAGTCCTCGCCGATCGCGTCGCCCGTGAGCACATGTCCGGCGCCGACGATCTCTTCCAGCCGTGCCGCCACGTCCGCCATTGGACTCCCTCCGCCTACTGGTCGGTAGTCACCATAGTCGGGTGTTCACCGGGGCGACATGATCGGCGACGGCGGTACCCGGCCGAGGATGATGTCGGCACCCGTTCGGGCCAACGCCGGTGCCATCTGGATGCCGTAGCCGCCCTGCCCGGCGTAGAACACGAAGCCCGGGTGGTCGGGCCAGGCACCGACGACCGGTTCGCGATCGGCCACGAACGACCGCAGGCCCGCCCAGGCCGTGTGCACGGACCGGAGGTTCAGCGTGGTCACGGCGTTCACCCGGTCGAGGGCGATGGCGACGTCCACCTCGTCGGGCTTGGCGTCGCAGGGCTCGCTGGGTGTCTCGTCGGCCGGGGAGATCAGCAGGTGCCCGCTCTCGGGGCGGAAGTAGAAGGTGTCGACGACGTCGGAGACGAGCGGCCAGGCGGGGTCGACGGTGGCGCGGGCGAGCGCGATGGTGCGGCGCATGGGCCGCAGGCCGATGGTGGGGACTCCCGCGAGTGCGGCCAGCTCGTCGGCCCAGGCGCCGGCGGCGTTGACGACGACGTCGGTCCTGATCCCGTTGACGACCCAACCGCCGCCGTCGCGGCGCAGCTCGGTGACACGGGCGTTCCTGTGGATGGTGCCGCCGCGTTCGTGGAGACCGCGGACGTAGCGGGCGTGCAGGGCCATGACGTCGATGTCCATGCACGAGGTGTCGATGGCGACCGCGAGTGGTGGTCTCAGCGGCGGGCACAGCTCGACGGCCTCCCGCGGGGTGAGGGGCTCGACGGGCAGCTCGCGGAGGTGGTCGACGCCGTCGTCGTCGAGGGCGAGCCAGAGGGTGGGGTGCGGGGTGAGGACGCCGTCGCCGAAGAGGGGCTCGCTCTCCCTGGTCAGCTGGCGGACGGTCGGGGGCCCGTAGGTGGGCGCGTAGATGGCGGCCGAGCGGCCGGTGGTGTGCCGCGCCAGCTCGGGCTCGGCCTCCAGCAGGATGACTTGCGCGTCGGCGGCCAGCTCGCAGGCGATCGAGACGCCGGCGATGCCACCACCGATGACCAGGACGTCGACCATGGTGGCGAGCTTAATTCGGTTGCCGGCGTGGCTAGCGTGATCGGTATGAGCGCCTCGATGTCGATAAGGCTGCGCCGTCGCTGACAGCGGCGGTTGCCCTTCTTCCTTCTTCCGGCGCGTATCGCCGCTGTCTCCAAGCACCTTCTGTTCGCTTCTCCGGCTTGGAGCCAGTCAGTCATGCGTTCTCACTCGCGGCGTCCCGCCGCGACCTCTTCCGGCGTCCACCTCCTGTCCGACGCCCGGGTGATCACCCGCCTGGTCACCGCGGCCGGCCTCGGCGCGGGCGATCTGGTGGTCGACTTCGGCGCCGGTCCCGGCACCATCACCGCGCCACTGGCCCGCACGGGTTCCCGGGTACTGGCGGTCGAGCGGGACGCCCGGTTCGTGGCGGACCTGCGGCGCCGCTTCGCGGGGTGCGCGGAGGTCCGCGTGGTGCACGAGGACCTCCGCACGGTCCGCCTACCGAGACGGGCGTTCGCCGTGGTGGCGAGCATTCCCTTCGCCGTGTCGACGCCGCTGCTACGCCGCCTGCTCACACCGGTGACGAGTGGGTTCTCCCACGCGGAGCTGGTCGTGGAGTGGGGCCTGGCCAGGCGGTTGACGGCCGCGTGCCCGCGCGACCTGGAGTCGGCCTGGTGGTCGTGCCGGTTCACGCTCACGGTCCGCCGCCGCATCCCGGCGCGGTGCTTCTCCCCGGCGCCGAGGGTGGACGCCGCGCACCTGGGCGTCCGTTCGAGAAACCTGGACCACCGCACGGCGGCGATCCTGTGGGCCCTGCTGTCCGCGGCATACGACCGGCCACGCGACCCGGCCCGCGCGGCACTGGCAGGCCTCGCACCGCGGCGGACCACGCACCGCCTGCTGGGCGACCGGCCCACCGCGGAGGTCCACACCGGACAGTGGCTGGCACTGGCCAAAGCCCTCGCCGCGGACCGCAGCGTGATCCCACCACCTCTCCCCGCACGAGCGTCCCGTTGAGACCGGCGAGGTCAGGAACGTGTCACAGCCGCGAACACAGCTCCGTCACAGGCGCCACGCCGGCATCACCTCGAAGGGTTTGGCCGTCTTCGCCGGGGAACGCTCCACCAGGTCGCCGTGTTCGGGGTCGGTGAGGGCGTCGTGTTTTGGGTTGAGGTTGTTGTTGGTAATGTGTT
>NZ_JBJMIE010000443.1:0-3091 GCF_045807065.1 Actinophytocola sp. | reverse complement strand
GCTACCACGAGAACCTGGTGCTCTCCAAGCCCGTCACGATCACCGCCGAGGACGGGCCGGGCACCGTCCAGCTGGTCGCCACGAGCGGGCCGACCGTGACGCTGTCCGCCGACTCCGCGGCGCTGTCGGGCGTCACGATCGTCGCCGCCGACGCGGAGAGCCCCGCCGTGCTGGTCGTCCGCGGCCAGCTGTCGATCACCGAGTGCGAGGTGCGTGCCTCCGCGTGGGCCACCGTCTTCGCGCGCGACCAGGGCATGGTGCTGATGCGGGACTGCGACGTCCGCAACACGGTCGGCGCCGGCGTCGTGGTGACCTCGTCGGACGGCGGCGTGCTCGACGGCTGCCGGCTCGACGAACTCGGCACGTCCGCGATCGTCGTGGCCGACGACGGCAACCTGCGGGTGCGCTCGTGCACGGTCCGGCAGGCCGCCGGCAACGGCATCTGCCTCAACGGCCGCGGTCAGCTCACCGTCGAGGACACCAAGGTCTCGGGCACCGGCAAGCCGGCGGTGGCGGTCGAGCAGAGCGCCGGCCTGTCCGCCACCCGCCTGACGGTCGCCGACGTGGCGGCCATCGGCTTCTACCTGGCCACCACCGACCGGGTGTCCCTCGAGGACTGCGCGGTCGAGCGGGCGGCCGCGGAAGGCGTGTTCGTGGCCGAGGGCTGCACGCCGACGCTGCGCGGCATGAAGGTCTCGGGCACCCGCGGTCGCGGCATGCACTTCGCCGGGCGTTGTGGCGGCACGGTCTCCGCCGCCACCGTGTCCGATGTGGACGGTATCGGCGTCTCCGTGACCGAGCGGAGCGTCACCGAGTTCGACCAGCTCACGGTGACCGGGTGCACGCAGTCCGGGGTGCGGGTGGACAACGGCGCCGACCCGCTGTTCCGCCGGTTGCGGGTGCTCGGCTGCGACGGCGACGCCATCGCGCTGGTGGGCAGCCGGGGCACCATCGAGAACGTCGAGGTCGAGGGCGGCGAGACGGGGGTCACGGTCAGCGAGGCCGCGCGGCCGACGGTGAACGGCCTGAGCGTCCGCAAGACGGCGGGTGCCGGGGTCACCGTGACGGGTGCGGCGCTGGCGCTCGCGGAGGCCGCGATCGAGGGCACGGGCGGCACCGGCGTGCACGCCGCGAGCGGCGCGGACCTGTCCCTCGTGCGGTGCCGGGTGCAGGGCAGCGGGGGCATGGGCTGCCTGTTCGCCGAGGGCTCCTCCGGTTCGGTGACGGAGTCCGAGTTCTCCGGCGGCTCCGCCGACGGGATCCGGGTCGACACCGAGGAGTCCGTGCGGATCACCAAGTGCACGGTCCGCGACAACCACGGCAGCGGCCTGCGGCAGACCCGCCCCGGCACGTCGATCGAGGTCCTGGACCTCATCACCAGCGGCAACCTCGCACCCGACGCGTTCGGCACGTCCGCCACGGCCGACGTCGCGGCCCCCACGCCCGCCGAGGCGCCGGCGCGACCCACGCGTGGCTCGGACCCGGTGCAGGAGCTGCACAACCTGGTCGGCCTCGCCGGGGTGAAGGCCGAGGTGACGTCCCTGATCAACCTCAACAAGATGGCCAAGCGGCGGATGGACGCCGGCCTGTCCGCGCCGCCGATGGCCAGGCACCTGGTGTTCGCGGGCGCGCCCGGCACGGGCAAGACCACGGTCGCCCGGCTGTACGGCGAGATCCTCGCGGAGCTGGGGGTACTGCGGAAGGGACACCTGGTCGAGGTCGCCCGCGCGGACCTGGTCGCGCAGATCATCGGTGGCACGGCCATCAAGACCACCGAGGCGTTCGAGTCCGCGCTCGGCGGGGTGTTCTTCGTCGACGAGGCGTACACGCTCTCCAGCAGCCGCGGCGGCACCGGCCCGGACTTCGGCCGCGAGGCGATCGACACGCTCGTGAAGCTGATGGAGGACCACCGCGACGACGTCGTGGTGATCGCGGCGGGCTACTCCAAGGAGATGGCGGACTTCCTGTCGGCCAACCCCGGCATGGAGTCCCGCTTCAGCCGCACGATCGAGTTCGCCAACTACACGCCGGAGGAGCTGGTGACGATCGTGCGCACCCAGTGCGCCAAGCACGACTACCGGCTGGACGACGAGGCGGGCGAGGCGCTGCTCAGGTACTTCGAGGAGATCCCGAAGGACGGCACCTTCGGCAACGGCCGCACCGCGCGACGCGTCTTCGAGCGGATGACCGACCGGCAGGCGTCCAGGTTGGCGGCCGACCCCGACGCCGGCGCCGCGGACCTCACCCTGCTGACCCAGGAAGACCTGATCACCGCCAGGTGAGGCCGACCAGACACGATCGGGGAGTTTCGGATGCATCAGCTCGACCTGCTGGTCGCTGAACCGCTGCACGAGGGGCACGTGCTGATCCGGCACCGTGACGAGGAAGGCCTGGACCACCGGCTCGTCGGCGTCGCCCCGGTGGAGCCGGGGCAGCTCCTCGTGTTGGCCACACCCGGTGCGCACGCGGTGGAGTCCCTTGTGGACGATCTGCCCGAGCTGCTGGCACCCTTCCTGGACGGTGTCGAGTCGGTGTGGGTCGGCATCGGCAGCCTCGCCACGTCCGAGCCCGTCGTGTCGCGGCTCGAGTCGTCGCTCGGTGTGCCCGTGGTCGCGCCGGACGGCGGTGTCGCGGCCATGCCGGGCGCGGCGCTGTACGCGGGACACGGGGTCGGCGGGACCGGCTGGTACTCCTCCGGCGAGTTCGTGGGTGCGCGTTTTCCCTTGCCGGCGTGGGAGTCGTGGCTGCCGGCGGCCCCGGTCGAGGTCGACGGGCTCGTCGCGCTGCCGGTGCCGTGCGGCCTCGTGATCTCGGACGCGGCTGCTTTCGACGTGCCGGTCAACCAGCGTTTTCCCAAGCTGGTCCTGGGTTCGCCGGTGCCGTCGCCCGCCGCCGTCGCCTCGTTGCTTGGTGGGTTGCCCGACCGGCCGATCATGCTCGTGCCCGCCGCGCCGGACGCCGCCTCCCACATCTGGCTGGCCGAGCTGTCCATGCTGCTGTCCCGCGACGTCGTGTTCAGCGCGGGGATGCAGGTGCGCAACCGGCGCGGCGCGTTGTCGACGGTGGTGCCCGACGCCGCCGGGAACCGGCT
>NZ_JBJMIE010000442.1:0-6729 GCF_045807065.1 Actinophytocola sp. | reverse complement strand
TAGTCCCAGCGGAGGGGTAGTTCGGGTGGTTTCCGGAAGACCAGGCCGGTGGGTGCCGCGGGCCTCTCCAGCCGTAGCGCCGGGAAGCGGTCGAGCAGGCCGTCGACCGCGATCTGCGCCTCGGCACGGGCCAGCCGGGCGCCGAGGCAGAAGTGCGGGCCCAGGGCGAAGGCCAGGTGCGCCTTCGCGTTGGGGCGGCGGAGGTCGAAGGTGTCCGGGTCGGCGAACACGGCGGGGTCGCGGTTCGCGCCGGCGATGGACACGCGGACCAGGTCGCCCCTGGCGATGTACGCGCTGTCCACCTCGACGTCGCGGGTGGCGTATCGGTCGACCACCGAGGCCGCCGGTTCCAGGCGCAGTGACTCCTCGACGGCGGCGGGCAGCAGTGCGCGGTCGGCCCGGACCTCGGCGAGCACGGCCGGGTGGTCCAGCAGGTGCAGCACCAGGTTGGCGATCATGCTCTCGGTCGTGTCGATGCCGCCGAACATCAGCACGGCGGCGTTCGCCACCACCTCGTCGGGGCTCAGCCCGGGCACGTCGAGCGGGATACGCTCGCGGAGCGCCCGGACCGCCGCCGCGCCGGCTGCCGTGGGCGGGCGGCCGGCGGTCACCTCGGACACCGACTCGACGAGCGCCGCGTACCAGGACCGCACGGCCGCCGGGTCGATGCCGGTGAGCCCGAGCGCGTCGGCCATCACCTCGACCGCGAGCGGGCCGGCGAAGTCCGCCCGCAGTTCGGCGCGGCCGGCCGGCGCGAGGCCGTCGAGCAGGCGGGCCACGGCCCCCGCCACGAAGCCGGCGAAGTGGTCCCGCACGGGTGCCGGGCGGAACGGCGGCACGTACGGGTCGCGGTGCCGCGCGTGCTCGGGGCCGTCGAGCGAGAGCATGCTCGGGCCGACCACCGTCGCCGTCGAGAACCGCGGGTCGTCCACGGTGAACGTCGCCGCGTCCCGCATCACCCGCTGCGCCAGCGCGTGGCCCGTGACCAGCCAACCGTCCAGGACGGGGACCCAGGACACCGGCTCGCTCGTGCGCAGTCGCGCGAGCACCGGGTGCGGGTCGGCGGTCAGCTCGTCGAGCGTGATCGGGAACGGTGCCACGGCACCGAGCCTAGGCACGGGAGCGGCGCGAAGGAGCCGCGGCCGGGCCGACCGAGGAGCAGGACCCGGGAGCGAGGGACGGGCGCCGAGTGCTGCGACGAGCGGAGGAGGCGGTCCGACGGATGAGCGGAGCGACCCATCGGACACAGGCTTGACGGGCTCGCTTCTCCTCGACTACGTTCCGCCTGAAACGTTTCACAACCGTGCAGGCGGTGAGCGCTCGTGACGGCATTGACGCCCCCGCTCCTCGAGTTGCGCGACGTCCACAAGTCCTTCGCCGCGGTGCACGCCCTGCGGGGTGTGTCGCTCGAGCTCCACGCCGGCGAGGTCCACGGACTGGCCGGCGAGAACGGAGCCGGCAAGTCCACGGTCGTCCGCGTCATCGGCGGTGAGCACCGCCCGGACGCGGGCGCGGTGCTGGTCGACGGCCGGCCGGTCCACTTCGCCGGACCCCGCGACGCGCAGCAGGCCGGCATCGCGGTGATCCACCAGGAGCCGACGCAGTTCCCCGACCTCACGGTGGCGGAGAACGTGTTCATGGGCCGCCAGCCGCTGCGCTCGTTCCGCCGCATCGACCGCGCGTCGATGAACGAGCGCGCCGCCGAGCTGTTCTCCTCGCTCGGCGTGCCGATCGAGCCCGGCCGGATCACCCGCGGGCTGTCGATCGCGGACCAGCAGATCATCGAGATCGGCAAGGCGCTGTCCGCGGAGGCGCGGATCATCGTGATGGACGAGCCGACGGCCGCACTGTCCACGGTCGAGGCCGAGCGGCTGTTCCGCGTGGCGGGGCGGCTCGCGGAGAACGGTGCGGCACTGCTGTTCATCTCCCACCGGCTCGAGGAGATGTACGAGATCTGCCAGCGGGTCACGGTCCTGCGGGACGGCTCGCTCGTCACCGCGTCGCCGATGGACTCGATCAGCAGGGACGACCTGGTGCGCAGCATGGTCGGCCGCTCCGTGGAGCAGCTGTACCCGTCGCGCGACCACGAGGCCGGCGACGAGGCACTGGTGGTGACCGGGCTGCGCCGGGCCGGCGTGTTCACCGACGTGTC
The DNA here is from genome assembly GCF_045807065.1 of Actinophytocola sp. Lineage (GTDB taxonomy): Bacteria > Actinomycetota > Actinomycetes > Mycobacteriales > Pseudonocardiaceae > Actinophytocola. Next base: position 4,577 of record NZ_JBJMIE010000442.1, on the reverse strand, counting down.
GTTCTCGGTGCGCCGCGGGGAGATCGTGGGGTTGGCCGGGCTCGTGGGCTCTGGCCGGACGGAGGTCGCGCGGGCGATCTTCGGCGTGGACACGCTCGACGCCGGGACGGTCACGGTCGGTGGCAGGCGGTTGCCCGGCGGCGACCCCCGCGCGGCGATCGAGGCCGGGGTCGGGATGGTGCCGGAGGACCGGCGTGAGCAGGGGCTGATCCTGGACCTGTCGATCGAGCGGAACGCCACGCTGCCGCGGCTGCGGGCCGTGGCGCGGTGGGGTCTGGTGCGGCGGTCGCGGGAACGCGCGCTGGCGTCGAAGTGGGCCGACCGGCTCGGCGTGAAGCGGCGGCGCGTGACCGACCCCGTGGCGACCCTGTCGGGCGGCAACCAGCAGAAGGTGGTGCTGGGCAAGTGGCTCGCGACCGAGCCGGTCGTACTGATCGTGGACGAGCCGACGCGGGGCATCGACATCGGCGCGAAGGTCGAGGTGCACGCGCTGCTGTCGGAGCTGGCCGCGCAGGGCATCGCGGTGCTGATGATCTCCTCCGAGCTGCCCGAGGTGCTGGGGATGGCGGACCGGGTGCTGGTGATGCACGAGGGCCGGCTGACGGCCGAACTGTCCAAACAGGAGGCCACGGAGGAGCGGGTCCTCCAGGCGGCGACGGGAGGTGCGGCATGACCACCCGGTGGCCGATGCCCTCGGGACGTTCGAGGTTCCGCGGGACACCCGCAGGGCGACGCGGTGGCGGAGGTGCGGCGTGATCAGGCCTTCGGCCAGGGAGTCCGCGTTCGCCGGGCGTGAGCTGGGCATCGTCGTCGCGTTCATCGCGGTGGTGGCCGCCACCACCATCACGCGGCCGACCTTCCTGTCGGGACAGGGCATCCACGACCTCTTCCTGAACGCGTCGATCATCGCGCTGCTGGCGATCGGGCAGGCGCTGCTCGTGATCACCCGCAACATCGACCTGTCGGTCGGGTCGGTCATGGGCCTGTCCGCCTACCTGTCCGGGCAGCTCTTCCTCGTCGACAAGGACCTCCCGGTCGTCGTGGTGGTGCTCGCCGGGATCGCGCTGGGCGCGGTGTGCGGGGCGATCAACGGGGCACTCGTGGCCATCGCCAAGGTGCCCGCGCTGGTCGTCACCCTCGGCACGCTCTACGTCTACCGCGGCATCGACTACGCCTGGGCCTCCGGCACCGACACCACCCAGATCAACGCCTACCAGATGCCGTCGGGATTCCTCGGCCTCGGCTCGGGATCCGTGCTCGGCATCCCCAACCTCACGCTGATCGCGCTGGTCGTGCTGGCCGTCGCCGCGTACGGGCTGCACAACTTCCGGGCCGGGCGCGAGCTGTACGCGATCGGGTCGAACCCCGACGCCGCGCGGCTCGCGGGCATCCCGACCGGGCGGCGGGTGTTCGGCGCGTTCGTGATCTCCGGCGGGCTGGTCGGGCTCGGCGGGGTCATGCACGCCGCCTACTTCGGCACCATCAACGCCTCGGTCGGCAACGGCCGGGAGCTGGCCGTGGTCGCCGCGGTCGTCGTCGGGGGCGTGGCGATCTTCGGCGGCAGCGGGACCGTGATCGGCGCGGCACTCGGCGCGTTGCTGCTGACCACGATCACCAGCGCGCTGCCGATCCTCGGCGTGCCGGCGTTCTGGCAGCGCGCGGTCGACGGCGCGGCACTGCTCGTGGCCATCTCGCTCGACCGGGCGTTCATGGTGCGGCTCGCGATGCGGCTGCGGGCGGAGAGGGCGGTGCGCCGTGCTGGGTAGGTTACTGCGCTGGGAAAGCGTGCTGCTCGTCCTCTGCGTCGCCGTCTTCGTCGTCGGCTCGTTCAGCGACGGGTTCGGCGAGACGAGCAACATCAGCTTCCTGCTGCTGGACTACAGCGAGGTCGCGCTGCTCGCGTTCGCGCTGCTGCCGATCATCCTGACCGGTGAGATCGACCTGTCCGTCGCGTCCACGCTGGGTTTCTGCTCCGCACTGACCGGCAAGCTCTGGGACGCCGGCCTGTCGTTCGAGACCATCGTGCCGATCGTGCTCGTGGCGGGGGTCGCGCTCGGCGCGGTGAACGCCACGCTCGTCGTCCGGTTCGGACTGCCCTCGCTGGCCGTCACCATCGGCACGCTCGGGCTCTACCGCGGCCTCGCCTACGTGTTGCTCGGCGACGGTGCGGTCACCGGGTTCCCGGAGAACTACCGTCCACTCGCGACCGACTCCATCGGCGGCTCCTTCCTGCCGTACGCAACGATTCTGGTGCTCGTGGTCGGCGTGGGAATCGCCGTACTCGTGCACATGACGACGATCGGCCGCTCGCTGTACGCGATCGGCCTCGGCGCCGAGACGGCCCGGTTCTCCGGAATCCGGGTCAACCGCATCAAGGCCGCGCTCTACCTGCTTTCGGGTGCGCTCGCCGCGGTCGCCTCCCTGATCTACACCCTGCGCTACAACAGCGCCCGCGCCGACAACGCCAACGGCGTGGAGCTGGTGGCGGTGGCCGCCGTGCTGCTCGGCGGGGTGTCGATCTTCGGTGGCCGCGGCACCGTGCTCGGCGTCGCGACCGCCCTGCTCGCCATGGCCGGGCTGCGCAACGTGTTGTTCCTCGACGATGTCAGCAACGAGATCCAGAACGTCATCACGGGCTTGCTACTGATTCTCTCCGTACTCGTCCCGGTCGTGTTCAAACCGAGGAGGACCAAGGATGTTCCGCTCGAACCGTCTGATGTGGACGCTGAGCGCCGGACTGGCGTTGACGCTGGTGGCCGGCTGCGGCGGGACCACCAAGGGGTCTGACGCCGCGTCCGGCGACGGCGGCGGGTCGACCGCACGCAAGGCCGACCCCAACGCGACCGTCAAGGAAGGCCTCAAGATCGCCTTCCTGCCCAAGGAGATCGACAACCCCTACGAGGTGCTGGTCGACAAGGGCGGCGTCGACGCGGTCAAGGAGCTGAAGGGGGACGGCAAGGAGGTCGGTCCGTCCGACGCGTCCGCGTCCTCCCAGGTCTCCTACATCAACACGCTGATCCAGCAGAAGAACGACGCGATCGTGATCGCCGCCAACGACCCCAACGCGGTCGCGCCGGCGCTGAAGGACGCCATGAGCAAGGGCATCGCGGTCGTCACCTACGACTCCGACGCGGCGACCGACGCCCGGCAGATCTTCGTCAACCAGGCGAACTCCGAGGAGATCGGCCGCTCCCAGGTGAAGATGGTCTCCGACCAGATCGGCGGCAGCGGCAAGATCGCGATCCTGTCCGCGACCCCGAACGCGACGAACCAGAACACCTGGATCGGGTTCATGCAGGACGAGCTGAAGAAGCCGGCGTACGCGAACATCCAGCTCGTCAAGATCGCCTACGGTGACGACGACGACCAGAAGTCCTTCCAGGAGGCGCAGGGCCTGCTCCAGTCCATCCCGGACCTGAAGGGCATCATCGCCCCGACCACCGTCGGCATCTCGGCGGCCGCGCGGTACCTGTCCTCCTCGCCGTACAAGGGCAAGGTGAAGCTGACCGGTCTCGGCACGCCCAACCAGATGCGCGAGTTCGTGAAGGACGGCACGGTGACCGAGTTCGCGCTCTGGAACCCGGTGGAGCTGGGCTACCTCGCCGGCTACGCGGCGGCATCCCTGGCCTCCGGCCAGATCAGCGGCAAGGAAGGCGAGAAGTTCAAGGCCGGCAAGCTCGGCGAGTACACGATCGGCAAGAACGGCGAGATCATCCTCGGCCCGCCGACGAAGTTCAACAAGGACAACATCGACAACTTCGACTTCTAGATGACGCGCGTTTCCTTCCTACTGAAGGTCAGGGCGGACCGGGTCGAGGAGTACTCGGCCCGGCACGCCGACGTGTGGCCGGACATGCTGGCGGCACTGCGCGAGACCGGCTGGCGGAACTACTCGCTGTTCCTGCGGCCGGACGGGTTGCTCGTCGGGTACTTCGAGACCGACGACCTCGACGCGGCGCTCGCCGGCATGGCGGCCCGCGAGGTCAACACCCGCTGGCAGAACGAGATGGCGCAGTTCTTCGAAGGACTCGGCGGTGGCGCGCCCGACGAGGGCATCACACCACTGCAGGAGGTATTCCACCTCGACTAGGGGAGCAGGAAATGGCGAACACGGCAGCAGTCAAGGCGGCGCTGCGGACCCAGCACATCGAGACGCCGTCATGGGCGTACGGCAACTCCGGCACCCGCTTCAAAGTGTTCGCGCAAGAAGGCGTGCCGCGCAACGCCTACGAGAAGGTCGACGACGCGGCCACGGTCCACCGGTTCACCGGGGTGGCGCCGTCGGTCGCGATGCACATCCCCTGGGACCGCGTCGACGACTACGGCGACCTCGCCAAGCACGCGAAGGAACAGGGCATCGCGCTCGGGGCGATCAACCCGAACGTGTTCCAGGAGGACTCCTACCGGCTCGGCAGCGTCTGCAACCCGGACGAGGCCGTGCGCCGCAAGGCGGTCGACCACCTGCTCGAGTGCGTCGACATCATGGACGTCACCGGCTCCCGGGACCTGTCGCTCTGGTTCGCCGACGGCACCAACTACCCCGGCCAGGACTCGATCAGGGGCCGGCAGGAACGGCT
>NZ_JBJMIE010000441.1:0-6536 GCF_045807065.1 Actinophytocola sp. | reverse complement strand
TGCCGGCGAGGTGGCGTGCGCCGCGTCGCCGATGATGACCATGCGGTCGCGGTGCCACACCGGCACCTTGGGGAAGTCGTAGGTGTTCCAGCCCGCGAACACCTCCTCGCTCGCGCCGACGAGGTCGCGGGCGAGGCCGTCCTCCTTCGCCAACAGTTCGGTGAGCCGCGCGCGCCAGTCCACCGCGGCCAGTTCCGCCCGGGACAGCTCGCGGGGCTGGCGCGGGTTGGCGAACCACCACACGTCGCCGTTCGGGTGGACGACATAGGCGTAGAACAGCGCGCGCCCGAAGACCATCTGCATGTGACCGGGCTCGGCGGGTAACCGCAGCCCTTTCGCGTACCCGCCGGCGTTGAGCAGCGGCACGTACCTCGGCGTCGGCGCGTTGGGATCGATGATCGTGCGCACGGTCGAGTGCAGGCCGTCGGCGCCGACGAGCAGATCGGCGCGGGCGCTGGTGCCATCGGCGAAGTGCGCGATCACGCCTCGCGAGTCCGGCGTGGCGGTCACCAGCCGTTTGCCGTACTCGACGGGAACGCCGCGGCGCACCGCCTCGTCGCGCAGCTCCCGGTACAGCTCCGCGCGCTCGATGGTCATCGTGCTGGTCCCGTCCGGCAGGGCGGCGCCGAAGCCGAACTCCGCCATCGGCTTCCTGCCGCCGAGGCCGATGGACATCTTCGTGGTCGCGAAGCCCCTGTCGCGTACGAGGTGTTGCAGGTCGAGCGTGCCGAGCGCGGCGATGCCGTTGACGGCGAGGGTCAGGAACGCGCCGACGCCGTCCGCGTTCCTGTCGTAGGCCTCGTACACAGTCGCGCCGATGCCGGCCTTGCGAAGGGCGATCGCGGTGACCGGGCCGGCCACTCCGCCACCCACGATGAGTGCTACAGTCATATTATGAATATACATGGAATGACCAAGCCGGCAAGGCGTACTAGGGTGCTGACTCGTGGCGAGGAGCACCTTTCGACGGTCCGTACTGGCGCTCGTGCTGCTGTCTCTGCTGGAAGAGGAGCCGATGCACCCGTACCGGATGCACGAGATGATCAAGGAGCGCGGCAAGGACAAGATCGCGAACGTGGCCGCCCGCAACAGCGTCTACCAGACGATCGACCGGCTGGCCCGTGCCGAGCTGATCGCCGTCCTGGAGACGGCTCGGGACGAGCGTCGCCCGGAGCGCACGGTCTACGAGATCACCGAGGCCGGTTCGGCCGCCCTGCGCGAGTGGACGGCCGACATGCTCTCGAGCCCGGCGCCCGAGTACCCCGAGTTCCCGGCCGCGCTGGCGTCGCTGATGGTCCTCGATCCGGAGGAGGTGACCGCGCGCCTGGAGGTGCGACTGGCCGACCTGCGTACCTCGCTCGCCGCGGATCGCCTCGCGGTGGCCGCCGTCCCCGACCTCCCGCGGCTGTTCGTGCTGGACGACGAGTACTCCATCGCCGTCCGTTCGGCGGAGTTGACGTGGCTGGAGGGCGTCCTCGCCGCGCTTCACACCGGCGAGCTCACCTGGTCGGAGGAATGGGTCCGCGCGGTGGCCGAGAAGTTCAAGTGACTATCACGTTCCGTGCTCGACCACTTGCTGGTGTCACACGTGCGCGGCGGGCGTCACCCATTCGTCATCGATTCGGTGGCAGTCCAGGTAGTCGCTGCACTAAGTTCCGAACCACGGGTAGGTAACGGCGAGGGGGGAACCTGCAGAATGAGTGGCGCCGTGAGTTACCGATGGTGACCACGCCCGTGGCCGAGGGGTCGACCGCACCCGGAGCCCGCCGGGTGCTCACCCTGCCCGCGACCGCGGCCCGCAGCATGCGCAAGTCGGCGGCGAGCACGCCCGGCAGGCTGTTCCTGATCGGCGTCGGACTCGTCCTGCTGGCACTGCTCACCGGTGTCGTCGGCGCCATCGCGATGCAGCAGAAGCAGGACACGATCGACAACCTCATCGACCACCGCGAACCCGTGGCGGCCGCGTCGCAGCAGATCTACCGGTCGCTGTCCGACGCGGACGCGACGGCGGCGAGCGCCTTCCTGGCCGGTGGCACCACGCCCACCGAGCTGCGGGACCGCTACGACGCGGACATCGCGACCGCCGGCGCGAACCTCGCCGAGGTGTCCGCCGACGTCAGCGGGGTCACCGCGGCGGAGCGGCAGGTCAATGAGCTGGCCCAGCAGCTCCCCGTCTACACGGGGCTCGTCGAGACCGCGCGGACGTACAACCGGCAGGGCTTCCCGGCCGGGGCGGCGTACCTGCGCGAGGCGTCCGGGCTGATGCGCGCGAAGCTGCTGCGGGCGGCTCAGGAGCTGTACGAGATCGACTCTGCCCGGCTCGCGGACGCGCAGGACGACGCGACGGCCGTGCCCTGGTTCTCGATCGGGCTGGCCCTGGTGCTCCTCGGCGCCCTGGTCGCCGCGCAGTTGTACCTGACCAGGCGGACGAACCGGCTGCTCAACGTCGGTCTGGTCGTCGCGACCGGCGCGGTGGTCGTGGCGTTGATCTGGGGTGCCGTGGCGCTGCTGTTCGAGGCGTCCCGGGTGGGCGACGGGCGCGAGCACGGCACCGGCCAGGTCGAGGTGATCGTCCAGGCCAGGATCGTGGCGCTGAAGATGCGTGCGAACGAGACGTTGACCCTGGTCGCGCGCGGCGACGGCGGCGAGTACGAGGACGAGTTCGTGAAGCTGTCGAAGGACATCTCCGGCTCCGGTTCCCTGCTCGGCTCGGCCCGGGACATGGCCGCCACCGAAGGAAGCAGGAACCTGCTGGCCGCGGCGCAGAAGAATGTGGACGACTGGCTCGCCGCGCACAAGCAGATCCGCAAGCTCGACAACGGCGGCTCCTACGCCGAGGCGGTGTCGCTCGCCACCAGCCCCGATGCGAAGACCAGCGCCGCGACCATGTTCACCAAGCTCGACGACAACCTGCTCAAGGCGCTGCGTGCCGCGCGGCAGCAGTTCGCCGAGGAGACCAGCGGTGCGAGCAACGTGATGGCCGGGCTGGCACCGGGTATCGGCGTTCTGGCGCTGGTCGCGGCGGCAGGGGTGACAATGGGTATCAGGGATCGACTACAGGAGTACCGGTGAGGGCTGGCGGAGTGATGGCGCGACACGGGTCCAGGGTGGGCCTGACCAGTCGTGCCGTGCCGGTGAGCCTCGTCTTCGCGGTGCTGTTGCTCGCCGTGGCCGCGTGCGCGGGCAGCGGGCAGCCGGTCGACCTCGCCAAGGACGTGACGTCGGTGGATCGCCCGTCGCCGGTCGGCGTGGAGGAGAACCCGAAGACGTCGACGACCTCGACCACCCCGGCGCCGCCGTGCGACCCGCGGGCCAGCTACCGCCCGCAGGGCCCGCTGCCGCCCGAGGGGCAGATGCCCAACGACACCACGATGCAGCGAATCCAGGAGCGCGGCCAACTGGTCGCGGGTGTGGACCAGAACACGTTCCTGTTCGGCTTCCGCAACCCGGCCACGGGCGCGCTGGAGGGCTTCGACATAGACCGGGTGCGCGAGATCGCGAAGGCCATCTTCGGCGACCCGAACAAGGTGCAGTTCAAGGTCGTGACGTCGGCGGGCCGGCTCGACGTGCTGGAGAAGGACCAGGTGGACGTGGTCGTACGCACGTTCACGGCCAACTGCGAACGCTGGCAGAAGATCAACTTCTCGTCGACCTACTACATCGCGGGCCAGCGCCTGCTCGTCGACCGCACATCCAACGTGACGAGCCTGGACCAGCTCGGCGGCAAGAAGGTGTGCGCGGCGAAGGGCTCCACCTCCATCACGACCATCAAGCAGAACCCGGCGAAGCTGGTCCCGGTCCAGGTCGACAACTGGACGGACTGCCTGATCATGCTGCAACAGGGACAGGTCTCGGCCGTGTCCACGGACGACACCATCCTGGCGGGGATGGTCGCCCAGGACCCGAACGTCAAGCTCGTCGGCGATCGGTTCACCGACGAGCCGTACGGCATCGGCATCCCGAAGAAGAACACGGACATGGTCCGCTTCGTGAACGCGGTGCTGGAGAAGTCCATCGCGGATGGCTCGTGGGCGAGCAGCTACGACAGATGGCTGGGCAGCAGCATGGGCGGCCAGGCACCACCACAGCCGGCATACCTGGACTAGGGGGTAGGTGATGGCGCTTTCGTGTCCCCGCCCCGGCTGCACGGGCGAGGTCGTCAATGGGAACTGCCAGGAGTGCGGCATAGCGGTGGCCGAGTCCGCCGAACAGGCCGCGGCGCGGCTCCGCAAGGAGGCGGAGGAACGCGCCGCCCGCCTGAACCAGCCCGCGGACGAAGGCTCCGGCTGGTTCGCCCCACCGGACGTCCTCAACGAGAACGAACCTGGCCGCGGCGCTCACCGAAAGCCAGAGGAACCTCAGCCGCCGACGCAGCCACCAGGCCCGGCGGCCGCTGGCCCCGGACCTGCGGGGCCGGGTGCTGCCGGATTGGGTAGTGCCGGGCCCGGGCCTACCGGATCTGGACCCGCCGAATCTGGCGTTGCCGACCCGGGAACTGTCGGCGCCGGATTGGCCGAGCCTGGTGCTGTCGGGGCCGGGTCTGCCGGGCGGGGTGCTGGCGGATCCGATGCTGCCGTGCCGGGAAGTGCCGGTGCCGGATTGGCTGGGCTTGGTGCTGCCGGGGCCGGGTCTGCTGAACGGGGTGCTGCCGGGTTGGGTGTTCCCGGGCCTGGCGTTGCCGGTCCTGGACCTGCTGGATCTCGTGCTGCTGGATCTGGCGTTACCGGCCCGGGAACTGCCGCCAGACTCGCTGGGCCTGGCGCTGCGGGGCCCGGGTCCGCCGGATCTGGTCCTGCCGGTGCTGCTGGCTCGGGAACTGTCGGCGCCGGGCTGGCCGGGCCTGGTGCCGGGGCCGGGTCTGCCGGGCGGGGTGCTGGCAGATCGGATGCTGTCGTGCCGGGAATTGCCCGGCCAGGACCTGCCGGATCTGGCACTACTGGGCCTGGCGTTGCCGATGCTGGCGTTGCCGGCCGCGGAACTGCTGGCGTCGGGCCTGCCGGATCTGGACCTGCCGGTGCTGGTGCTGCTGGCTCCGGCAATGCTGGCTCTGGCTCTGGCTCTGCCGGGCCGGGTGCTGGTGCTGGTCCCGGAGTTGCTGCCGATTCGGGGCGGCCGACTGGGCCCACCGGGCCGACCGGCCAGCCCGGAGTGGCGCAAGGGCCTACTCGACCTGGCCAGGCCTCGTCCCAGCAGGGTGGTTCGACGTGGCAGGGGGCCGCGGGTGGGCCGCCAGCCGGGGTGACGGGTGGCTGGTCGCAGCCGGCTGGACCTGGCCACGCCCAGCCCGGTGCGGGTCAGCCCCGGCACACACCGCCTGGCGGTGTGCCGGCGGTCGGTGCTCAACCCGGTCCGCCTTCGCCCTCGTCCGCGTCAGGACAGGGTTCGCAGAGTGGATGGGCGAACCAGTCGCAGCAAGGTCCGCGGCCGACCGGCTCGCAACCTGGCACCGGGTGGCGCAACCCTCCGGCAGGTCCGCCCACCAACGCGGGACCCAACGCGGCTCCGTCGGGTTCTGGCGGCCCGCCGTCCCAGAGCGGGGCCGATTCGTCGTGGGGGAATCAGCCGCGGTCAGGCTGGCAGCCTGCTGGGGGCTTCCCGCCCAACCAGTCCTCGCAACCGGTTGGGCAGGGCTGGCCGCAGCCCAGCGGTGGCTCGTCCGGTTACTCCCAGCCGGCGCCCTCGGGCGGCGGGGGGTGGCCGCCGTCACAGGGTGGGCCGGCGTCGTCGCTGCGGGATGCTCAGCTCGGGTACGCACCGCCCCGGCCCGCCACCGGGGGCCGGCCGGCGCCGGCGGGGATGCAGTGGGCGCAGGGCGTCCCCGTGCCCAACGTCGCGCCGCGGCAGCCCGGGGTCAGGCCGGCCACCGCGTTGGCGGCCGACGAGCCGCTGCCCACGAGCGTCCTCGACGAGACGCCCATCACCCTCAGCGTCGAGCCACCCCCGGCGCCGCCGCGGCAGTCTGACTCGCCGCCGGCCACGCAGCCCGGGGACGCCGGGCCGCACAGCACCGGCTCCAGTTCCTTCCCCAACACCGGTCGCCGCACCGGCTCGCGTACCTCCGGGCGGGGTCGGCTGGGTGCGGGCCTGGTCGACGTGCCGATAGTGCCGGTCAAGGACCCCGCTTCGGCCGTCCTCGATGACCCGGTCGTCAGCGAGAACAAGCGGTTCTGCAGCAACTGCGGTGCGGAGGTGGGTCGCGCCAAGGACGGCCGGCCCGGACAGACCGAGGGCGAGTGCGCCAAGTGCGGCACCTACTTCAACTTCCGCCCCCGCCTGTTCCGCGGTGACCTCGTCGCCGGGCAGTACGAGGTCCTCGGGTGCCTCGCGTACGGCGGTCTCGGCTGGATCTACCTCGCGAAGGACCACAACGTCAGTGACCGGTGGGTCGTGCTCAAGGGCATGATCGACACGGGCGACCCGACCTCCATGGCGTCGGCGGTCGCGGAACGGCGGTTCCTCGCCGAGGTCGAGCACCCGAACGTGGTGAAGATCTTCAACTTCGTCCAGCACGAGCACTCCGGCTACATCGTCATGGA
>NZ_JBJMIE010000440.1:0-4127 GCF_045807065.1 Actinophytocola sp. | reverse complement strand
GTCGGCCGGGTTCGTCGTCGTGGGCAAGACGAACACCCCCGAGCTGGGCCTCATCCCGTCGACCGAGCCGACCGCGTACGGGCCGACCCACAACCCGTGGGACCTCGAACGCATCCCCGGCGGCTCCGGCGGCGGCTCGTCGGCCTCGCTGGCCGCCTTCGAGGCGCCGCTGGCCATCGGCACCGACACCGGCGGCTCGATCCGCCAGCCCGGCGCCGTGACCGGCACCGTGGGCGTGAAGCCGACCTACGGCACCGTGTCCCGCTACGGCCTCGTCGCGTTCTCCTCCTCGCTGGACCAGGCCGGGCCGTGCGCCCGTACGGTGCTCGACGCGGCCCTGCTGCACGAGGTGATCGCCGGCTACGACCCGATGGACTCCACCTCCATCAACCAGCCGGTGCGCCCGGTCGTCGAGGCCGCCCGCCAGGGCGCGACCGGCGACCTCAAGGGCGTCAAGGTCGGCGTGGTGCGCGAGTTCCGCGGCGAGGGCTACCAGGCGGGCGTCACCGCGGCGTTCGACCAGGCCGTCGAGACGCTGCGCGGGCTCGGCGCCGAGGTCGTCGAGGTCTCGTGCCCCCACTTCACCTACGCGCTGCCGGCGTACTACCTGATCGCGCCGAGCGAGGCGTCCTCGAACCTGGCCCGGTTCGACGCCATGCGGTACGGCCTGCGCGTCGGCGACGACGGCGAGGCCAGCGCCGAGCAGGTCATGGCCCTGACGCGCGAGGCCGGGTTCGGCCCCGAGGTCAAGCGCCGCATCATGATCGGCACGTACGCGCTGTCGTCCGGCTACTACGACGCCTACTACGGCCAGGCGCAGAAGGTGCGGACGCTCATCTCACAGGATTTCGAGCGCGCCTTCGGGGCCGTGGACGTCCTGGTCTCGCCGACCACCCCCACCACGGCCTTCCGCGTCGGCGAGCGCGTGGACGACCCGATGGCCATGTACCTCGCGGACCTGTGCACGATCCCCGCGAACCTCGCCGGCACGCCCGCCATCAGCGTCCCCGCCGGTCTCGCCGAGGAGGACGGGCTCCCGGTCGGCCTGCAGGTCATGGCGCCGGCGCTGCGGGAGCAGCGCATGTACAAGGTCGCGGCCGCCTACGAGGCCGCGCGTGACGCCGCCTCGGGCGGCGCACTGATCAACCGCGTGCCGGCGTTGGAGGCCTGAGCGATGACTGCTGTCCTGTCCTACGACGAGGTCCTCGAGCGCTTCGACCCCGTGCTGGGCCTCGAGGTGCACGTCGAGCTGAACACGTACACGAAGATGTTCTGCGGCTGCCCGACGGCGTTCGGCGCGGAGCCGAACACGCAGGTGTGCCCGACCTGCCTGGGCCTGCCGGGCTCGCTGCCGGTGGTGAACTCGGTCGCCGTCGAGTCGGCCATCCGCATCGGCCTGGCACTCGGGTGCGACATCGCGCCGTGGTGCCGGTTCGCGCGGAAGAACTACTTCTACCCGGACATGCCGAAGAACTTCCAGACGTCGCAGTACGACGAGCCGATCGCGTTCAACGGCTCGCTGACGATCACGCTGGACGACGGCACGCCCGTCGAGGTGGGCATCGAGCGCGCGCACATGGAGGAGGACACCGGCAAGTCGCTGCACGTCGGCGGCGCGACCGGTCGCATCCACGGCGCGGACCACTCGCTGCTGGACTACAACCGCGCGGGTGTGCCGCTGATCGAGATCGTGACGAAGCCGATCACCGGCACGGGCGTGCGGGCACCGGAGGTGGCGCGGGCGTACGTGACCGTGCTGCGGGACCTGCTGCGGGCGCTGGGGGTCTCGGACGTCCGCATGGACCAGGGCTCCCTGCGCTGCGACGCGAACGTGTCGCTGATGCCGCGCGGCACCACGGAGTTCGGCACCCGCACCGAGACGAAGAACGTCAACTCGCTGCGGTCGGTCGAGCGCGCGGTCCGGTACGAGATGACACGCCAGGCGGCGGTGCTGTCCGAGGGCGGCTCGATCCTGCAGGAGACCCGCCACTTCGACGAGTCGACCGGCACCACGTCCGCTGGTCGCCGCAAGGAGACGTCCGAGGACTACCGGTACTTCCCGGAGCCGGACCTGGTCCCGATCGCGCCGTCCAGCGAGTGGGTCGAGAAGCTGCGCACGACGCTGCCGGAGATGCCGTGGGAGCGGCGCAGGCGCATCCAGGAGGAGTGGCAGCTGACCGACCTGGAGCTGCGGGACCTCGTGAACGCGGGCGCCGTGGACCTGGTCGCGGCAACCGTCGACGCGGGTGCCTCCCCGGCCGAGGCCCGCGCGTGGTGGGTGGCCTACCTGGCGCAGGAGGCCAACTCGCGTGGCGTGGAACTGGCCGCGCTCGCGATCACGCCGGCGCAGGTGGCCCGGGTGTCGGCGCTGGTGGCCGAGGGCAAGCTGACGAACAAGCTGGCCCGCGGCGTCATCGACGGCGTTCTCGCCGGCGAGGGCTCGCCGGACGAGGTGGTGGCGGCCCGCGGCCTGGAGGTCGTGTCCGACGACAGCGCCCTGTACGCCGCGATCGACGACGCCCTGGCCGCCCAACCGGACGTCGCGGAGAAGATCCGCGGCGGCAAGGTCCAGGCGGCGGGCGCGATCGTCGGCGCGGTCATGAAGGCCACGAAGGGCCAGGCCGACGCGAAGCGCGTACGCGAACTGATCCTGCAACGCTGCCAGTAACCCGCGTGTCCAACGCTCAGGACCCGCGTGTCCAACGCTCCGGACCCGCGAGTTCAACGTTCGGGACCCGCGTGTCCAACGTTCGGGACCCGCGAGTTCAACGCTCTGGATCCGCGAGTTCAACGAATCCGACCGTTCCCGGCCGCGCGGATTTGTTGGACTCGGCGGTCCGTTCGGTTGGACACGCGGGTCAGAGCCAGCCGTTCTCGTCCGCGACCCGGACCGCTTCCATGCGGTTGCGGGTCGCGGTCTTGGCGATCGCGGCTGACAGGTAGTTGCGGACGGTGCCCTCCGACAGGAACAGCGTCGCCGCGATCTCGCCCACCGCGGCGCCGGACCGCGCGGCGACGAGCACGTCCCGTTCCCGCGCGGTCAGGGGCGACTCGCCCGCCGCCAGCGTCGCGACGGCGAGTGCCGGGTCCACCACCCGCTCCCCGGCCACCACTCGCCGGATCGCGTCGGCGAGCGCCTCCGCCGGCGCGTCCTTCACGACGAAACCGACCGCTCCCGCCTCCATCGCGCGCCGCAGGTAGCCGGCGCGGCCGAACGTCGTCAGCATGACCACCCGGCACGACGGCACCGCACCGGCGAGCAGGGACGCGGCCGCCAACCCGTCCAACCCGGGCATCTCGATGTCCAGCAACGCCACGTCCGGCCGCGACGACAGCGCGGCGTCGACGACCTCGTCACCGCGGCCGACGGACGCGACCACCGAGAAGTCCTCCTGCAACGACAGCAGCGTCCCGAGCGCCTCCCGCACCAGCGCCTGGTCGTCGGCGAGCAACAGGCGGATCGTCATGCCGGCACCGTGACCCGCAGCCGCCACCCGCGCGGGCTCACCGGGCCCGCCGACACGCTGCACGACGACACCGAGCAGGAGCAGCCCGCACACCACCTGGTCGATCTTCATCCAGACCGGGAACACGCCCGGCAACACGACGATCACCGCGATCGCCACCACCATCACCGCGGACAGGACCCGGACGCGGCGGTACGCCCCGCGCGAGCCGCGGCCCGCACGCGCAGTGAACGCGAACAGCAGTGCCGCGCTGAGGACCACGATCGTGCCGCGCACCCAGACCGCGTCGTTCACGGCGGCCTCGTCGTCGCGGAGCAGGACGATCGCGACCAGTGTCAGCACCGCCACGGCGAGGTAGGTCCCGACGAGTAGTTTCACGTTGTTCATGCTGGTCAGGGTCGTCCGATGGGGTCGGCACGGTTAGTGCCGTCGCCCATGAGGATCCGATGACATTTGTCATGGCTACGATGCCCGGCGCGATGACAGCCAAGTTCGCGGTCCTGGGGCCCCTGCAGATCACCGGCACGGACGGCCGGCTGCTGCGCCTGCGCGGAGACCGCCAGCGCTCGCTGCTCGCCATGCTGCTCTTCCACGCCAACCAGCGCGTCCCGACCGAGCGGCTGGTCGACGCGCTGTGGCCGGACATCCCGCCGAAGTCGT
>NZ_JBJMIE010000439.1:0-2969 GCF_045807065.1 Actinophytocola sp. | reverse complement strand
GTCCGGGAGCGGCGCGGGTGAGCCGCGCCGCTCCCGGGCGCCGCGCGCGGCCCCGGTCAGAGCCATCCGCCGAGCAGTACCCGGTGCATCGGCGTGTCCAGCATGGCCACCCGGCGCAGCCCCACGTTGTCCAGCCACTCGTCGTAGTTCTCCGCGGTGTAGGCGTCCCCGCCGCCGGTGGCCAACATCGACGCGGCGAACAGCCACGCGAACCTGTCCTGGATGGACGGCTGGCTGGCACCGGAGGTCACGACCTGGTCCACGACGGCGACCACACCGTCGTCGGCGAGCGCCTTCGTCGCTCGGCGCAGCAGCTCCTGCGCCGAACCCGGGGTCTGCAGGTGGAAGATGTTGACGAACAGCACCAGGTCGAACCCCTCGCCCCAGTCCTCGTTCCAGAAGTCCAGCACCCTGGCGTCGAACCGGCCGGCCACGTCCAGCCGTTCGCTCTGCCGCCGCGCGAGCGGCACGATGCCCGACACGTCCAGCCCCACCGCGGTCAGCTCGGGGAACCGGTCGAGCAGCAGGTGGCTGTAGATCCCGGTGCCGCAGCCGACGTCCACCATGGTGGCCCGGCGGTCGGGGGACCAACCCAGGTCGAGCAACGCCGTGCTGAGCACGTCGACGATCGGCGGCGCCCAGAAGTTCAGGCCGCGCACCAGGTTCCGGTAGTGCGGCTCGGAGATCCCGTTGGCCGACCGGGATCCGTCCGCGCCGACCGCGCCGCCGCGGACCGCGTCGGCCAGATTGCGCCACGCGTCCCATGCCAGCTGCCGGTCGTAGCTCATCTTGCCGGTCAGGCTGAACAACCCGTCCGGGAGCAGGCACTCACGCAGCTCGTCGGGCAGCGTGTACGCCACGGCGCCGTTCTCGCCGGGGCCGCGACGCACGATGTCGTACGCGGCCAACGCGTCGAGCAACACGCGCGTGGCCTGCCCGTCGGTGCCGAGGTCGGCGGCCAGCCGGGCGCTGGTGGTCGGTCCGTCCGCGAGTCGCTCGAACACGCCGAGGTCGTGCGCGGCCTCGATGACGCCCGGCGCCCACAGCGAGATCAGGTGCTCGTACAGCCGGTGCGCCGCGCCGACGTCCCGCGCCCCCGGCGCGTTCGACAGCAGCGTGGTGTCGACCAGCGGGCGCGGAATGCCGCGCACCGGTGATCCGGAGTTCATCGAATGGTCCCCCAGTCTCGTTTTTCCGTCTCGGGCGCGGATGATCAGCGGTGTGCGGGCCGGGCGCCGGCGAGTTGCCCGGATGGTCGGGCGTCCACGCCGTGGCACCATTCCAGGACCGCCATCGCGCTGTACATCTTGTTGACCGCCTGCTCGAACGCGATGCTCATCGGCCCGTCGAGCACCTCTGCGGCGACCTCCTCCCCGCGGTGGGCGGGCAGGTCGTGCATGAACACGGCTTCGGGGTTGTGGCGCCACAGTTCGGCGCCGACCTGGAACGGCGCGAACACCGCCCGCCAGTTCGGATCCTGCTTGGTGGTGCCGGTGGTCTGCCAGCGGGCCGTGTAGATCACGTCGACGCCGTCGGGGAGCCCGGCCATGTCGTGCCGTTCGACCAGTGCGCCACCGGACCGCGCGGCGAGCCGCTCGCCGGTCTGCCTGACCTCGTCGGGCAGACCGTAGCCCGGCGGGGTGCGCAGTTCCAGCCGCAGCCCGGGAAACCGCGTCAGGCCGCGGACCAGCGCGGCGGCGGTGTTGCAGCCACCGTCGCCGACGTAGAGCACCCGCAGGTCCGCCAGCCTGCCGAAGTGCAGCAGCATGGTGGTGAGGTCGGCGATCGCCTGGGTCGGGTGCTCGTCGGCGGTCATCGCGTTGATCACCGACATCCGCTGGTGGCCGGCGTAGGACCGCAGCTCGGCCGGGCTCTCGGTGGTGCGCGCGACCAGCAGGTCGAGCATCCCGGACAGCACCCGCCCGGTGTCCTCCAGTGTCTCGCCGGTGTTGGTCTGCAGGTCGTCCGGGCCGAACGAGACGATCTGCGCGCCCAGCCGCAGGGCACCGACGGAGAACGCGGTCCTGGTCCTGGTCGAGGTCTTGCGGAAGTGGATGCCGACCACCGAACCCCGCAGCGGCAGGCCGGGGTCCACCCCGGTGGTGATCTCCGCACCGCGGCGCACGATGGCGAAGAGGTCCGCGTCGGACAGGTCGTCCAGCGAGATGAGGTGCCTGACCTGCTGGTTCATCGGGTGCCTCCCGTGGGTACCAGGTCGTCCAGCTCGGACAGCCGACGACTCGGTTCCGCCGCGGTCCGGCGCAGCACGCGTACCAGCGCGTCGGCCAGCGGGCGGGCGGCGTCGGCGTCGAACAGGTCCGTCGCGTAGACGAACTCGCCGGTGACGCCGTCCGGGCCGTCGTGGAAGTGGATCTCCAGGTCCGCCCGGATCCCGCCCTCGACGTTGGTCAGCCGGGTGGCGCGCACGCCGGTCAGGTGCGGCACCGGGTCGTCGGGTTCGAGCTGGACGAGTACCTGGGCGAGCGGGGGCCTGCTCAGGTCCCGGTCCGGGACGAGCGCCTTGACCAGCCGCTCGAAGGGCACGTCCTGGTGGGCGTACGCGGCGAGGGCCCAGTCGCGGGTGCGGTCGAGCAGGGTGGCGAAGTCCGGGTCGCCGGCGCAGTCGCCGCGCATCACGACGGTGTTGACGAAGAAGCCGACCAGTCCGGCCACCTCGGGCCGGGTCCGGCCGGTGGTCGGCGTGCCGACGAGCACGTCGGTGACGCCGCAGACCCTCGACAGCAGCGCGTGGCACCCGGCGAGCAGGACCGTGAAAAGGGTGGTGCGGTGCCGGCGCGCGATCTCCCGCAGCGCCCCGGTTTCCGCGCCGCCGAGCGTGAACGGCACGGCGGCGCCGGCGAAACCGGCGACCGGCGGGCGGGCGGCGGTGACCGGCAGGGGCAGCTCGGGCGGTGGGTTCGGCAGCCGCTCCAGCCACCAGCGCAGCTCACCGGCGAGCACCGATCCGC
>NZ_JBJMIE010000438.1:0-11576 GCF_045807065.1 Actinophytocola sp. | reverse complement strand
TGAGGATGCGGTTCTTGCGGTGGCGGGGCGGTGGCGGCATACGCGGTTGCGCGTGTCGCATGCTTTTCATTCGGCCCGGATGGAGCCGATGTTGGACGAGTTCCGTGCGGTCGCTGAGAACGTCGAGTTCGGCGAGGCACGCATTCCGGTGGTGTCGAATGTGACCGGTGATGTGACGGATGAGATCGGCACTGCGGAGTATTGGGTTCGGCAGGTGCGGAGTACGGTGCGGTTCCACGACGGTATGCGTTTCCTCGATGGGCATGGTGTGCGGACTTTTCTGGAGGTCGGGCCGGATGCCACGTTGGGTGTTATTCCGACGCAGCGCAGGAACCGGTCCGAGGTTGAGGCGCTCACCACTGGGTTGGCGCGTGCCTACGTGCGGGGTGTGGGTGTTGAGTGGGGGAAGGTGATCGGTGGTGGGAAGCGGATCGACCTGCCCACCTACCCGTTCCAACGGCAGCGCTACTGGCTCGACGAACCGGTGCCCACCACCGACGTCACGTCCGCGGGCCTCACCTCCGCCGACCACCCGCTGCTCGGCGCCGCGGTCCCGCTCGCCGAGGGCGACGGCTTCCTGCTCACCGGACGGCTCTCCCTCGCGACCCATCCCTGGCTGGCCGACCACGTCGTCGGCGGCGTGGTCGTGCTGCCCGGCACCGTGTTCGTCGAGCTGGCCCTGCGCGCCGGCGAAGAGGCCGGCTGCGGGGTGATCGACGAGCTGACGCTGGCGGCACCCGTGCTCATCCCCGAGCGCGGCGGGGTGTCCGTGCAGGTCGCCGTCGACCCCCCCGACGAGACGGGCCGGCGCGCGGTGCGGATGCACTTCCGCCACCCCGACACCGACGAGTGGACCAGGAATGCCACCGGGTTCCTCACGACCGGCGAACAGACCCCGCACGACCTCGTCCCCTGGCCACCACCCGGCGCGACACCGATCGACACCACCGACCTCTACCCGACCATGGCCGACGCCGGACTCGGCTACGGGCCGGCGTTCCAGGGCCTGCGAACCGCATGGCGCGCCAGCGACCACCACAACGGCCACCACCACAACGGCAACAACTACAACGGCAACCCCGACCACGGCGACAACCACAGCGACAACGGCGGCGGCCACCTCGGCAACCTCAGCGACCACCGCGGCAATTCCGGCGACCCCGGCAACCACCCCAACAACCACGGTGGCAGCTCCGGCGACCCCGGCGACCACCCCAGCCACCACGGCGGCAACTCCGGCAACCATGCTGGCAACTCCGGCGACCCCGACGATCACCCCAGCCACCACGGCGGCAACTCCGGCAACCATGCTGGCAACTCCGGCGACCCCGACGATCACCCCAGCCACCACGGCGGCAACTCCGGCAACCATGCTGGCTACTCCGGCGACCCCAGCAACCATGGTGGCTACTCCGGCCACCCCGGCAACTCCGGCAACCATGGTGGCAACTTCGGCGACCCCAGCGGCCACGGTGGCAACTCCGGCCACCAGAGCAACCATGGTGGCAACTCCGGCCACCCCGGCCACCCCGACAACCATGGTGGCAACTTCCGCGACCCCAGCAACCATGGTGGCAACTCCGGCCACCCCGGCAACCATGGTGGCAACTCCGGCGACCCCGGCGCCCAGGGCGCCCACGGCGGCGGCCACCCCGGCCACCCCGGCGACTCCGGCGACTCCGGCGACTCCGGCGACTCCGGCGACTCCGGTGGCAACTCCGGCCACCCCGGCGGCCACCCCGACAATCCCAGCGACCACGAGCACGACCTCTACGCCGAGGCGGTGCTGCCCGAAACACTGGCCGCCGACGGTTTCGGGATCCATCCCGCGTTGCTCGACGCCGCTCTGCACGCCGTCGGGCTCGCCGCGGGCCGGGAGCTGGCCGGCGAGGCCCGGTTGCCGTTCGAGTGGGCCGGCGTCACCCTGCATCGCGCCGGTGCCACCGCCGTGCGCTGCCGCGTCGCACAGGTCGGGGACGACGCCGTCTCGGTGCTGCTGGCCGATGCCGCCGGCGCGCCGGTGCTGTCGGTGGCATCCCTGCTGCTCCGCCCGATCCCGGCCGCGCAGCTCCGCCGCACCCGGCGCGACGCGCTGTACGAAGTGGATTGGCAACCGGTCCCGCCGCGACCGACCGTGCTGTCCGGCCGGTGGGTCGTCATCGCCGACGATGACCCCAACCTCGACCCCAACCCCAACCCCAACCTCGACCTCGACCTCGCCGCCACCGGCGTCCCGGCTCGTGTCCGCGCGGACCTCGCGGCGGCGGCCGACACCGCACCCGACGTGGTCGTGGTCCCGCTCCCCACGCGGGCGAGCGCCGGTGCCGCCACCCGGCACGTGCTCGACCTGGTGCGCACCTGGCTGGCGGAGCCGCGTTTCGAGGCTGCCCGGCTGGTGCTGGTGACGGTGGGCGGCGCCGGGCCGGACGGCCGGGACGTCGCGGCGGCCGCCGTCCACGGTCTGGTCCGATCCGCGCAGGCCGAGCATCCCGGCCGGTTCTTCCTGGTCGACCTGGACGACCCGCGGCGGCCCGCCGCGGCGATCATCGACGCGGTCGGCACCGGGGAGCCGCAACTCGCCG
This sequence comes from Actinophytocola sp., assembly GCF_045807065.1. GTDB lineage: Bacteria > Actinomycetota > Actinomycetes > Mycobacteriales > Pseudonocardiaceae > Actinophytocola. The sequence continues at coordinate 8,994 of NZ_JBJMIE010000438.1, read as the reverse complement.
TGCGGGCCGGCACCCTGCTCGCGCCCCGGCTGGTCCGGTTCACCGGTCCACCCGGCACCCGGCCGTCCCCGTGGCACCGGGACGCCACCGTGCTGATCACCGGCGGCACCGGCAGCCTCGGCGCGCTCACCGCCCGCCACCTCGTCACCGACCACGACGTCCGCCGGCTCGTGCTGGTCAGCCGGCGCGGGCACGCGCCGGAGCTGCACGACGAACTGACCGCGCTGGGCGCCGAGGTGACCATCGCCGCCTGCGACGCCGCGGACCCCGACGCCCTCGCAACGCTGCTCGCCGGCATTCCCCGGGTCACCGCCGTGATCCACGCCGCGGGCGTGCTGGACGACGGCGTGGTGGCGGGCATGACCGCGGGCCGGCTCGACGCCGTGCTGGCGCCCAAGGTCGACGCCGCGCTCAACCTGCACGAGCTCACCGCGGACCTCGACGCGTTCGTGCTGTTCTCCTCGGCCGCGGCCACCCTCGGCGCCGCCGGCCAGGCGAACTACGCGGCCGCCAACGCCGCGCTGGACGCGCTGGCCCACCGGCGCCGGTCCGCCGGTCAGCCGGCCGTCTCGCTGGCCTGGGGACCGTGGGAGCAGTCCGGCGGCATGGCCGGGGACCTCGGCTCGGCCGAGCGCCAACGCCTCCGCCGGTCCGGCATCACACCACTGTCCGGAGAGGACGGTCTGGCCCTGTTCGACGCGGCGACTGCTTCCGACCGGGCCGTGCTGGTGCCCATCGCGCTGGACACCGCCGCGCTGCGGGCCCGCGCCGAAGAGGTTCCCGCCCTGCTGCGGGCGTTGGTCCCGCCCACGCACCGGTCGTCGCCGAACGGCGTGGCCGCCCCGGTGTCCCTCCCGGACCGGATCGCCGGCCTGCCCGAGACGGAGCGGGACAGGGTGCTGCTGGAGTTCGTGCGCGGTCAGGTCGCCGCGGTGCTGGGTCACCCCTCGCCCGCGACGATCGACGTGGACCGCACCTTCACCGATCTCGGCTTCGACTCGCTGGCGGCCGTCGAGCTGCGCAACCGGCTCGGCACGGCGAGCGGACTGCGGATCCCCGCGACGCTGATCTTCGACCGGCCGACGACCGGCGCGCTGGTCGGCTACCTGGTCGAGGAACTGCGCCCCGGCGACACCGCGACCGTGCGCCCGCTGCTCGCCGAGCTGGACAGGGTCGAGGACGACCTCGCGTCCATCATGGCCGACGACGTCGCCAAAACCCGGCTCGCGGTGCGGCTGCGGGACGTGCTGTCCAAGTTGGACACGACACCGGCCGCCGTCGCCACCGTCACTGCCGTCGGCCGCATCGAGTCCGCGTCCGACGAGGAGATCTTCGAGTTCATCGACAACGAATTCGGTACTTCCCATGGCTGACGAACAGAAGCTCCGCGACTACCTCAAGCGCGTGACCATGGACCTGCACGAGGTCCGGCAACGGTTGCGCGAGGCACAGGCACGTGACAGCGAACCCATCGCGGTCGTCGCCATGAGCTGCCGCTACCCGTCCGGCGTCGGCTCACCGGAGGACCTGTGGCGGCTCGTCGCCGAGGGCGGCGACGCGATCGCCGGCTTCCCGACCAACCGGGGCTGGGACCTCGACCGGCTGTTCGACCCGGACCCGACCACGCCGGGCACCAGCTACGCCCGCGAGGGCGGGTTCCTGCACGACGCCGACCTGTTCGACCCCGACCTCTTCGGGATCTCGCCCCGCGAGGCGCAGGCCATGGACCCGCAGCAGCGCCTGCTGCTCGAGACGGGCTGGGAGCTGTTCGAACGCGCCGGGATCGACGCGACCTCGTTGCGGGGCAGCGAGACCGGCGTGTTCACCGGGCTGATGTACCACGACTACGCCGCCCGCCTGCGGTCCATCCCGGACGGGATGGAAGGCTACCTCGGCAACGGCAGCGCCGGCAGCATCGCCTCCGGCCGCGTCTCCTACACCTTCGGCCTCGAAGGCCCCGCGGTCACCATCGACACCGCCTGCTCGTCCTCGCTCGTGGCCGTGCACCTGGCCGCCCAGTCGCTGCGCCGCGGCGAGTGCGCGCTCGCCGTCGCCGGCGGCGCGACCGTGATGTCCACGCCGGCCGCGTTCGTCGAGTTCTCGCGGCTGCGCGGGCTGGCCGCCGACGGCAGGTGCAAGTCCTTCTCGGCCGCCGCGGACGGCACCGGCTGGTCCGAAGGCGTCGGCCTGGTACTGCTGGAAAGACTGTCCGACGCACACCGCGACGGCCATCCGGTGCTCGCCGTGCTGCGCGGCAGCGCGGTCAACCAGGACGGGGCGTCGAACGGGTTGACCGCCCCCAACGGGCCGTCGCAGGAGCGGGTGATCCTGCGCGCGCTGGCCACCGCCGGCCTCGCCACCGACGACGTGGACGCGATCGAGGCGCACGGCACCGGCACCCCGCTCGGCGACCCGATCGAGGCGCGGGCCCTGCAGGCCACCTACGGCAGGGACCGGGACCGCCCGCTGTGGCTCGGCTCCCTGAAGTCGAACATCGGCCACACCCAGGCGGCGGCCGGCGTCGGCGGCATCATCAAGATGATCATGGCCATGCGGCACGGGTTCCTGCCCAGGAGCCTGCACCTGGCCGAACCCACCCCGCACGTCGACTGGGCGTCCGGCGCGCTGACCCCGCTCAGCGAGGCGACGCCCTGGCCCCGGGGCCGCGGCCGGCGGCGAGCAGGGGTATCCGCGTTCGGCATCAGCGGCACCAACGCCCACGCGATCATCGAGGAAGCTCCCGACACCGAGGCCGCCGAAACCGCCACGCCCGCTCGACCGGAGACGCTGGCTGGTCGGCTGCCGTTGGTGGTGACCGGCAGGACGGCGGACGCGGTGGGCGAGCGGGCTGCCGGTCTGCTGCCCGTGGTGGCCGGTGCGGACGTGGCGGGCGTGTCCGCGAGCGGCACCAACGCCCACGCGATCACCGAGGAGGCCCCCGGCGCCGAGGCCGCCACGCCCGCCCGGCCGGGGACGCCGGCTGGTCGGCTGCCGCTGGTGGTTACCGGTAGGACGGCGGACGCGCTACGCGACGGGGTGGCCGGTGTGGACGGGGTGATCACCGAGGAGGCTCCCGGCGCCGAGGCCGCCGCGTCCTCCGGGCCCGGGATGCCGGCTGGTCGGCTGCCGTTGGTGGTCACCGGCAGGACGGCGGATGCGGTGCGTGACAGGGCAACCGCCCTGCTGCCCGTGGTGGCCGGTGCGGACCCGGTCGACGTCGGCTACTCGCTGGCCACCTCGCGTGCCGCCCTGGAGCATCGGGCGGTGGCGTTCGGTGGCGGGCTGGCCGCGCTGGCTGCCGGTGCCGCCGACCCGGACGTGGTCCGGGGAGCCGTCACCGGTGGCACGACCGCGTTCCTGTTCCCCGGCCAGGGCGCGCAGTGGGTCGGCATGGCGGTCGAGTTGCTCGGCGCGGCGCCGGTCTTCGCCGCGCGGATGCGTGAGTGCGCGGCGGCCATCGAGTCCCATGTGGACTGGCGGCTCCTCGACGTGCTCGCCGACCCGGCCGCGATGGCGCGGGTGGACGTGGTCCAGCCGGCCTCGTTCGCGGTCGCGGTGTCGTTGGCCGAGTTGTGGCGGTCGTTCGGGGTCGGTCCGGCGGCGGTGGTGGGGCATTCCCAGGGCGAGATCGTCGCCGCGTGTGTCGCCGGGGCGTTGTCCCTCGCCGACGCCGCCGCGGTGGCCACCCTGCGCTCCCGGGAGCTGGCCGCGCTGGCCGGCAGGGGCGGGATGGTGTCGGTGGCACTGCCCGAGCACGAGGTTCCGGACCTCTGGGGCGGCCGGCTCGCGGTCGCGGCGGTCAACGGGCCGGCGTCCACCGTGCTGTCCGGGGACGCCGACGCCGTCGACGAGTTCCTCGACCACGCCGCGGACCACGGCATCCGGGCCCGGCGGATCCCGGTGGACTACGCGTCGCACTCGCACCACATGGAGGCCCTGCACAGCCCGCTGCTCGACGCGCTGGCCGGGATCGAGCCGCGTGCCCCCGAGGTGCCGTTCTTCTCCACGGTGACCGGCGAGTGGATCGACGCCGCCGTGCTGGACGCCGAGTACTGGTACCGGAACCTGCGCCGGCCGGTCCGCTTCGCGGAGGCCACCCGTGCCCTGCTCGACCAGGGCTGCGGCGTGCTCATCGAGGTCAGCCCGCACCCCGTGCTCGCCGTGGGCGTGCAGGACACGATCGACGCGGCGGACGCGCCGGCCGTCGTGGTGGGCTCCCTGCGCCGCGACGACGGCGGCATGGACCGGTTCCTGCGTTCGGTCGGCGAGGCCTACGTGCACGGCGCGGCCGTCGACTGGACGCCGGTGTTCCCCGGCGCGCGCCGGGTCGACCTGCCGACCTACCCGTTCCAGCGCCGGCGTTACTGGCTGGACGCGCCCGACACGCCAGGGGACGCGGCCGGTCTCGGCCTCCGGCCGGCCGACCATCCGCTCCTCGCCGCGCACACGTCGCTGGCCGACGACAGCCACCTGTTCACGGGCCGGCTGTCGGTGTCGGCGCAGCCCTGGCTCGCCGACCACCGGGTGCACGACACGGTGCTGCTGCCCGGCGCGGCCTTCGTCGAACTCGTCCTGCGGGCCGCCGACGAGGTCGGCTGCGACCGGCTCGACGAGCTGACCCTGGAGGCGCCGCTCGTCCTGCCCGGCAGCGGCGGCGTGCACCTCCACGTGACCGTCGGCGCCGCCGAGTCGGGCCGCCGCGAGGTGGCCGTCCACTCCCGACCGGAGGAGGGCGCGGAGCCGTGGACGAGGCACGCGACCGGCGTGCTCGTCGAGCACGGCGCCGGCGTGGCCACCGACCGCACCCAGTGGCCGCCGCCCGGCGCGGAACCGCTGCCCGTCGAGGCGACCTACGAGGAGCTGGCCGCGGCGGGACTGAACTACGGGCCGTCGTTCCGGGGCCTGCGCGCGGCCTGGCGGCACGGCGACGCGGTCCTCGCCGAGGTCGCGCTGCCCGACGAGGTCGACGCCGCCGGGTTCGGCCTGCACCCGGCCCTGCTGGACGCCGCCCTGCACGCGGCGGCGTTCCTGCCCGGCCAGGACCGGGTTCGACTGCCGTTCGCGTGGCGCGGTGTCTCGGTGTCCGCGGTGGGCGCGTCCGTTCTGCGGGTGGTGCTCGCCCCGGCCGGCGACGGCGCGATCTCGCTGCGCCTCGCGGACGGTGCCGGCCAGCCGGTGGGCGCGGTCGAGTCCCTCGCGCTGCGGCCGGTGTCCGCCGACCAGCTCGGGACGGTCACCCGGTCCGCCATGGACTCGCTGTTCCGGCTGGACTGGGTGCCCGCCGAGCCCACCGAGCCCGCCGAACCCAGTGAGCCCGCCGCCGACCTGGAGGTCGTCGAGGTGGCCGGTCTCGACGAGCTGACGCGGGTGCCCGACGTCGTCGTGGTGCGGGTGGCCGAGGACGACGACGTCCGTGGCGCGCTGGTCGACGTGCTGGCCCGCCTGCGGTCCTGGCTGGCCGACGACCGGTTCTCCGCGTCCCGGCTGGTGTTCGTGACACCGCCGGGCAGCGCCGCGGGCGGCCTGGTCCGTTCGGCGCAGGCCGAACACCCCGGCCGGTTCGTGCTGCTGGAAGCGGAGGCGGCGGACTGCACGCCGGCCGACGTCGCCGCGGCCGTCGCCCTCGACGAGCCGCGGGTCGCGGTGCGCGGCGGCCGGCTCCTGGTGCCCCGGCTCGCCCGCGCCGACAGCGGCGGCACGCTCGTCCCACCCGAGACCGGACCGTGGCGGCTGGAGGTCACCAGCAAGGGCTCGCTGGACAACCTCGCGCTCGTGTCCCGCCCCGAGGTGGACGGCCCGCTGGCACCGGGCCAGGTGCGGATCGCCGTGCGCGCCGCGGGGCTGAACTTCCGCGACGTGCTGCTCACCCTCGGCATGGTCGACCAGGACGGCCTGGGTGGCGAGGCCGCGGGCACGGTGCTCGAGGTCGGCGCCGGGGTCGCCGGGTTCGCACCAGGGGACCGGGTGTTCGGGATGCTCCCCGACTCGATCGGGCCGATCGCCGTGGCCGACCACCGCATGCTCGCGCCGATGCCGGAGGACTGGTCGTTCGCGCAGGCGGCCTCGGTCCCGGTGGTCTTCCTCACCGCCTACTACGGCCTCGTCGACCTCGCCCGCCTGCGTGCCGGCGAGTCCGTGCTGGTGCACGCCGCGGCAGGCGGTGTCGGCATGGCCGCCGTGCAGCTGGCCCGGCACCTCGGCGCCGAGGTCTTCGGCACCGCCAGCGCCGGCAAGTGGGACACCCTGCGCTCGCTCGGCCTGGACGCCGAGCACCTCGCCTCGTCCCGCGACCTCGGCTTCGCGGCGCGGTTCCCGAGGGTCGACGTGGTGTTGAACTCGCTGGCCAGGGAGTTCGTCGACGCCTCACTCGGGCTGCTCGGGCCGGGCGGGCGGTTCCTGGAGATGGGCAAGACCGACCGGCGCGACCCCGCCGAGGTCGCGCGCGCCCATCCCGGCGTCGACTACCGGATCTACGACATCATGGCGGCCGGCCCGGACCGGATCGGCGAGATGCTCGCCGAGCTGATGGCGCTGTTCCGGACGGGTGCGCTGCGCCCGCTGCCGGTGACCACCTGGGACGTCCGCCGCGCCGCCGGCGCGCTGCGCTTCCTCGGCCAGGCCCGGCACGTGGGCAAGGTCGTGCTCACGATGCCGCGGGTCATCGACCCGACCGGCACGGTGCTGGTCACCGGCGCGACCGGGGTCCTGGGCGGTGCGATCGCCCGGCACCTGGTCGCCGAGCACGGGGTCCGCAGGCTGGTGCTGGCGAGCCGGGGTGGCGAGGCGCCCGAGCTGGCCGCGGAGCTGACCGAGCGGGGCGCGACGGTCGACGTGGTGCGGTGCGACGCCGCCGACCGGGCGGCGCTGGCCGCCGTGCTCGACGCCGTCCCGCGCCTCACCGCGGTGGTCCACGCCGCCGGCGTGCTCGACGACGCCACGATCGACGCGCTGACCCCGCAACGCCTGGACACCGTGCTGCGCCCCAAGGTCGACGCCGCCCGCAACCTGCACGAGCTGGTCGGCGACGTGGACGCGTTCGTGCTGTTCTCCTCGGCGTCGGCCACGCTGGGCGCGCCCGGCCAGGGCAACTACGCGGCCGCCAACGCGTTCCTCGACGGTCTCGCCGAGAAGCGCAGGGCCGCCGGCCTCGCCGGGCAGTCGCTGGGCTGGGGCCTGTGGGCGCGGCGCAGCGCGATGACCGCGCACCTCGGCGACGCGGACGTGCGCCGCATGGCCCGTGCCGGCCTGACCCCGCTGTCCACGGCCGACGGTCTGGCGCTGTTCGACGCCGCGCTGCGCGTGGACGAGCCGGTCGTGCTGCCGATGCACCTGGACACCGCGGCGCTGCGCCGCTCCGGTGACGTGCCCGCGGTGTTCCGCGGCCTGGTGCGTGCCCCGCTCCGGCGGGCGGCGCGGGCCGCTGCCGCCTCGGCGCTGGTCGACCGGCTCTCCCGGATGTCCGACGGGGAGCGTGAGCGGACACTGCTGGACCTCGTGCGCGCGGAGGTCGCCACCGTGCTCGGCCACTCCTCACCGGAGACGGTCGAGGCCAACCGGCCGTTCTCCGACGTCGGCTTCGACTCGTTGACCGCGGTCGAGCTGCGGAACCGGCTGGGTGCCGCGACCGACCGCAAGCTGCCGGCCACGCTGGTGTTCGACTACCCGACCCCGGCCGCGGTCGCCGCCCACCTGCGCGACCAACTCGTCGGCGCCACCGGGCAGCCGGCGGTGACCGCCGCGTCCGCCGCGTCCGCCGCGTCCGACGAGCCGGTCGCGATCGTGGCGATGAGCTGCCGGTTCCCCGGCGGGGTCGGCTCGCCCGAGGACCTCTGGCGGCTGGTCGCGGACGGCGTCGACGCGATGTCGGAGTTCCCGACCGACCGGGGCTGGGACCTGGACGGCCTGTTCGACGCCGACCCCGACCAGCCCGGCACGTCGTACGTGCGCGTCGGGGGGTTCCTGCGCGGCGCGGGGGACTTCGACGCCGAGTTCTTCGGGATCGCGCCGCGGGAGGCGCTGTCCATGGACCCCCAGCAGCGGCTGTTGCTGGAGACCTCCTGGGAGGCGCTGGAGCGCGCCGGCATCGACCCGCTGTCCCTGCGGGGCAGCCAGACCGGCGTGTTCGTCGGGGTCAGCGGGCAGGAGTACGCCGCACTGGTGCGGGCCGCCGCCGAGACCACCGAGGGCTACCTGCTCACCGGCACGTCGGCCAGCGTGGTCTCGGGCCGGGTGGCGTACACGTTCGGCCTGGAGGGGCCCGCGGTGACGGTGGACACGGCGTGCTCGTCCTCGCTGGTGGCGCTGCACCTGGCCGCGCAGTCGCTGCGCCGGGGCGAGTGCACGCTGGCCCTCGTCGGAGGGGTGGCCCTGATGGCCACGCCGGGCGCGTTCGTCGAGTTCTCCCGGCAGCGCGGGCTCGCCGCGGACGGCCGGTGCAAGGCCTTCGCCGCCGCCGCGGACGGCACGGGCTGGGGCGAGGGCGTCGGTGTGCTGCTGGTGGAGCGCCTGTCCGACGCGCGGCGGCACGGACACCGGGTGCTGGCGGTCGTGCGCGGCTCGGCGGTCAACCAGGACGGGGCGTCCAACGGCCTGACCGCGCCCAACGGCCCGTCCCAGCAGCGGGTGATCCGCTCCGCGCTGGCCTCCGCCGGGCTGTCCCCGTCCGAGGTGGACGTGGTCGAGGGGCACGGCACCGGGACCACCCTGGGCGATCCCATCGAGGCGCAGGCGGTGCTGGCGGCCTACGGCCAGGACCGGGACCGTCCGCTGTGGCTCGGGTCCCTGAAGTCGAACATCGGGCACGCCCAGGCCGCGGCCGGCGTGGCCGGGGTGATCAAGATGGTGAAGGCACTGGAACACGGCCTGCTGCCGAAGACGCTGCACGTCGACGAGCCGACGCCGAGCGTCGACTGGTCGGCGGGGGCGGTCTCGCTGCTCACCGAGGCGGTGCCGTGGTCGCGCAACGGCCACCCCCGGCGGGCCGGCGTGTCGTCG
>NZ_JBJMIE010000437.1:0-10726 GCF_045807065.1 Actinophytocola sp. | reverse complement strand
GCCACCCGAGTACAGCTCGGGTCCGATCCCGCGGCCGGGCACCGTGACCGCGGCCGCCGTACTGGGCTACGTCGAGGCCGGCATCACGCTCATCCCGACGATCCTCATCCTGATCGGCCTCGCGAGCGGGGACAACAACAACGCGAACGGCAGTGACCTCGCGTTCTCGTGGATCCTGGTGATCGCCCAGGTCATCGGCGCCGCACTGCTGATCGCCGGCGGCGTGCAGATCATGGGCGGGAAGAGCCGCACACTGTTGGTCGTCGGCGCCGCACTGGAGATCGTGATCTGCCTCACGTGGATCATCCGGATCGCGGCGATCGACTCCGGGGGCATCGACATCGTCGACACCGGTAAAGGGATCGTAATCGGTGTCGGTATCTTCTTCGCCATCATGCCGACGATCACGCTCGTCATGTCGTTGGGTGGTTCCACAACGCAGTTCCTGCAGTCACGTCGCGGACACTGAAGCCGCGCGAGAGGGGTAAACAACAATGTCACAGCCGTACGGGCAGCAGCCCGCGGGCGACTTCAACGAGGGGCAGTCGGGCTACGGCGCGATGCCGCCGGCGCCACCGGAGCACAGCAGTGGTCCGGTGACCCGACCCGGTGGGGTCACCGCGGCGGCGGTGCTGGCCTTCGTGCAGGCGGGTATCACGCTGATCTGCACGATCTTCGCGCTGGTCATCTTCGGCGCGGTGTCCAGCCAAGTCGGGGAGACCGAGGCCAAGTTCGGCGTCAAGGTGGACAAGGGACTACTGGCCCTGGGGTGGATCGTGGCCATCGCGGGCCTGGTGGGCGCGGGTCTGCTGATCTGGGCTGGAATCAAGACGCTCAGTGGCACGGCAGGCAAGCTGATGGTCATCGCTGCCGGCCTGCAGATCGTGCTGTGCATCGTGTGGTTGGCGGCGTTGGGTGGCGGGATCATCGCGATCCTGCTCGTCGTCATGCCGATCATCTCGCTGGCGCTGGTGCTCACCGGCCCGGCCAAGCAGTTCGAGGCGTCGCGCCGCGCCTGACGTTCTTCCGCACACAGGGCGCCTTCCCGCTTCCGGGGAGGCGCCCTGTGTCATACGAGCAGCTCCACCTGGGCCAGCGTCACGGGCTCGCCACCGGCGCTCTCGGTGACGTCCAACCGGTACTGCCGGTAGGCGCCGGGGTTGGCGACCCTGAACGCCCGGGTCTGGCGGCGCCACCGGAACCGCTCGCCGGTGCGCTCGTCCAGGACCGTCCACCGTGCACCGTCGGCGGAGCCGCGCAGCGTCCACGAGCGGGGGTCGTCGCCGCGGGAGCCGGAGGTCAGCGTGTAGTACCGGACCGTGGCTCCGCTGTGTGGCAGCTGGTAGGCGAGCCACGGGGTCGCCGTCCTGAACGTCACCTGCGTGCGGCTGGTGTCGTCGAACAGGGCGGCCACGTCCATGCCGTCGCTGCCCTCGCCGTGGCCGCCGGTCGTGTTCGTGATGTCCCGCAGGGGGATCGGCACTTCGCCGTCCGGGGTGAGCGACGGCGGCAGCGCGTCGGGGTTGCAGCCCCAGGTGGACGGCCGGGAACCCATGCGGAAGTCGAGCGTCGCGCCGCCGGCGAGCACCTCGTGCGGCAGGTGGACCCGGTCCCACGGCTGGCCGTTGACCGAAAGCCCCTGCACGTACACGTTCTCCGGGCTGTTGTTCGGCGCGTTGACCACGAGCTCGTTGCCGTTGTCCATGCGCACGACCGCGTGCCGGAACAGCGGTGAGCCGATGACGTACTCGGGGCTGCCGACGCGCAGCGGGTAGAAACCGAGCGCGCTGAACAGCCACCACGCGGACATCTCGCCGTTGTCCTCGTCGCCGCAGTAGCCCTGGCCGATCTCGCTGTCGGCGTAGAGGCGGGAGAGGACCTCGCGCACCTTCTCCTGCGTCCGCCACGCGGCGCCCGCGTAGGCGTACATGTAGATGATGTGGTGGGACGGCTGGTTGCTGTGGCCGTACTGTCCCATGCGGACGTCGCGGGCCTCGGTCATCTCGTGGATGGTGCGCCGGTACGCGCCGCGGTCGCGTCCGTTCTCCGGCGTGGCGAAGAACTCGTCGAGCTTGGCGGCCAGTGCCTCGCGACCGCCGAGGAGGTTCGCGAGACCGGCGCCGTCGTGCGGGACGCTGAACGCGGTGTTCCAGCCGTTGGTCTCGACGAAGTCGCCGCCCCATGCCCGCGGGTCGAACCTGTCGGGCGCGTGCCGAGGCCGGCCCTTCTCGTCGCGGCCCTGGAAGAATCCCGTCCCGGGGTCGAACGCGTGCACGTAGTTCAGCGCGCGGCTGGTGAAGTACTCGTGGCTCTCGGCGTCGCCCATCTCCTCGGCGAGGGCCGCGATCGCGAAGTCGTTGACGCAGCCCTCGAGCGTCCACGAGAGGCCGAACTCGGTCGAGGTCGGCGTGTAGCCGAGGAAGAGCGCGCGGTCGATGCCCTTGCGGCCGACGCCGCCGAGGTCCGGGGCGACGGTGGCGTTGCGCAGCGCGGCCTCGTAGGCGGAGCGGATGTCGAAGTCGCGCACCCCCTTGCGGTAGGCGTCGATGAACGCGACGTCGGAGCTGGTCCCGGTCATGAGGTCCGCGTAGCCGGGGGAGGACCAGCGGGCGATCCAGCCGCCGTCGCGGTACTGCTGCACGAACCCGTCGATCAGCTCGCCGGCGTGGTTCGGGGTGAGCAGCGTGTACGCCGGCCACACGGTCCGGTAGGTGTCCCAGAAGCCGTTGTTGACGTAGATCCGGCCCGCCTGGACGGTCCGTCCCGTGTGGGTGGGGGTGTCCTTCCTGGCCGCGGGCCTCACGGGGCTGGTGTAGGCGATGGTGGGGACCTCGTCGGTCCCGGTGTTCTCGTGGCCGCGGTTGGGGTAGAGGTAGAGCCGGTACAGGTTGGAGTACAGGGTGGTCAGCTGGTCCTCGGTGGCGCCGTCCACCCGCACGCGTCCGAGGAGGGCGTCCCACTGGTCGGCGGCGCGGTCGCGGACGGTCTCGAACGTGTCGTGGTCGGGGATCTCCAGCCACAGGTTCTTCTTCGCCTGCGCCACGCTGATCAGCGAGGTGGCCACGCGCATGGTGACGACGGTCGGGCCGGTGAGGTCCGGCTCGAACCTCAGGTAGCCGGCGACCTTGCGGGAGAATCCCCGCCACAGCCGGCCGGTCGCGGAGATGGTGCGGTCGAACGTGGCGTGGACGAAGAGCCGGCCGGCGCCCTCGGACAGTCCACTCCGGACGTCCGAGTAGCCGGTGACCACGCCGGCCACCGGGTCGAGGGTGAGCCGGCCGTGGCGGGTGATGTTGTCGAAGACGAGGTTGGCGTCCTCGCCGGGGAAGGTGAACCGGAGGATCGCGGCGTGGTCGGCGGGCGCGATCTCGGCGACGATGCCGCTGGTGAACCGCACCCGGTAGTGGTGCGGCCGGGCCAGCTCGTTGCCGTGCCGGAAGGTGAGCTTGCGCCTGCGGCGCCGCGAGCTGGGCCGTTTCGGGGCGGCGGAGGGCAGGATCTGGAAGGTCTGCCGGTCGCCCATCCACGGGCTGGGCAGGTGGCTCGCGGCGAGTGCCTCCAGGGCGGGGAGGTTCTGGTCGTCGTTGTGACGGTGGTAGCTGTAGAGCCAGCCCCGCGCGCCGGCGTCGGTGACGGGGGTCCAGAACGTGAAGCCGTGCGGGACGGCGGTGGCGGGGATGGTGTTGCCGCGGGAGTACGCCTTGGTGGAGTCGGTGCCGCGGGTGGTGATCACGTGGTCGACCGGGCGCCGCTCGGGCTGGGTCGGACGCTCGGTGATGGCGACGTCGTCGAGCCAGCCGGCGTACTCGGTGGGGCCGTTCGGGTTGTCGTAGGCGAGCAGGACGCGCGCGATGGTCCTGCCCTTCGCGACGGCCCCGAGCCGGATCCTGCGCAGGTTCCACTGGTTCGGGGTGAGCGCCTTGGACTCGCCCTGACCGCGGGCGGTGAGCGGGAAGCCGAGCTGGTCGCGGGCGCCCAGCTCGCTCAGGTAGGTGCCGTCGTCGAAGGCGAGGTCCAGCGCGACGTACGTGCCGGCGAAGTCGTCGCCGGTGAACTCGGGGAAGATGACGTAGGACAGCACGGTGTCCTCGGTGACCGGCAGCTCGAGCAGGAACAGTCTGTTGGTGGCGCTGCCGGGGCCGGGTGCGGTGTGCGTGCCGGCGTAGCGCAGGGCACGCAGGCCGGTGAACCCGACCTTCGGCTTGGCGGTGGCCGGTTTCCGGGGACCCCCGCCCTCGCGGGTGCTCATGGTGGCGCCCGCGGCACGCGGCGCGCCAGTGGCGTCGAGGTCGGTCGCGTCGATCCAGGTCAGCGGCGGATCGGTGTTCTCGAACGACGAGAGGAAACCTCGGGCACTCATCACCGGTGCGATCCTATTGAATGGGGGCATGCACGCCGCGCGTCGACTCTGGACCACGCTGGAACCACTGCACGCCGTCACCTACTTCGCGCCGGAGTGCCGCGCCGCGGGCAAGGCGATCGGGCTGCGGGGCTACTGGGACACCTACTTCGCGTTCCGTTCCGCGCCACTGGGTGCGGTGTCGGCGCCGGCCGTGGTGGGGATCTTCGGCGTGTTCGGGCCGGACATGGTGGCCCGGTCGTTGCCGTCCGCGTGGTCGCGCGCGTCGGCCGCGGACTGCCTGGCGGCCCGCTCGGCGCTCGGCGTCGAGGTGCTGCGGGGGATCGGGGTGCCGGCCGACGCGTGCGCGGCCGCGCTGCCGCTGCTGTCGGCGGCCTCGTTCGAGCCGACCGGGCGGCCGTTGGGAAGCGCGAACGCCGCGTTGCCGCTGCCGGAGGACCCGGTCGCGGCGGTGTTCCAGCTGGCGACGACGCTGCGGGAGCACCGCGGTGACGGGCACGTCGCGGCTCTGGCCACGGCCGGGTTGTCCGGGCTCGACGCGACGCACCTGCAGCTGGCGCGCAACGGGTTCCCGCCGGAGGGGATGCGGGAGATCCGCGGCTGGTCGCCCGAGGAGTGGGCGGAGGCCCGTGCGTCGCTGGTGGCGCGTGGACTGCTGACCTCGGAGGGGCTCACCCCGGCCGGTGTCGAGCTGCTGGACTCCGTCGAGGAGACGACGGATTCCCTTGCCTGGCAGGGCGGTCTGTCGGCGGTGCCGGTGGAGGAGGTGGTGTCGGTGCTCGCGCCCGCGCTGGACGCGGTGTGGGCGTCGGGACTGGTGCCCTCGCCGAACCCGGTGGGCGTCCCGCGCACTTGACCTCCACTTCGGTCCAGGTCCTGGCGTCGATCCGTAATTGTCGGTGGATCGTGCGAGGGTGCCGTCATGGACATGGAGACCACAGCGTGGATGTCGCTCTACAACACGGTGAACGCGACGGACGACCGCCGTCCGTTCTCGATGGCGACGTTGCGCCGGATCAGCCGCTTCGCGCGCCCGCACAGACGGTTGCTCGCGTGGTTCCTGCTGCTCAGCGTGGTGACGGCGGTCCTGGCGGTGGCCACGCCGGTGCTCGCCGGCTGGGTGGTGAACGCGATCGTGGCGCGGTCGTCGCTGCGGCTGGTCGTGGTCCTGGCCGTGCTGATCGCGGTGATCGCCGTCGCGGAGGCGGTGCTGGGGGTGGTCGCGCGGTGGCTGTCGGCGCGGATCGGTGAGGGGCTGATCCTGCACCTGCGCACGGCGGTGTACGACCACGTGCAGAAGATGCCGGTCGCGTTCTTCATGCGCACCCGGACCGGCGCGCTGGTGTCGCGGCTGAACAACGACGTCGTGAGCGCGCAGCACGCGTTCTCCTCGACGCTGTCCGGGGTGCTGTCGAACATCGTGATGCTGGTGCTGACGCTGGCCGTGATGGTCGGGGTGTCGTGGCAGATCACGGTGCTGGCGCTGGTGCTGTTACCCGTGTTCGTGCTGCCGGCGCGGCGGATGGGCGCGCGGCTGGCGCGGCTGGAACGCGAGGCAGCCAACCACAACTCGACGATGAGCACGCAGATGACCGAGCGGTTCTCGGCACCCGGCGCGACGCTGGTGAAGCTGTTCGGCCGGCCCGCCGACGAGTCCGCCGAGTTCGCGGCGCGGGCGCGGCGGGTCGCGGACATCGGCGTGCGCACGGCGATGGCGCAGGCGGTGTTCGTGACGGCGCTGACGCTGGTGTCGGCGCTCGCGCTGGCCCTGGTGTACGGGGTCGGCGGGTGGTTCGCGTTCGCCGGCACGCTCGAGGCGGGAGCGGTGGTGTCGCTGGCGTTCCTGCTGACGCGGCTGTACGCGCCGCTGACGTCCCTGGCCTCGGCGCGGGTGGAGGTGATGAGCGCGCTGGTGTCGTTCGAGCGGGTCTTCGAGGTGTTGGACCTGCGCCCGCTGATCGAGGAGAGTCCGGCCGCGGTGTCGGTGCCGGACGGTCCGGTGTCGGTGGAGTTCTCGTCGGTGTCGTTCGCGTACCCGGCGGCGTCGGAGGTGTCGCTCGCGTCGCTGGAGGAGGTGGCGAAGCTCGACACGCGGGGCGGGGTCGAGGTGCTGCACGACGTGTCGTTCCGGGTGGAGCCGGGTCAACTGGTGGCGCTGGTGGGGTCGTCCGGGGCGGGGAAGTCGACCATCGCGTCGCTGGTGCCGCGACTGTACGACGTGGACGCCGGGGCGATCCGGCTGTCCGGGGTGGACGTGCGGGACGTGTCGTTCGCGTCGCTGCGGGAGTCGATGGGCATGGTGACCCAGGACGGTCACCTGTTCCACGAGTCGGTGCGGTCCAACCTGCTGTTCGCGGCGCCGGGGGCGTCGGAGGCGGACATGTGGGAGGTGTTGACCCGTGCCCGCCTGGACACCCTGGTACGCGCCCTGCCGGACGGCCTGGACACGGTCGTGGGGGAGCGCGGTTACCGGTTGTCGGGCGGTGAACGCCAGCGCCTGACCATCGCCCGGCTGCTGCTGGCCAAACCGCGACTGGTGATCCTGGACGAGGCGACGGCCCACCTGGACTCGACCTCGGAGGCGGCGGTACAGGAGGCCCTGGCGGAGGCCCTGTCGGGGCGCACCGCCCTGGTGATCGCCCACCGCCTGTCGACCGTGCGGGCGGCCGACCAGATCCTCGTGGTGGAGGACGGCCGCATCGCCGAACGCGGCACGCACGAGTCGCTGCTGGCCGCGGGAGGGAGGTACGAGGAGCTGTACCGAACCCAGTTCGCCGAGACCGCGCCGGTCGCCTCCTAACGCCGGTTGTGCACGGCCACGGTCGCCGCGGCGGCCAGGGCGGACAGCGCGAGGCCGAGAGCGGCTTGGGCCGCGAGGGTTGCTGTCGCGCCGGGGGTCGTCGTCTCGGCGTCCAGTGCGCGGACGGTCAGGCCGATGGGTGGGAGCCACATCTGGGTCGCCGTGAGGAAGACGACGCCCCCGCCGGCGACCACGCTCCAGCCGATGCCGTCGATGACCGGCCTGGCGCACAGCAGGCCGACCGCCGTCCCGGTGGCGGCCGCCGCGACGTGGGCGAGCGCGCCGGCCACGACGACCGGGGCGGGGAAGGCGTACCGCGTGGACAGCACGGGCCAGCACACGGCGATGGCGGCGAGTGCGGCGTCGGCGAGCAGGCACGTCAGCAGGACGCCGGCGGCGACCCGTCCGGGTCCGCCCGCGGCGGCGATCGTCACCTGCCGTTGGGTCGGGTCCTCGGTGTTGGCGACCGTCACGGCGAGCCAGCACGAGACGGGGTAGAGCACGAGGACGGTGACGATCCACAGTTCGGGCGGCGGCCCGGGGTCGCCGTTGAACAGTGGCGCGAGAAGGAGGACGTACAGGAAGGCCGGCAGCAGAAACCGTTGGGAGCGCACGAGGTCCGCGCCGAGATACCGCACGAGCCCGGTCAGTCGACGCATTCGCGCACCTCCCGCACCGAGCACCCCAGGCGCAGGGCCGCGATTAGCAGGGCGTCGACGTCACCGGGCGGCACCCGGAGGGAGAGCTCGCCGGCGTGTCGTTCGACGGCGCCGAACCCGCTCAACCGCTCGGCGGCCTGATCGGGACGGGCGCAGCGCACGGTGACCGCGACCGTGCGGGGGCCGGCGTTCGCGTCGGTGAGCCCGCCGCTGTGCAGGAGCACGCTCCGGTGCCCGACCAGGGTCTCCGCCGTGCGGGTGTGGTCGCTCACCACCACGGCGACACCGCCGGCGACGAGCTGCTGGAGGGCGGTGGTGAGCACCGGCCGGGCCTCGGCGTCGAGCCCGGACCACGGCTCGTCGAGCACCAGTAGTGGGGCGCCGGAACACAGGGCCTGGGCGAGCCCGACCTTCTGCGCGTTGCCCTTCGACAGCCGGCTCATCGGCGTGCGGAGCCCGCCGCGAAAGGCGAGGCGCTCGAGAAGCGCGGCGGGATTTCCCGTAGTCGTTGGCCGTATTCGCTGCATGTGCCGGAGATACGCGCCGGCGGGCATCCGCAGCCGCGCGGGAAACCGGTCGGGCACGTAGCCGACGGTGGCGGGCCGACCCAGCACCCGCCCGTGAGTGGGCGCCAGACTCCCGACGACGAGCCGCAGCAGCGTGGACTTGCCGGCCCCGTTGGGCCCGTGAACGACGAGCACCTCGCCGCCCCGGACCTCGGCGTCGACCCCGGCCACCACGAACGGCCCGCGCCCGTACCGCTTGGCCACCCCGACAAGCCGGATCACCGGCGAACCCGCCAACTCGTGGCGACGGTGGCCGGCACCGCCGTGAGGAACCCGAGGACCTGACGCCGCGCTTCGGCGTTCGACGCGCAGGCATGCAGGACCGAGCGAACCTCGGCGCGCCAGAGTTCCCGCTCCCCGGGCGGCAGCAGCCAGGCGAGGTGCCAGAGCAAGGTCGTCCCGCCGGGAAGGCACCGCCGAACCCCCCGAACCAGGGCGGCCGCCCCCACGAGCGCGGCAACCCACAACCACACGGACCCGAGAACCCGAACCGCGCCGTCGGGCGCCGCGAGCAGCGCCCCGGTGGCCACCACCAGCCCAACCCCGAGCCACGGCCGCCCGACACGCACGCCACCCCCCACCACCACGACAAGGAAGACCACCGGCGCCACCCACCCACTCCCACCCACCGCGAGGCCCAGCCCCACCGCACCGCCACCCCCACCTACGAGGGCGAGCGGCCCCACACCCTTCCCACCGAAACGAACAGGACGATTCACCTGCCCATCCGAGCCGGGAGTGTCAGGGCTGTTCGTGGGTGGTTCGGCCCGCGAAGTGGTGTCACCTCGTCGCCAGTCGCCTGGGTCGAGCGCGTGTGGGCTGTCGGTGGGCGGCTCGGCAGTCGAGGGGGCGCCGTGTCGCGGGCGAACGTCTGGATCCCGCGGGCCAGGCGAGACGGAACTCGGCGACGAGAGGCCTGCATCGTCCGAACCGACGGTGTTGCCGGGAGGCCCGGCGGTGGAGATGGCACCATCTTGCCGCCAGCCGCCTGGGTTCCGTGATCCGGAGGCGTGAGAGCTGTTGAGCGGCGGGGCGGTCGTGGTCGGTCGATCCCGGTCCGCCGCTGGGCCTGCGGAGGTGGTCACGCCTGCTCACCTCCCGGTTCCGGGGACAGCAGGCCCGTCAGGCGGGTCCGATGCCGGGCGGACTCGGTCAGGGCGTTGATGGCGCGGGCGCGGCCCTCGGTCGTCAGCGCGTAGTACCGCCGTGGCGGGCGGCCCTCCGCCTGGGCCGCTTCCGCCTGTTCCCATCTGCTCGTCACCCAGCCGGCCGTGGTCAGGCGTTGCAGGATCGGGTAGATCGTCCCCGCTGGTAGGCCGCTTTCCTTGCTCAGTTCGAAGCCCCACGTCTCGCGTGCCAGCAGGACGGCCAGCACGGCCTGGGTTTGCAACGTCATGCGCGGCATATGGAGAACTCTATATAGGCGACTACACCGACGGCTAGGTAGGAATGACTATTCAGTTGAGTGCATGGTTACTCTCGTGACGTGTTCGAGGAGCTGATGCGTGCGGGATGGCCCGCGATCGAGGAGATCCCCGTGGACGGGTGGCTCGCCCGCTTCTCGGGAGGCGTGACGCAGCGTGCCAACTCCGTGCTGCCGCTGGCCGCGTCCGCCGACATGACCGCGGCCCTGGAGCAGGTCGAGAAGCTCTATGCCGACCGGGGACTGCCGGTCGTGTTCCAGGTCGGGGAGCAGGACACCGAGCTGGACCGGGTCCTCGACGCGCGGGGGTACGCGTCCGGCTCGCCGACCGTCGTCCAGACCGCCGTGGTCGACATCGTGCTCGCGGCCCTCGGGACGCACCAGGTCGACGTCGCCGAGGCGGCGGACGCCGCGTGGCTCGGGCTCTGGTGGGCCGTCGACGGGCGCGGGGACGCCGCCGCGCTTGCCGTCGCCGAGAAGATCCTCGGCGGCGGGCCTGCCCTCTACGGCACCATCCGCGACGCGCGCGGGGCCGCCGCGGTCGGGCGGTTGGCGCTGGTCGGGGAGTGGGGTGGGCTGTACTGCCTCGCCGTGCGGCCCGACATGCGGCGGCGTGGGCTCGGGGCGGCCGTCCTCGCCGGGTTGCTCACCTCGGGACGGGAACGCGGCATCACGCGGTCATGGCTGCAGGTCCGCGCCGAGAACGCGGGTGCCCGGCGCCTCTACCAGCGCGCCGGGTACACCGATGCCGCCCACTACCACTACCGCTCACACCGTCGACAGGAACCTGTCCAGGGCGTTCACGCCGAAGCGTAAGGCCTCGACCGGCACCCGCTCGTCCACGCCGTGTGCCATGCGTTGCAGGTCGAAACCCGCAGGCACGTACAGCGGCGCGAACCCGTAGCAGTCGATCCCGAG
>NZ_JBJMIE010000436.1:0-6876 GCF_045807065.1 Actinophytocola sp. | reverse complement strand
CCGTTCCAGGGCGGATCTTCGACGAGGTGGCCGGTCGGAGAACATCCGCACACCGGCTGCTCCGCCGCCACCGCCGGTGCCGTCGGTCAGTCCGGCGGTGGCGAGCAGGCTCAGCGCAGGAACCGTTCCGAGACCGCCAGCATGGTGACGGCGTGACCGGCCCGGGCGAGGAGCTCGTCGAAGGCGGCCGGATCGGCGTCCACGCCGTCCTGGAACGCCGTCAGGGTGGGCCACCACAGCTGGCGGGCGCCGAGGAACGGTGCGCTGTCGCTGTGCACCTCCGCGCTCGGCCGGTTCACCGCGTGGCGCAGCGCGCCGATCCGCAGGCCGAGCTCGGCGTCGTCCGCGCCGGCCCAGCCGGGATTGCCGTCGAGGTGCACGAACTGCAGGAGATGGATGCTGGTCGGCCGCTCCAGCACGTCCCACTGCCGATCGGCCGCGGCGCCGGCGCCGATGGCGGGCCGCGAGACGATCACCTCCTCCTCGGTGATGAAGAAGACGACCCTCGGCAGGTCCTGGAACAACGGCTCGTCGGGGCGGATGTTGTCGACGAACAAGGGCTCGTCGACCAGTGCGGCGGCGTCCTTCGCGGAGTCGAACGAGGGCATGGCGACGCCGTCGAACTCGTCCTGGCCCGGGCCGAGGCGGTCGGTGTCGAACTGGTGCGCCTGGACGTAGGTGAGCATGCCCGGGATCTGGCGGCCCAGGGTGCCGTGCGGGTGGCGCCAGTGGTCGTGGAAGCGCTGGCGGTCGATGTCGGGGAGGCGGGGGATGAGGGAGAAGAAGCGGATCACGGAGAGCTCCTGACTTGGTTGACTTGGTCACGGGTGGTGATCACGGGGCGATGGGCGCGATGATCGCGAGCGGGCGGGATCTGCTGTCGTTCTGCTGCGGGCTGGTGGCCGAGGTGTCGGGCTGTGCGGTGAGCAGCACCTGGGCCGCGCACGTGGAGCCCGCCGACCCCGAACGCACCGTCGGTACCGTCGCCGCGTTCCCCGAGCTGCGCATATGCCTGTCGACCACCGGGGAGACCCCACCCCACGCCGAACATGACCGGCTACCGGGCGGCGCTCAGATCGAACTGGGCCGGCGGCCCGGCCAGACGAGCCTTCGCCTCGACAGCGGACTCATCGAGGATCTCGATCTCCCCGGCGGCGATCCCGTCCAGAGCTCGACGGACGAGATCCGCCGGATCGTTGAGCCGCCGCTCGGGCAACACGATCCCGGACCCGCGCGCGTAGTCGCGCAGCGTCTCGGTGTCGATGAGCCCCGGAACCAGCGCGCAAACCAGCGTGTTCTGCCCGGCCAGCTCGACACGAACCCCGTTGGTCAGCCCCCACTGCGCGGACTTCGCCGCCGCGTAGGAGGTATTGCCATCGACGGTCATCCACGCCACCGCCGACAACACGTTGAGAATCGCGCCACCGCCGTTGCGCGCTAGGACCGGGGCGAACGCACGGATCATGGCCAGCGTGCCGTAGTAGCTGGAATCCATCACCGCTCGGATCGAGTCGAGATCTCCACCGATGAAGTTCCCGCCACCGGTGAACGCAGCATTGTTGATCAGCAGGTCGACATCGGGGGCAGCCTCCGCCGCCGCAGCGACCGATTCCTGGTCGGTGATGTCCACCCGCAGCACCTCGGCACCGGGCACGTCGACGAGCTCGGGGCGGCGGGCGGTCGCGTACACCTTCGCGCCCCGCTTGAGCAGCTCCACCGCGAAATGGTGGCCCAGGCCCCTGTTCGTCCCAGTGACCAGGGCTGTCGCGCCGTTCAGGTTCATCAGGTGTCCTCCTCCTTCGGGATGACCGGCCGAACACCCTCAACTTGATCGACCGGTCATGTTAGTCGCCGAGCCTAAGCCGAAGATGACCGGTCGATCAAGTTGCTAGAGTGTGATCCATGACCTCCTCGGCTCGCCCGCTCCGCGCTGACGCAGCCCGCAATCGTGAGCTCCTCCTCGCCGCGGCCGAGGAAGAGTTCGCCGCGCGCGGCATCGACGCCTCGATCGCAGATATCGCAGACCGGGCGGGCGTGGCGAAGGCGACGGTGTTCAGCCACTTCACCTCGAAGGAGGAGCTGATCGCCGCGATCGTCGGTGGCCACTTCGCGGCGCTCACCGCTGTGGCCCGACGGTTGCTCGCGACAGCCGACCCGGAGGCCGCACTGTCGGAGTTCCTGACTGTCGCCGCCGACGGGATCAAGCAGCAGGACCTCACCTTCCTGCGAGCCGACGACGACTCCCGAGTGACCGAACTGCGCAACGACCTGCACGTGGCCGTCAGCGCACTCGTCGACCGGGCCCGTGCGGCGGGGGCCATCCGAGCCGACATCACCGGCACCGACGTCTTCCTGCTGATCTGCGCACCCGTTCACGTTGCCGGCTGCCACCCCAACGCGCACCCGGACCTGTGGCGTCGCTACCAGGCCATCATCTTCGACGGATTGCGCCCCTCCGGAGCTAACCCACTGCCACAACCCCCACCAAGCTGGCCGTGATCGAGAAGTTCAGAACAGGGTGTCGCCCGCGCGCAGCGGCCGGTACCCGGTCGGGCCGAGCTGGGCGAGTTCGGCGTCGATGTCGACCTCGATGGCGCCGAAGAAGTTCACGTTCTCGCTGTGGGCCGGGGAGATGTGCGCGAGCACCTCGTCGTCGACATGGCGGCCGCCGCGGCGCAGCGACTCGACGGCGAGCCCGAAGTACTCCGTCGTCCACGCGATGACGGCGTTCGTGGTCAGGGTGAGACACCACGCCTGCTCGATTCCCAAGGTCAGAACCCTATCGAGCCGTATTCGCCCGATCCTCGGCGGATGCTACGGAGACCCTGGCCAGCGGCAGCAGTTCATGGCCCCGCTGGCCCGCTCGTAGCCATTAGCTGGAAGGGCCATCGTCTGTCGGCGCATTCGCGCTGTGTCCCGTTGGCGCGACAAACACAACCTCGCACGCCACTCCCCCACAGTACTACATTGATATTGTATCAATCATATAGATGTCCAATATTATGCGCGGTTGCTCGAGGCTTCCGAGAGAAGGTGCGGTAGACCCAAAAGCGCACAGAGCGGACCGACTGGCTTCGTGTCTGCCTGGCTGGGCTTGTGTTGGCCGGCTCGGCAGTGGGGGCGGTACGTTCAGGTCTCGATCCGGACGTCTTTGGTCTCGGCGGTGGCGGCGAGGAAGTCGAGGAGGCGGGTGCCTTCGGCGGTGAGGACGGTCAGGTCCTTGTCGGTGGTTCGAGCCCATGGGGTGATGATCAGTAGGGCTGACGTGCGTTGTCGGGTGACGCGCCACGAGCCGTGGACGAAGCCGTCGACGAGGAAGGTGCCGGGGAGGACGCCGTTCTTGACGGCGAAGAGGCGTTTGCGGTGTTCCTCGGTCATGATTCTGGTGCGGTCGGCGTGGGAGAGCAGGATGTTGTCGAACTCGGGGAGGAAGCGGACCGGTGCCGGGGTGTCCTCGTCGGGGCGGGGTGCGTCGGGCAGGTCGTAGAGTTCGCGGCCGTCGGGGGTGCGGGTGGTGGGCAGGTCGAGTGTCTCGGTTATCTCGCGGAGGCGGGTGAGGCCGGACCAGGTCTGCATGTCGGCGACGGAGGCGGGGCCGTACGCGGCGAGGTAGCGGGTGATCATGCGTCGTGGGTCGGGTGCGGGGTCGAGTTCGCGGCCCAGCCAGTGTTGGGCGGTCTGGTAGGCGGTGTGGCCGGCGCGGCCCCACACGGCGCGGGGCGGTACCTGGACGAGTGGCAGCAGGCCGCGGGCGGCGTGGGTGAGTGCGGCGGGGGAGCGGTCGGGCCAGTGTTGGGCGAGTGCGGCGCCGAGTTCTTTGGGGGTGTGGGGTCGTTCGGCGAGTGCGTGGCGGGCGGTGTCGGCGATCGTCGTGGGGTCGAGGTCGGTGAGGTGGCGGGCGTGTTGGGTGTTGGTGCGGAGGTCGCGGTCGAGCAGTGGCTGGATGAGTGGGCGTAGGTAGCAGGCGTCGGCGGCGGTGACGAGGTGGACGGTGCCGCGCATGAGGGCGATGCGGACGACGTGGCGGTTGAGGAGGGCGTCGGCGAGTTCGTCCGGTTGGAAGTCCCGCAGTCGGGTCCAGAGGCCGGTGTAGGGCGGGAACGGGGCTTGGGCCTGCATGCCGACCAGGTGCTCGATCGTGTCGAGGGCGGTCTGTTCGGTTCTGGCGAGGAGGTGTTGGCGGGCGAGGGTGGCGCGGTTGGTCGCCCGGAGGGTGGTGGTGTTCATGTGGGGTTCAGGTGCTGGTGAACAGGTCGTCGAGGTGGGTGTCGAAGGCGTGTTCGGCGTCGGTGGCGGTGTGGTTGCCGATGAGGACGTGGGCGGTGAGGCCGTCGAGGACGGCGAGGAGGGTGCGGGCCTCGCGGGCGGGGTCGAGGTCGAGGTCGACGGTGCCGCGGTGTTGGCCGCGGCGGAGTTGGTCGACGATGAGGTCCATGAGGTCGGCGTGGGTCTTGCGGAGCCGGGCGGCCATGGCGGGGGCGACGGCGGCGTGGGCGAGGTAGGCGAGGGTGACGTGTGCTTGGCGGGTGCGTTGTTCGTCGAGGGGGAGCATTTCGACGAGTGCGTCGTGGACGACGTCGCGGGGTTCGGCGTCGGGGTCGGGGTGGTTGACGCGTTGCGCGGTGCGTTCGGTGAGGAGGTCGTAGGCGAAGGTGAGCAGTTCGTCCTTGGTGGGGAAGTAGTGCTGGACCTGGCCGAGTGACATGCCGGCGTCGGTGGCGACGTGGC
Source organism: Actinophytocola sp. (assembly GCF_045807065.1). Taxonomy (GTDB): domain Bacteria; phylum Actinomycetota; class Actinomycetes; order Mycobacteriales; family Pseudonocardiaceae; genus Actinophytocola. The sequence continues at coordinate 2,148 of NZ_JBJMIE010000436.1, read as the reverse complement.
GCATGGTGACGGCTTCGATGCCGCCGCGCGCGGTCAGCCGCCATGCCGATTCGGCGATGGCGGTGCGGCGGGAGTGGTGGTCGACCTTCCTGGGCATAGCGGTCTCGACGCTACCTCCTACCTCCGACGATGTCGTTGAACAGGTCGATGTAAGGGGCTGGGGCGCGATAGGGTCATGACATGTCTCGGGTGCGGCGAGCGGTGGCGGGTGATGTCGCCGAGTTGGTGCGGTTGCGGGCGTTGTTGTTCGAGGCGATCGAGGTGTCGGGGGAGAACGGGTGGCGGGAGAGCCTTGCGGGGGTGTTGGCGGAGCAGGTGGCCGCCGAGGGGACGCGGATCCTGGTGGTGGATGGCGACGCGGGTGGTGTGGCGGCGTGTGGTGTGGGGGCGGTCGAGCAGCGGTTGCCGGGGCCGCGGGCGCACAACGGCCGGGTGGGTCAGGTGTATGGGGTGGTGACTGATCCGGGGTACCGGCGGTGTGGGCACAGCCGGGCGATCTTGGAGTGTCTGTTGGGGTGGTTCCGGGAGCGCGGGGTGGCGCGGGTGGATCTGCACGCGTCGCGGGAGGGTGAACCGCTCTACCGCGCGTTGGGGTTCGTCGACCATCCTGAGCCGGGGATGTTCTGGTGGCCGTAGGGCAGGAGAGGCGGGTGGGCGGGTGAGTGTGTCGCGGTTGGCGCACCTCGGGGGCATCGGGGTGGATCGGGTGGGGGATGCCGCGGACGCGTCGGGTGATCCGGATCTGTTGCGGTTGGAGAACCTGGACACGGATCTGCGGCCGCCGGCGGTGGCGTTGGCGGCGACGCGGGCGGCGGTGGACGACGACTCGGCCAACAGTTATCTGCCGTTCCAGGGCCGGGCGTCGCTGCGGGAGGCGGCGGCGGCGCATGTCGGTCGTATGGCGCACCGTTCCTACGATCCGGGGGCGGAGTGCGTGTGTAGCGCGGGTGGGTGCAACGGGATCCTGAACGTGTTGTTGGCGACGGTGGAGCCGGGGCAGGAGGTGGTGGTCGGCGATCCGTTCTACCTGGGGATCCTCAATCGGATCCGGTTGGCGGGTGGGGTGCCGCGGTTTGTGGCGAGTCGGCCGGGGCCGGCGGGGTGGACGGTCGATCCGGGGGAGTTGGCCGGTGCGGTGGGGCCGAACACGGCGGCGGTGTTGTTGATGTCGCCGGCGATGCCGTCGGGTGCGTTGCTGGGGCCGGAGCACTGGGATGCGCTGGCCGGTACCGCGGTGCCGTGGGTGGTGTATGACGCGGCGATGGAGCGGATCCGGTTCGACGGTGCCGGGCCGGCGCATCCGGCGCGGCACCCGGGGTTGGCGGACCGGACGATCACGGTGGGGTCGGCGTCGAAGGAGCTGCGGATGATCGGGTGGCGGGTGGGTTGGGTGGTGGGTCCGGCGTCGGTCATGCGTGATGTGCACCTGGTGACGGTCGCGAACGTGGTGGGTCAGGTGGGCATCGCGCAGGAGGCGGTGGCGGCCGCGTTGTCCGCGCCGGACGCCGACGCGGATGTCGCGGCCGCGACCGGGACGTGGCGGGAACGGGCGGCGGTGGTGCTCGATCAGCTGGCCGGCTACCCGTGTGTCGCCCCTGGCGGCGGTTGGTCGCTGCTGGTGGACACGACGGCCATGGGGCTCGCGCCGGCCGAGGCCGCGTCGCGGTTGTTCGAGCGCGGTCGGGTCGCGGCCACCCCGATGGAGGGTTGGGGTGGCAGCGGCGGGCGGTATCTGCGGTTGGTGTTCTCCAACGAGCCGGTGGACCGGTTGGGGGATTTGCGGGAGCGGTTCGTGGCGGCGTTCGGTTAGTCGGCGGGCTGCCAGAGTTGGAAGCGGGTGCCCTGGTCGTCGGTGCATTCGGCCATCAGGCCGTAGGGTTCGCGGGTGATGGCGGCGGCGGTGCCGCCGGCGGTGCGGACGCGGTCGACGGCCGCGTGGAGGTTGTCGACGCGGTAGCACAGCTGCACCTGGGGTGGGGTGTTCTCGGGGGACCAGATGCCGAGGCGGGGTTGGATCTCGGCGCTGCTCCAGGCGTTCGGGACGCGGCCGGGGGTGAGCGGCACCTCGAGTACGGTTTCGTAGAAGTTCTTGGCCCGTGCCGCGTCGGCGGTGACCATGGTGATGTTGGCGATGTCGCCCTGGCGGTG
>NZ_JBJMIE010000435.1:0-40557 GCF_045807065.1 Actinophytocola sp. | reverse complement strand
TGCGGTTGCTGTGCCGGCGCATGTTCTCGTGGAGCATCGACCTGTTCGAGTCCCTGTCCAACCCGTCCCACTGCGCGATCCGGGTGCTGGACCACGACGGCCGAGCCTGGCGCCTGAACGAGCCGTTCGCCCAGTGGCGCGACTCTCCGGACGGGACGAAGCAGCTGTAGGAGCCGGAACCACAGGCAGACGACGGTGGTGTCGTCGTCCGGGGCATACCCGCGCCTCGCCAGTAGCTGGCGTGCGCCTCCCGCCAGTGCTCGACGGACCGGAAGCCCTCCCCTTCCACCTCACCTTGATGGAATAAACCGACATGAAAACCGTTGTCAACGATGTACGTGATCGCCCGACACGCACCGAGTCGGCGGTCACCGAACGCAGATGGAGACCGAATGGCACGCACCGAAGTCCGCCCGATCGTCAAACTCCGCTCGACAGCCGGCACCGGCTACACCTACGTGACCAGGAAGAATCGCCGCAGCGACCCGGACCGCCTGGTCCTGCGCAAGTTCGACCCGGTAGCCCGCCAACACGTCGAGTTCCGCGAGGAACGCTGACCGACAGGGCTGGAAAGCACCAACAACACTCGCGAAGTGGCACTACTGCCCGACCCCGGGCCACCACCGCGACTGACGACCCGCCGGTTGAGGCCCACCTCAACCGGCGTCATGCTTCCGCCCCCACCGCGCCGGTCCGTGTAAGTCAACGGCCGCGAATTGTCGGTGGCCGTCGCTAGGCTGGATTCCGGGGGGCCGGAGGCCGCCCTCGTCACCCCTTCCAGCGATCTCCGATCGAACGGCCCGTTCGTGCAGGTCGACGATCGTGAATTGTCGGAGGCCGTCATTAAGCTGGATTCCGGGGCCGGAGGCCGCCCCTCCGCACCCCTCCCAGCGATTCCCGAGCGAACAGCCCTTTCGTCCAGGCCAACGACCGTGGATTGTCGGTGGCCCTCACTAGCGTGGATCCCGGGGGCCGGAGGCCGCCCCTCACCCCACCCAGCGATCTCCGACTAAACGGTCCGTTCGCGTAGGTTAACGACCGCGAATTGTCGTTGCCGTCGTAGGCCGGATTCCGGGGGCAGGTCCGAGGTCGTGGGTTGCCGGCGTCCGCCACTCGGCTGGTTGGGGTCGGAGGCCGTCCCGTTATGGCGGCAAAGGTCGTCCCGTTATGGGAGCAGTAGCGTTTTGCCCACGGTCTGCCGTGCCGCTATTGCCTCGTGCGCGGCCCTTGCCTGTTCGAGTGGGAAGGTCTGTCCCACGAGCGGTGTGATCTCACCGGCCGCTGCCTTCGCCAGCATGTCGGTCAGTGCTGCGTGCTTGTCCAAGCCCTTGCCCATGTCGAGGATGCCGACGACCGTCACGTCCTTGCGGGGTGGCTCGGTCTTCGGGAACTCCCCCGCCGACGATCCGTATGCCAGGAAACGGCCACCGGGGCGCACCAGTTGGTATGCGGCACTGCCGATGTCGCCACCGCTGCCGTCGAACACGACGTCTACTTCGCCTACTCCGTCCGTCCAGTCGGGCGTCGAGTAGTCGACGGCGTGGTCCGCGCCCCACTCGCGGATGAAGTCGAGCTTGTGTCCGCCGCGTGCGGCGCCGACCACCTCGGCGCCCGCGGCCTTCAGCATCGGCACCAGCAGCGTGCCCAGGCTGCCGCTCGCCGCGTTGATCAGCACCCGTTCGCCCGGCAGGACGTTCGCGGAGTGCAGTGCGAGTGCGACGGTCGGGCCGTCGTGCAGCAAAGTCAGCGCCTCCGGCAGCCCCAGGCCGTCCGGCACGGGCTCCACATCGAAGGCTTCTGCCACTGCCTGCTCGGCGTACCCGCCGACGGGTGTCCTCCCGTTGTTCTTGCCGGTGCGTGCGAGCACTCGCCGGCCGAGCCACGAACTGTCCACATCGGGCCCCACCGAACGGACCGTGCCCGCGACGCCGTTGCCGGGCACGTACGGCGGTTCGACCGTGAACCACTCCTTTCCCCAACCCGCGCGCAGGCGCGCGTCGACGAACAGCACGTCCACCGCCGCGACGTCGACCACCAGTTGTCCCGGACCCGCCACGGGATCCGGCAGCTCACGGAGTGCCAGAACCTCAGGACCGCCGAACCTCGTCACTTCCACAGCACGCATGAGGCCAGTCTCGAACCTCAAGCATGCTGGAGGTCAAGCGATCAAGCCGCCGCGGAAGGCCACGAGCGCCGCCTGCACCCGGTTCACGGCGCCGATCTTGCCGAGCACCGCGGAGACGTAACCCTTGACCGTGGCCTCCGACAGGTGCAGCGCGCCGCCGATCTCCGCGTTGGAGAGCCCCTGCCCGATCAGCCCCACGACCTCACGTTCCCGATCGGACAGTGAGGCGAGCAGCCGGCGTGCCGGCTCGGCGGCACGCTCACCGTCCGCGACGGCGTGCAGGACTCGCGCCGCGACCTTCGGGTCGAGCACCGCCCCACCGCGTGCGAGGTCGCGCACCGCCCTGATCAGTACGTCCGGCTCGGTGTCCTTCAACAGGAAGCCGCTCGCGCCGATGCGCAAGGCCTCCTGGACGTACTCGTCGACGTCGAACGTGGTGAGCATGGCCACGACCGGCGGCTCCGGCAGGGCGCGAAGCTTACGCAGCGCGACTATGCCGTCCGCGGAACGCATCCGGATGTCGAGCAGCACGACGTGCGGCCGGTGCTGCCGTGCGAGGTCGGCGACGTGGACGCCGTCGTCACACTCGGCAACCACCTCGATGTCACCAGCGCTGGTCAGAATTGTGCGTAGTCCTGAGCGGACGAGGTCCTCATCATCCGCGAGCAGCACCTTTATCACGAACGCCTCCCCGACAGTGGGCGGTCATGGCGGGTCTACTTGACGTTCAGATCGTACCTCGTTGCCGTGAGTGACCAGCGGTTATGCGAGATTCAGGGCGTCCTTCAGCTTGACCCGGGCTCCACTGCGCATGACCGCGTTGGCGTAGATGCGCCCCGACAGCCACACCAGCGCCGGTATCAGCGCCAGCACGAGCCCGACCGAGAGGATCGCCTCCCACACGGGCACCCCGCCCATCGCGAGACGCATCGGCATCAACGTCGGCGCGAACACCGGGATCACCGACAGGACCTCGGCCAGCGTGTTGCCCGGATCGGACGGCAGCACCGAGATGCCGATGATGTAGCCGACGATGACGAACATCAACGCGGGCGTGATGACGCCGCCGACGTCCTCCTGGCGGGACACCAGCGCCGCCAGCGCGGCGAACACCAGCGAGTACATGATGAAGCCGAGCAGGTACCAGACGACCAGCCAGACCACCGTGCCCACCGCCGCCGACGTCGAGATCGACAGCACGTCCAACCCGAGCGCGGCGATGAGGCCGACCCCGCCGACCACCACCATCTGCACGAACCCGACGAACCCGATGCCGAGCACCTTGCCCGCCATGAGCTGCCAGGGCCGGATCGTGGACAGCAGCAGCTCCACCACCCGGCTCGACTTCTCCTCGACCACCCCCTGGGCCACCATCTGCCCGTTCAGCAGCAACGACATGTAGATCAGGATCCCGGCGACGATGCCGAGCACCAGCTGCCCCGACTGGTATGGGTACGGCTTCTCCAGCGGCTCCACGTCGACGGACGCGCTCGCGACCGAGGACTGCACCTGGGCGGGGTCCCCACCCAGGTCCGCGATCTCCTTGTTGAGCGTGAGCTGCCCGGCGAGCACGTTCAGCGCGTTTCGCAGGTTGTCGTCGAGGTCCTTCTTGACGACAACCCGGAGCTTGCCGTTCGTGGCGTCACCGATCACCAGCGCGTCCATCGAACCGTCGGCGACCTGGTCCCTGCCGGCCTTCTCGTCGACGGTCTTCACGTCGACGCTCTGGCCGATCCGGCTGGCGGTCGCCTTGAGCGGTTCGGCGAGCGCCCCGGTCTGCGACGTGACACCGATCGTCGCGTCGGAACCACCACCGACGACCTTCATCACCAGCGCGAAGCCCACGAGCAGCACGAGCGTCGCCACCGTGGTGATGATGAACGCCTTGGAACGCATCTTCGTGGTGACCTCGCGCGACGCGACGAGCCGCACCGCCTCCCACGACCCGAACCGAACATCCGCGTTGGTCATGCCGTGCCACCTTTCCCGCCTCGCTCAGCGCACAAGGCCCTCACTCCACCCGGCACGCCCCGCGTGCTCATCTCCCTACGCGACAGCGTGGGTCGAGCCATGGTCATGCGGACTCCTCGTCGGTGTCCTGCGTCACGACCTCGCGGTACAGCTCGGTCAGTGATGGCCGGCGCCTGCTGAACTCGGTCACCGGACCGGTGGCCAGCGCCGCGTGCAGTACCGCCTGGTCGTCGGCGTCGGCACCGAGTTCCAGCACCGTGCGGCTACCTTCCTGCTCTCGGACCGTCACCCCGGGCAGGCCGGAGGCCCAGCCGTTGTCGGCGTTCGGCGCCACCACGACCAGTTCGACCGCACCGCCCGAGCGCAGCTCGTCGACCTCGCCGATCGCGACCATCTGTCCATTCCGGATGATCCCGACACGGTGGCAGAGCCGCTCGACAAGCTCGAGCTGGTGGCTCGAGAACACCACCGGGATGCCCTCGGCCGCCTTGTCGAGCAGCACCTTGCTCATCACGTCGACCGCGATCGGGTCGAGCCCCGAGAAGGGCTCGTCCAGCACGAGGATGGTCGGGTGGTGCACCAACGCGGCCGCGAGCTGGACCCGCTGCTGGTTGCCGAGGCTCAGGTTCTGGACGTCGTCACCCTGCCGGTGCGCGACCCCCAGGCGTTCGGTCCAGTCCTCCATCGACTGCTTGGCATCCCTCGGCGACAACCCGTGCATGCGCGCCAGATAGATCAGCTGTTCGCCGACCTTCATCTTCGGGTACAGGCCACGTTCCTCCGGCATGTACCCGATGAGCCGACGGGTCTCCAGCGTGATCCGCTCACCGTCCCAACGCACCTCACCCGAGTCCGCCGCCAACACACCGAGCGCGATGCGCATCGTGGTCGTCTTGCCGGCGCCATTGCTTCCGACGAAACCGAACAGCTCGCCAGCGCGTACATCGAATGTGGTGTCCCGCAGAGCAACCACGTCGCCGTACCGCTTGGAGATGTGATCGATCTCCAGTCGCCCCTCGCCCACCGTGGATTCCTCTCATGCCAGACGTAGGAGGAACCCTAGTGCAGGTCAGTTCTGCCTCAACGAACCGATGCTGAACCTCACTTCCTGATCATCGGTGCACACGGCGTGCCATCCGGCCGAGTTGGGTTGCCTCTCACCCGCGGTGCCGCCGGCTTCCCGGACGCGTACCGCGGCCTCGTCGACGTCGGCCACCCGGAAGTACAGGTCAGGCGGCCCCGCGTGATCGACGAACAACCCACCCGGCGGCACCGAGTTCTCGATGTTCCATCCGTTCGGATGCGAGCCGGCCGACAACTCCCAACCGAACGCGGCCACGTACCGCGCCTTGACCTTCTCGTCGGCGACCGGGACGACGTAGTAGAAGAGGTCGCCTTCCGCACATTTCGGGCTGCTCTCCGCGTACCCGTCAGCCGGTTGCCACAGCCCGAGAACGCCATCTTCGGCCAGACAGCTCCACCCCGACTTCGACCGCACCGGGTCCGGCGCGACACCACCCAACTCACGCAGCCTGGCGACGGTCGCGGCGATGTCCGGCACCTCGAAGTACAGGTCGATTCTCGGTGGCCCCACACCGAGGCCTCCAGCAGGGGAACTGCCCTCGATGTGGTCGTCGGAACGGTAGGTCCAGCCGAACACCGACGTGTAAAAAGCCCTGGCACGCGCCAGGTCCGGTGTGTGGATTGCGTAGTACATGCTGTTCTCCTCGTTACTCGGTCCACTGGTGGAGCGCCAGGCGCCAGGCGCCGTCGCGGTGCACGAGCACCGTCGACACCATGACCGACCGCGGTCGCTCGTCTTGTTCGTGCATCAGCGTCGCGTGGTGCGTGAACACCGCCGTCGCTTCTCCGATATGGACAATGTGCGGATCGGCCAGGTCGTACTTGTGGTAGACGGGGTGCCCGGCCATCGCGGCCACGCACTGCGCCTTCGTGTACGTGTTGCGCTCACCCGGAAAGATCAGCATCGCCTCGTCGGTCAGGTTTCGTTCGAAGAACTCGACCTCCCCGTTTCCGATTGCGTCGAGGAAGTCCCCCAGCCGGGCCAGCAGCATCCGTTCCAGTGAGTGCCGGGCGAAGCCGGCTAAAAGCCCCGACCAGTTGGCCTTCTCCCAGCCGCCGTGCCGCACGACGACGCGGGTGCCGCCGCGGATGGCCTCGAACCGCACGTCGACCTCGGTACGCTCGGCGGGGTCGACACCGGGTGGGCCGTAGCTGAACGCGAGCCTGGGTCCCGGTTCCCACGCCGACACCCGCCCGATCTCGGCGCTGCCCTGCATGAGCCGCCCGTCCTCGAAGCGCAGTTCGCCTTCGCTGTCGCCCCAGAGCGAGCGGTCCGCCCGCCACCATGCGGCGATGTCCCTGGTGAACAGGTCGAACGCGGTGGCGGGATCAACCTCCACCTCGACCGTCACGTGGGCCTCGGTCATTCTGTTTCCTCTTGTTCGCGTAGTCGGAGAAGGCGTCGAGTTGTTCGGTCCAGAACGCCTCGACCTGGTCGAGCCAGGCACGCAGCGCCAGGAACGGCTCCGCCCTCAGTTGGTAGACGCGCACTCGCGCGTCCTCGTCGAGCGCCCGGACCTCCACCAGCCTGGAGGCACGTAGCACCCGAAGGTGGCGACTGATCGCGGGAAAGCTCATTCCCGCGGAGTCGGCCAGTTCACCCGCCCGCTTCGGCCCCTGCCGTAGCTCGTCGACCACCTGCCGCCGAACGGGGTCGGCGAGTGCCACCAGTACCTCGTCCACTTCGGTTCGCACAGTGATAAATATTAACGCTTGCGTTAAATATGTCAAGTTGGGGTCGGAAGGGTCGGTGAGCTGGGGAAATGTCAGCCGCAGGGCCGGGCCGCCGGCCGCCGGCCTGCCGCGTAGGCCGCCGGCGGAACCCCCATGAGGTGCCGGAACTCGGCCGTCATGTGCGACTGGTCGTAGTACCCGGCGACCGCGGCGATGTCCGCCCACCGCAGGTCGGGAGCGGTCGCGAGCACTCGCCGGACCCGCCCGATCCGCGCGAAGTGCTTGGGCGAGAGGCCTACGCCGTCGGCGAACAGCGTCCGCAGCCGCCGTTCGCTGACGTGTAATCGCGCCGCCGTGCCCGCGACGGTCGCACCCGCCAGCAACTCCGCGGCCGCCGCGACGAGGTCGTTTCCGACCGCCCGGCCCGCGAGCGCCGCGGAGAGTGCCCCGACCGGGTCGTCCGCGAGCCGGCCGAGATCCAACCCGGGCAGCTCACGGATCGGCACGGCACGGTCGGCCAGGTCGCGTACCGAGCGGCCGAGCAAGTCACGCGCACGTCCCGGCCGCAGGCGGATGCGCAGGCACGACGGTCCTGGCTCGCTGTGGTGGTACGCCGCCCGGGTACGCGGCCCCATCGCGACGACCTCGCGGTCCGACCGCACGACGAGAGTGGTCGCGTGGTCGGGCATGTCGACGACCGCCGCGCCGACCGCGGCGGTCACGTCGATCCCTGCCACCCAGGGGCGTAGTGCGTCCGGCACCACGAGCGAGCCCATGCGGCAAACAGTAGTCGCGCCCACCGACAACCGGCTGTGCCGAAACTTCCTATAGCGCGTGGGCGTGCCGCTGCAACAGTGCGCTTCATGATCCTCGTCACCGGTGCCACGGGCACCATCGGCAGCGGCGTCGTCCAGTTGCTCACCGAGCGCGGCGTGCCGTTCCGCGCCATGTCCCGCAACCCCGTCGACCTGCCGAACGCCGTCCGGGCGGACTTCACCGATCCGGCATCGCTGGCCACCGCACTCGCGGAGGTCGACACGGTCTTCCTGGTTACCGCGCCGCCGACCCCGTCGCCGGCCCACGACCTCGCACTACTCGACGCGGCCGGCGAGGCAGGCGTCACCAAGATCGTGAAACTGTCCGCGATCGGCACCGGCGAACAGTTCGAAGGAGCGGTCCTCGGCGCCGCGCACCTGGCCGCCGAGCAGGCCATCGTGGACAGCGGCCTCGCGTGGACGATGCTCCGCCCGTGCGGCTTCGCGTCGAACTTCCTGGCCTACCGCCCCCTGATCGACGCGAACGAGCCGATCCCCGACATGCTGGGCCCGGCAAGGCAGGCGGTAGTCGACCCGCGCGACGTGTCCGCGGTCGCGGTCGAGGCACTGCTCGACGACGCACACAACGGGCGGCGGTACGACCTGACCGGCCCTGAACTGGTCACCTTCGCCGACCAGGCGGCAATCCTGGAACGAGTGCTGAACCGCCCGGTCAAGACGGTGACCGTGGACGCTGCGACCCAACTCGCGGCTGCCGGCATGTCCACGGAGGCGATCGCCCAGGTCACGACCGGCGTCGGTTGGGCCCGCGCGGGCGGCGCCGCGTACGTGACCGAGCATGTCAGCGGCATCCTGGGCCGCCCGGCGCGGTCGTTCGAGCAGTGGGCCACCGACCACCAGGCCGCGTTCTCCGGGATACGGTGAACGTCAGCTGGCGTCGGCCGCTAGGCTGTCTGGAGCGCCCTCGTAGCTCAGGGGATAGAGCGTCCGCCTCCTAAGCGGCAGGTCGCAGGTTCGAATCCTGCCGGGGGCACGTACAGCATCCGCACGAGATGCGTCTGCTGCTTGAGCAGGTGTTTCTTGTGCGGTGTTCATGGTGTTGGTGATCCTTTCTGCCGCTTCGGCAATGGTGGGTAGCTCCGTTGCGGGGAGCCTGATGGTGATGGTGGCGTCGTCGCTGTCCTCGTGCAAGCGCACGGTGAGGTTGGTGATCTCGAACAGGCCCCGGAGGAGCTTCTCGGGCGCCTCGGTGAGGTTGAGCGTCAGGTAAGGCAGCGCGTCCAGCAGGTCGACGTCCTCAGCGCTCGACCGAGTGGGTTCGGCTTGCTCGGCGACTGCTGCGAGAGCGGTCCGTCGTTCATTTTCGAGAGTGTTGTAGGTCTCGCGGAGCCCTTGGCCGAAGGGGTCGTCGGGTGCGCAGTCCTGGGCTTGGCGCATGACGTTGTCCTGCCGGCGAGAGAGGTCAGCGAGAGTGCGTTGGAGCCGCTCTCGTTCGGCCTCTCGTTCTCTCGTCTCGCGGTCGTCGGTGCTGGCGAGACCGGCCGCGAACAGCTCTCGCCGGTGCGGGCCGAACGCGCGGTCGATGTAGAACGCCGAGACCGCGCCGAGGATCTCGTCCTCTCGGATGTAGGCGGCTTTCTCGTGCCCGGCGTGCTTGTCCGGCCTCCCGCGGTTGTTGGACGCGGGGTTGCACATGTAGTACTGGCTGCCGTGGCGGTGGTTGCCATACATCCGCCGGTCACACGAGTGGAACACCATCCCCCGCAACACATAGGTGCGGCGGGTCTTGGGATGGGTGTTCGGGGCGTTCCCGTCCCGGGAACCACGCTTGGCTGCGCGGCGGGCGGCGAGTTCGTCGTACATCCACTTCGGGATCAACGGCTCCTGCACCGGCTCGGCGGACCACACCCACAGCATCGGGTCGTTGACCTTGCCCTTGCGGGAGCGTGTGGCGCGTTTGTTGTAGACCATGTAGCCGGTGTACTTCGGGTTCTTCAGGATCTCGTACACGCTGGTCTTGCTCCACGCACCCCGCGCCCTCGTCTTGCCAGGCGGCACCGGCGGCGGGTACTTGGTGAGGTCCTGGTTGAGCCGTTCGGCGATGGTGCCGTAGCCGAGGTTCTCGTGGTAGCGCCACAACGCGATCTGCGTAACCGTCTCCCCCCGCGCCCCGTCGGGTTCCAGCCGGGACTTGGTGTGGCCCTTGGCGGCCTTCACCGAGTTGGGGTGCCGGTAGACCTTGGCCTTGTAGCCGTGCGGGGGTTTGCCGATGTTGAACCCGTCCCGGGTGTGCGCGCAGAGCCCGCCCCAGGACTGTTCGCCGGTGTTGACCGCCTCGTACTCGGCCACCGACCGGTTGATCCCCCGCAGCAGGATCCGCTGCGCCTGTGACCCGTCCAGGGTGATGGGCTCGTTCGCGGCGAACAACGGCACGTCCGAGCGTTCCAGGTCCCGCTCGATCGACAAGCCTTCGAAGGCTCGGCGGGCGACGCGGGAGATGCTTTCGCAGATGACCACGTCGAACCGCCGCTTCGGCTGCGCGGCCTCGGCCAGCAGGTCACCGATCCCGCCATCGCGCGGGATGGGGATGTTGAACCGGTCGTAGCCGGTCTTGCGGCCTCGTTGGTCCAGTTCCATGCGGCCGGACTCGACGTCGTAGAAGTAGGCGACGATCATCCACGCCTTCGGCAACGCGTCCTTGACGTTGTGGACCTGCCGCAACACCGACTGCCGCGGATCCTGTAAGTCCTCGGTGGAGGTGCGGCACAACACCGCCACCCGCACCTCGCCAGCCAACAACTGACCCAGCACCGCACCGCGCATCCCCAACGGCGACACGGCATAGTCGGACAACCCCGACGGACCCGTCTCCGGGACCGCCGGCCTGGGTAACGGCCCCCGCCGCAACGCGGGCGGCGGCGGATCAGCCCGTGGGTCACGCGGGTTGCGTGGGTCATGAGGGTGTGTCATCGGTATCACCATCCTCACCAGAATCAGTAGCCGAATCCGTCTCGGATTTCAGTCGTTCGCCGTGGGCCGTGGGCCCAGTCGAGCAAATCGCGAACAATCTCGGTCAGCTTGTCGCGTAATCGGTCGGCTTCCGGCCCGCCGATCCATTCAACTTCTCCCCAGTAGCGGCGATCAGCACCGCGTTTGCGCGGTTGATCATACCACCACACCGGGTCATCCGAACCGGTTTCCTGCGACCTCTTCTGCGACTTCTCCGTGTTCTCCCAAGGGTTCTGCTGAGAGGTCTGCGGTGGACTGGCCGGCAGGCTGGCGATGTCGTCATCCGATGCCGGACGGGGCGATGGAATAACAAAATCGTCCACGTCGCCACTATTCCGGCGATTACCAGGACCAGGACCGGAACCAGTACCGGACTCTTTGCGGGGATGATTGCCGGGGTCGTCACCAGGATTATTGCCGGGACCATTACCGGGGTTGTTGTCCGATGCGAGATCGGCACATCGGCTGGTCGCCAGCTGGTGGTCCGGTGTGGTTCGACTACGACACCGGCGGACTCAACGCACTACCCGGCGAATTCGCGTGTTTCCTGCTCTACCAACGCCTCCACGGCGCCTGGCTCACCCCGCACCACAACCGAGCCGCGTTCCGCGATCACCCATCCGCGCTCAGCGCCCCCTGCCACCCCGAGCCGCTCGTCCACATGCAACACACCGGCTCCTCGCTCACCATCGACTACTCGCACACCCCCAGCTCGGCCCGCCGGCACGTCCTACACCGGTACCTCCACGAGATCGTCCAGCCCATCGCTCGGCAACTGGGCATCGACGACGTCATGGACTGGCTGCCCCCCTACCTGGTGATGCGGCTCCTCGCCGTCTACCACCTCGCCGACCTCGAACCACGTGACACGGCGCTGTCCCTGGCGCTGCTGGCGCAAGCGCTCGATCCGTCCACGGCGCTGCCGGACTTCCTCGCGCTCACACCCTCCCGAACGGAGATCAACTGATCGTGCCCCGTCCCGTCGCCCTCATAACTGGAGCTGGCTCCGGCATCGGCGCGGCCATCGCCGCGCGCCTCGCCGACCACTACGACCTGATCCTCACTCACCTCCATGACGACCCGGACCTGCACAACGTGCTCGCCACGGTCGAACAACGCGGCGCGGCCACGACGACCGTCACCGGTGACCTCACCGTCCCCCGGACGATCGACGCGCTCGCCCACGAACTCGAGCACGCCACCGACCGGCTGGAAGTCTTCGTGTCCAACGCCGGCGCCTACCCGCGTATCCCTGGAAGGCGCTCGACCTCGACACCTTCCGCCAGCAGATCGAGATCAACCTGCTCACGCACGCCGCCTGTGTCCAGCTCGTCACTCCGGCGCTCACCCGGCGCGGGCGGGGCCGCATCGTCGCCGTGTCCTCGGTGCTCACCCAACTCGGCCGCGTGGACCTCGCGGCCTACATCGCGGCCAAGAGCGGCCTGGAAGGACTCGTCCGCGCCCTGGCCCGAGAACTCGGCCCGCACGGCGTCACGATCAACTGCGTTCGCGCGGGCTCCATCGAAGTACCGGCCGAGCAGGCCGTTGTCCCAGACCACGCCGCGATGGTCGTGCGACAGCTCGACCGGCAGTGCATCAAACGCCGCGGCCTGCCGGACGACATCGCCGCCGCCGTCGGCTTCCTCGCCGGCCCTGACGCGGGCTTCATCACTGGCCAGTGCCTCACCGTCGACGGCAGCTGGTGCATGGCATGACCGTCGCCGCTCTCTGGATGCGACACGGCACCTGCCACGACGGCTTCAGCCGTCCCGGAGCCCACGCCCGCGCCGGCAGCCCGCTCACCGTCACGGGCACCGTCGAAGCCGAGCTGGCCGCCTGGGAACTGCGCGAACACGGCTGGCAACCGGCGCTCATCACGTCCAGCCCGCTACGCCGGGCCAGACAAACCGCGGTCGTCGCCGCCGACGCACTCGGTGCCTCCCTCGCTGGCCCGATCGACGCGTTTGCCGAGTGGCAGGCCCCGTACTGCGTCCTCGGCCGCGCTCCCGGCCAGTACCCACCCGACTACCTCACCTGGCGAGAACAGCGCGAACGCGACACAGACAGCGCGCTACCCGGCGGCGAAAGCCTCCGCGCCTTCGCCGAACGCGCTGCAGAAGCCACCACCGTCGCCAACGACCTCGCCACCGAACACGGCCCAGTGCTGATCGTGTCCCACCGCCTGCTCATCGGCGCCGTCTCCGCCCTACGTCAGGGCTACCGGCACCCCGCCGAAATCTTCCGGTACGCCAAGGGCTTCCACCTTGGCCCCACTCACCTGTGGCCGGCACCACCCAGGGAGCCCCAGTGACCAACGACCAGACCGACGAGCGGACCTTGCCACACGAGTCGGACCACGAGCGAGCCGTCCGCCACCGACTGGCCCGCCTACTGGCCACCACACCCATCCCACCCGAAGAGCTGGTCGACAACCTGGCGCTCTACCTGCGCCGACAGCCACTCACCGATCTGCTCTCCCTCGACGCGCTCTACCGCATGATCCTCGACATCCCGGGCGTGATCATGGAGTTCGGCGTGCACCGTGGACGCCACCTTGCCTCCCTCACGGCTCTGCGTGGCGTATACGAGCCGTACAACCCGCATCGCCGAATCGTCGGCTTCGACACCTTCACCGGCTTCCCCGATGTGAGCGACATCGACACCACCAGTCCAGGCGCCGTCACCGGCCGGTTCGCACTCACCGACGACTACCCACGTCACCTGCGCGAAGTGCTCGACTCCCACGAGCAAGGCGAACACCTCGGCCACATCCGCCGGACCCTCGTCATCCAGGGCGACGTGCGCGAAACGCTCCCGCACTACCTCGCGGACAACCCACACACCGTCATCGCGCTGGCCTACTTCGACCTCGACCTGTACGAGCCGACCCGCGACACGCTCCAGGCGATCCAGCCGTACGTCACCAAAGGCAGCGTGCTGGCCTTCGACGAACTCGCCCACGCCAAATGGCCAGGGGAAACAGCCGCCCTGCGCGACACTCTAGGCATCGATCATGTCGCCCTGCGTTCACTGCCCGGCCGTGCTACCCCCGTCTACCTGCGGTGGGGTACCTAGCCCCAGATCAGACGGCTGCACCTGCCTCGACCAGCAGCGCTTCCCGGTTGGCAAGGATGAACACCTTCAGCGCGGTCGGCTTCAAGTCAATCGACGCCAGCTCGTCCCCGAGCAGTTCAACCCGGTCCAGGTCGTAACCGCCCCGCGACGGATCATTGAACTCAGGGCCGTTCCGGGCCGACTCATCCAGGCTGGTCAGCCGCGCCACAAAGAAGTGCTGCACCGCGACCCCGGCGTCCGACGGCGAGCTGAACAGGAACACCTGGACGGCATCCACAGCCTCGGCACCAAGCTCCTCCATCAGCTCCCGGTACAGCGCCGCCTCGACCGAGGTGTCAGTGTCCTCCACACCGCCCCCCGGCGCAGTCCAGTACGGCGTCTGCCCCGGCTTGGTCCGCTTGATCAACACAAGCCGACCAAGATCG
Organism: Actinophytocola sp.; assembly: GCF_045807065.1. Taxonomy (GTDB): domain Bacteria; phylum Actinomycetota; class Actinomycetes; order Mycobacteriales; family Pseudonocardiaceae; genus Actinophytocola. Next base: position 26,419 of record NZ_JBJMIE010000435.1, on the reverse strand, counting down.
TCGATCAAGATCGCCCGTGCGGCTCGCCGTCCGACTGCCACCGTCAACTGTTCTGTCACGCACCAAGCTTACGGCTGCAGGCTCACGTTGATTGCGCGAGCCACGTCGATCTCCGAATCGATACGCACCCAACCTGTCACGCCGCAGCTCACGAACCGACAACTTTGGGTTTACCTGGACAGAGCCGCCCCCTACATTGCGCACATGAGAGCGGCGCTACGGGAGGTTCTCCAACTTCAGCCTGAGTGGAACCCGCGGAACTCTCCCGCTATGGAGAAACGTGGCCAGCTGATTCGAGGCGAGATCGCTACATGGCTTCGATCGCGCCTTCCGGTGCTCGCGACGGAGGTTCTGGAAACCATCCAGGATCTGAAGGTTGAAGCTCGGGATGCCACCGGCCTCAAGAGCGAGATCCCGTGGGTGCGCGTCTATTCCGCCAGCCGAAGTCGGTCAGCGACTGAGGGTTGGTACCTGGTTTACCTTTTCAGCGCTTCCGGAGACTGCGTCTACTTGACCCTCATGCAAGGTACGACACGCTGGGTCAACGGCGAGTACAAGCCTCGGCCAGCTCAGGAACTACGTACGCGCGTTGAATGGGCCCGCGACTTGCTCGCTACACATCTCACGCCGAGATCAGATCTCGTCGAGGCGATCCGCCTTGGTGCCCGGAGGTCACCGCTCGGCGCCAGCTACGAAGCGGGCGCTGTCGCCGCTCTCGCGTACGAGCGGGACGCCATCCCGCCAGAAGAGACTCTAGAACTGGATCTGAGCTTCCTCGTCTCAGTCCTCAGCCAACTCTACGTAGAGGTCGATGGGAACCTTGCTCAACCCGGCGAACTCGCACCCGAAGTCGCAGACGTCATGATCGCCGCCGATCCCACCGCGAACCGTCGAACATCGGGGCAGGGCTTCCGCCTGAGCGTAAGCGAACGATTAGCCATCGAGAAGAGAGCCGTCAAGGTCGCACGCGACTACCTCGTCTCGATTGGTTTCGATGTCAAAGACGTGGGCGCGACCAGACCCTACGACCTGCATGCGACACGACGTGACGAGCAACTGTTTGTCGAGGTCAAGGGTACGACGTCAACCGGCAACGAGGTCATCTTGACGCAAGGAGAGGTCGAGCTACACGAGCGCGAGCACCCACACACGATGCTCATCGTCGTCAGCTCCATCCGGTTAGATCGCGAGATAGATCCGCCGACAGCGTCGTCTGGAGAGCTATCGGTGGTGCACCCGTGGTCGATTGAACGGACGCGGTTGACTCCCATCGCTTACCGATATGACGTGCCCACTCGAAGTTAGCTCAACAACTACCGTAAACATCCAGGTGACGGGCACCAACGAGCAGCCCTCCGCTCCGAGGGCTCCAATGACTGCGAGCGCAAATCAGTGCGCTGACAGCGTCGGCAACCCTTGATCAGGTGCATCCAAGGTTCACCTGGCCGACCATTTGCGGTCGCGAAGTCCACCATCCGGTGTAACAACCGTAGCCACCGTAAGATACCAACAGCAAGTAGTCGATTTTGCTGGAGCGGTCACAACCAGTTCGACCTCGCCGGGGAGGCGCATGCACGTCACCATGCTCAGGGTGCGGCGAGGCCACTCACTGTCGGACGCAACGTCAGCCCCACCAGTACACGAACCCACCGGTGTGCACGACAGCCACCAGTCGGGTGACACGGTCCGATGCCCGCGCGACTGCGGATTCAAGCCCTCAAGGATCACAACCGGAATTTTGGCTACGCCGAGCTGCGCAGGTCGGCTGACAGACAAGTGTCAACGTTGGAGTCTGTTTTGCACAATTGGGATAGGTTCGGGCGACTGGCCGCTGGTGTAGTGGTTGGCCACTCCAACACCTGCCTCGACTTTCCACAGTCGGGTAAGTCTCGGTGGCATGCTCATGGGGCGACCTCAAAACCAACAGTGCGTCGTCCTGTGGGTGTTGAAGCTGTTCCAGGTGGACGCGCGAATGGACGCAGCGCGGAGGCCTCGAATGCGCGGGACGCTCGCCTGTGATGCTGACGCGACAGTCGTGGACGCCAGACGCGCGCCTTGTGCGAGAGGTTAGGGATCAGTTCGACAGGGCTATCGCGTCCTATCAAGCAAACCCGCACCTCATCTCCGAGCACTCGAATCATGAGGAGTCCATCCGGGTTGGAGGATATGCCAACCGGACACTTCTTGAGCTCGTCCAGAACGCCGCCGACGCCATGTCGGGAGTCAGCGATGATCAAGGAGACTCCGCTGGTCGGGTCGAAATCGTCCTCGACACGGAGGGCCAAACCCTCTACTGCGCCAACGCAGGCAGACCGTTCTCACTGAACGGGCTCACTGCGATCACACATGCACACCTGAGCAGCAAACGAGGCGACGAAATCGGACGCTTCGGACTCGGATTCAAGTCTGTCCTAGCTGTTTCGGACGCGCCGCAGGTCTTCAGTCGGTCGGTATCGTTCGAGTTCAATTCGAACACAAGCCGGGCCGAAATCACCCGGATCGGGTCACCCGCAAAACGCTATCCTATCCTGCGCGCCGCGACCGTCGTCGATCCGATCGCCGCATTTGCTGAAGATCCGATCCTTGCGGAGCTCGGCAAATGGGCCACTACAATCGTCAAGCTTCCACGCGCGTCCAGCCTCGGGCGGCTTCGCCGAGAGATGGAGGAGTTCTCTTCGGAATTCCTCCTCTTTGTCGGCACCGTGCGGGAGGTCAGGCTCAGGGTGCTCGGCACCGAAGCATTCGAGACGAGTCATGTGTCCCGCGATTTCGGCGACGGCGTTCTGAAGATCGAACGGCCTGACGGCGGAGGCGAGGAGTGGATCGTCGAGAATCGGATGCACGCACCGTCTCCGGAAGCGCGAAAGCAGGTCGGCGAGGCCGTCTCGCGTGCGCAGGTCAAGGTTACCGTCGCGATTCCGAAACGACATGCCAGACAACGAGTCGGGCGGTTCTGGTCCTATTTCCCTCTCCAGGACCAGACCTCGGCCTCCGCGCTGTTCAACGCTCCGTGGAGTGTGAACGACGACAGAACCACGCTTCTCAAGAACGACTACAACCGAGAGATTCTAAGGACGCTCTCGGACATGTTCGTCCACATGCTTCCGCAGGTGAGCGGGCCCGACGATCCTGCCGCCCACCTCGACTACATGCCCGCACGAGGCAAGGAGGCGCTCTCGTTCGGCGACGAGCTGCTTTGCGCACACGTGCCGCGAATGTCCGCGAGTCTCCAGCTCGTTCCCGACGCCTCGGGAGCTCTGACACTCGCCACCGAGCTGCGCCCTCTAGATCTCACAATCGGGATCGATGCGAGCGTCCATCACACATGGATCATGTCCCCGAACACCGGTGACGACGTTCCACATTGGCGTTGTTACACGTCGAAGCAGCGGGTCACACGTCTGCGACAACTGTTCGCGGCAGCGGTATCCCGCGGCCTCATCGACAGCGACGACAGGGATATGAAGCGTGCCCTGGAGATCTTGCCGAAGCGCGGATTTCTCTCCTGGCTGCGGGAGTGGGCCGAAGGGGATGATGTGGTGTCCGCCGCGAATGCGTTCAAGTTCGTTTGCGGCGAGAGGAAGCTCCCCGACATCGATCGGGCCAAGGTGATCCCGACCACCGATGGCATGCGGACGCTGCGGGACAAGGATGTCGTCTTCCTTCATCAGGAGGAGGGTATCGAGATCGAGGAAGCGATCTTCGTCGCTCCCGATTTCCTAGCACAGCCCGGGGTGAACGACGGCCTCAGGAGAATCGGTTTTCGTGACCTGGATCCGCTCGCCATCCTCAACGCGCGCCTTGCACGCCTTTCGGGCACATCGGGCGACGAAGAACTCTCCAAACTCTGGGATGCTGTTCTCGAGGTGCCCGTTCCCACTGCAGTGAAGGTCTTGACCGGTCACTCGGCCACGGTAAAGGTCCCGACGTGTGACGGCGGATGGGCATCGCCGCGCCAAGTCTTCGATCTCGACGAGTCCTTGGGCGACGAACTCACTGGGAAGACGCTGGACCGCAAACGCTGTCTACCGGATGTGGCTTATCAGCTCGGAGTCATCCGCAAGCCTGTGAGCAACTACTCCGCAGAAGACGAGCGGTATCTTGGGCAGTATCGTGAGTGGGTCTTGAAGACTCTCAATTCGAGGCGGGGCCCCGGCGAGCACCAGATCGAGCGCATCGCGCTTCATCCCGGTAAGGGCCCTGGCCCGTTTTCCATGCTTTTCATCTTGCGTGACGCCGGAATGTCGCCACAGGCACGCATGAACTGGACCGTCGGATTGCTTGAAGCCGGTGACACGGACTGGACCTGCGATGATCTCGATACGGGTAAGACCCACCGCGTGCGGTCACCCGTTCGTTGGGCAGTGGAACGCGCCGGCATACTGCAGTCGAACCGAGGTTTGCGCGCACCCGCCGACATCGTCGCACCGTCTCTCATAAGATACGAGAAACTCCTTCCGCTGTTCCGCGGACCGCGGCAGATCGCCGATGCGTTGGAGCTTCCGGACGAACTGGAAGCGGTGTCCGTTGCCGTGCTCAAGGAAGCACTCGAAGCGGAATTGTTCCCAACGGGCATCGACGACGCCGTGCTCGTCGACTTCATCGGAACGGTATCGCGCATCGCCTATCCAGGGGCGCACCCCCCGGCTATTCCAGCCCGGGTGAAGCGCGCGATCGAATCACGTTCCCCGACGTCGGTGTATCTCGCGACGACAGATGAGCAGGAAGAGTACCTCTCGTCACGCCAGCGCCCGTATCTGCGAGTGACCGGCGATCAGGCAGTCGAACTCATGACGTCGGTCGGATGCCGCCGGTTCGAAGACAGTTTCATGTTCTCGATGGTGATCGATGGCGAGGAGGAGAGCGAGCGAATCGTCGACGTCTTCACCGGGCTTCGTGCCACGGCCGCCGACAAGCTGACCAACGCGACGGTCACGCGCGCGATCCAAGTGGTCAAGCGGGTGACCACTGAGGAAGGCGTTGAGGACCAGACCCTCGAGTGGCACCTCGACGGGCTGAGTCTGGTGGTACGCGCCGGTGCCGAAGAGCGTCTTCTCGTCGGTTTCGTGAACGAGGCCTTCGACCTCCGCCTCACGAACGCCGAGCTCGACGAAGTCCTCAGGACAGGCCTCGACCATCGACTCCAGGCACGTCGACAGGAGGCCAAGGCGGCCCCAACCGACGCAGATCGGCTTGATGTCTACTTCGGTCCGGACGACCTGCGTGAAGCCTTGCCCAAAGGGCTCTGGCACGCACTCGAAGTGCAGAGCCTGGTCGATGACGACACCTCCGTCGCCGATCTCTTCCTCAAGGTGTACGGTTCCGACTCGATCAAGATGCTTGCCGATCTGTTCCGGCAGGAAGGCCTCACAGACGTCCCGACGGCATGGGCGGGTGGCCCGGCGACCATTTCATGGTTGCGAAAGATGGGATTCGGGAGCAAGTACGCCGGCCGTCGCATCGAGCGCCAGGATCAAGAGTTCGTCGTCCCCGGTGCAGTGAAGCTCAACCCCCTTCACCTGTTCCAGAAGAAGATCAGTCGGCAGCTCAGAGACGTCCTCACCCTTCGCGATGCGAAGGGTCGACATCTCAAGGCGATGGTGGAACTCCCGACCGGTGCCGGCAAGACACGCGTCGCTGCGGAGACCGTCCTCAGGCTCTTCATGGAGGGAAGCCTCCGTGGCCCGGTACTGTGGATTGCACAGTCGCTGGAGCTCTGCGAACAGGCCGTGCAGACCTGGGCCACGGTCTGGCGAGGACTCGGGGACGAGCGCCCGCTCACGATCGGACGACTGTGGGAGAGCAACACCGTGCACGAACCGGACACGGAGTTCGCCGTCATAGTCGCAACGGACGCCAAGCTCGACGTGGTCCTCGACGGTCACGAGTACGACTGGCTCAGCCGTCCGTCGGCGGTCATCGTCGACGAGGGACATCGTGCAGGCGGTTCGGAGCGGTACACGCGGATTCTGAGTTGGCTCGGGGTGGCTGGCCGCGGCTGGAAACGCCCCCTGATTGGACTTTCCGCGACGCCTTTCAAGGGCACCTCCGAGACAGCGACTGCGGCACTTGCGAGCCGCTTCGGCAATAGAAAGCTCGATGCTTTCGAGAACAATGCTTACAAGCAACTCGCAGATATGGGAGTGCTCGCGCGAGTCCAGCACAAGGTGCTGCCCGGCATAGATGTCGCACTTCAGCCAGATGAAATCGCTGAGGCTACGAAACAGCGCAGGATCAGTCCACGTGTTCTGGAGCGCATCGGCCGGGATCAGGTTCGCATGGCGATCCTCGTCGACCACATCATGGAGTTGGATGAGAACTGGCCCGTGCTGGTGTTCACGCCGAACGTGCTTTCAGCTCAGGTACTGGCCGCTACGCTGCGGTATCGCGGTGTCGAGGCAGCGTCGGTGAGCGGACAGACCGGTAGACAGGAGCGACGCGACATCATCGAGAAGTTCAAGAACGGCGAGATTCGCGTTCTTGCGAACTGCGACCTGCTGATCCAGGGTTTCGACGCCCCGGGCGTCCGCGCCCTGTACATCGCTCGCCCAACCTTCAGTCCGAGTGCCTACATCCAGATGGCCGGACGTGGCCTGCGGGGCCCTGCCAACGGCGGTAAAGAGGAGTGCCTCATCGTGGATATGGCGGACAATTTCGGAGACGTCAACGAGTTGCTCGGCTACCGCGAGTACGAGGACCTCTGGCAGGAGCAGCGCGCGTGATTCTCGTTCCCGACCTGACGGACATCGAAAGGAACGCCACCAGCGACGCCGAGCGCAGAATCGCCCGTGTCCTACGCCGGGTCGAAGGCGACACCGATGCGGTCGCGTTCCATTCGGTGAAATTGCGATCCCACGCCTACAAGCAACAGGCAGAGGCGGATTTCGTCATCCTGTGGAAGAAGGTCATAATCGTCGTCGAAGTCAAGGGCGGCGGCGTCAGCAAGCACGACGGCGTCTGGTACAGCGTCGACCGACGTGGTGACTGGCACAAGCTGGACACCTCTCCGATGGAACAATCACAGTCTGCCATGTTCGCGCTGAGGGAGATCCTTCGCGAGGAGGGTGTCGCCTGGTTCGCGCACGAGGCGGTCGTCATCACGCCTGACATCGACACTCCGCCGCATTCGCTGGAATGGCGAGCGACCCACTGGCTGGCGAGAAGCGCCATGAACATCGAAGGTATGACCGGCGCACTCGATGCGATCGCGGCGGGCGCTCGACAGCCGCCAGCTGGCCGGAGGCTTGCGAGAACCGATGACCTGCGAACGCGTCTGTTCGGCGAATTCACACGCATGCCTGTGATCGATGCACAACGTGGCGCGGTCATCGAGGAGCAGAACCGTGCGACAGCAGGCCAGGCCAGGGTGCTTGCCTCGCTGGCACGCAACCCTCGTGTGCAGGTGTTCGGCGGTGCCGGTACAGGCAAGTCACTCGTCCTGGTAGAGGCGGCGAAGCAGGAGGCGGATCAGGGCAGATCCGTCCTGATTACATTCCGCTCGCCAGGGCTCCTGGGATTCTTCGCCCCGCATGTGGTTGGTCGTGACATCGATCTTCTCCCGTTCGATCTACTGGATCCGGCCAAGACCTGGGACGTCGTGTTCGTCGACGAGGCACAGGATCTGATGACCGCCGAAGGGATGGACCGTATCGACGAGGTCGTCGTCGGTGGCAGAGGTGCCGGACGGTGGCGGATGTTCCTCGACATGAACAATCAGGCACATGTCGACGGACACTTCGACGAGGACGTCTTCGAAATCGTCGCTTCCGAGGCACTCTCGGTCGACCTGAGTCTCAACGTCCGGAACACCCAGGCGATCGTGCACATGGTTCAGGAGTACCTAGGAGCGGACGTCGGTGACCCGGGCATCGTTCAGGGTGAGAAGGTCCAGTGGCGGACGGTCGAAGAGGCTCCTGACATCGTTGAGGCCGAGTCCGTGGCGGAGCAGCTGGTGTCCGAGGGGGCCCGGCGGGAGGACATCTGGATCATCAGTACGACCTCGAGCACGGCACCCAACCGGTCGATCCGCGGATTCGTCGTTACGAGCCCGAGGCATGCCAAAGGTCTCGAAGCGGAGCACGTCGTCGTCTGCGATCTTCCTTCATCGTTCGACGAAACAGAGACTGCCGCGTTCTACGTCGCCGTGACACGTGCGCGCGTCTCGTTGCATCTCGTCGTCTCCAAGGAGGACAAGCGACGCCTTCAGCACCTGGTCCGACAGCGGTTGGAGATGAAGTGATTCTGACCAAGGCGCAGCAGGTCGCGCTGAAGCACCTTCGAGCGGCATACGCAGGACCCGATCGCAGTGACGACGAGGTCATCCTCAACCTGCCGGACCGTCAGTACACCGTGGGAATGTTGTTCCCTTCCGACTCATCTGCACCGACCTCTGAGGACCCCGACGGAGACGCGGAGGTCGAAGCCGACGTGCCCTCCGGTGACGTCGAGGAGGTCGGAGCAGGCGTTCCTCTCGCCGAGGACTGGCGTCCCTCATCGGTAGCGATCTCTTTCGTCACGGACCAGCCCACCGTCTCGTGCGACTTCTCGGGAGGTACCTATCAGCTTGTCACGGGCAACGGCCCTCCACGCTGGCATCGCCTCCCGTTCCGGTTCGAGGACGTCAAGCTCGCCCAGAACGGCCCTCCGCGCCAGCTCAGCGCAGGAAACGTGCCGATCGAGATCGGATCGAGGTGGCGCGCCTATGGGGACGTCCATCTCGTGACGGTACACGCGCGCGTGTCACACAAATCGACGGGCGACGACCGAAGTGACATCGGCCTGACGCTCTTCGGGGTAACACTCGACGTGACGCCTGAACCCGGCGGCCAGATCTTGGAGTATGACAGATCGACGTCCTTCGACCTGGACGCCGAGTCCGCGGAACTGCGACTCCGATACCGGGACAAGAAGGTCTATGCAGTCGGGCACGGTATGGCGGCGGACTGGGACATCACCGACGGCAAGTGCACGCGAGTCTTCCTCGACCCCGTTCCGGCGTTCGTCGTCCCCGCGATCGAGACCACCGGGTTCGATCCCGAATCGGCGGAGGCCAAGGCGTTACTACTCGACAATCTGTCACGACTCGACACACAACCCAGCGAAGTCACGTCGATGTTGGACGCGTTCGTCGATGCTTTCTCCGTCTGGGTCTCGAAGCAGGAGGATTGCGTTGACGACTTCGGGGTCGACGCGCCCGTCGCGCGATCCATCACCGATCGCGCACGCAAGGCCCTGCACCGCATGAAAGCCGGCGTCAATCTACTGCGCGACCCCGAACAAGGTCAGTTGAGAACCGCCTTTGCTCTCGGCATGACCGCGATGCGGCTGCAGATTCGCCAGACTGCGATCAGGAACAGTGAAGATCCGACCGCGACGAAGGAGCCCGAATGGCGTCCGTTCCAGCTCGGCTTCCTACTGGTGGCTCTGTCGTCGACGGTTGACGAGAAGCACGACGACCGGGAGCTCGTCGACCTGATCTGGTTCCCCACAGGCGGTGGCAAGACGGAGGCATATCTTGGGCTGGCCGCCATCGAGATCTTCCGTCGCCGCATCGCTCATGGCATCTCAGGCGCCGGAACCGCTGTGATCACTCGATACACACTCCGCTTGCTGACGTCGCAGCAGTTCCAGCGCGCTGCCTCGCTCGTCTGCGCGATGGAGCTTCTCCGGAAAAATGATCGGCGGATGAAGGGTATGGCCCCGTTCTCCATCGGTCTCTGGGTCGGCAACGAAGTCACTCCCCCCACGAGGAGGGACGCACGTTCGGCACTCGAGCGCATGCACAAGGCAGCCAGACCTGAGGAGGCAAACCAGTTCCAGGTCGAGAGCTGTCCTTGGTGTGGTGCCGCGCTGCTGCCCGGGGCCAAGTCAATCGACCTGAATCGATATGGCTTCCGTGCCGTCGGCAACGATGTCGTGATCCACTGCACCCGTCCGACCTGTCGGTTCACGGACGAGCTCCCTGTGGCGGTGGTTGATGAGGTCCTCTACGACGAACCGCCGACGATACTGGTGGCAACCGTCGACAAGTTCGCACGTCTCCAGTTCAAGCCGGAGGCCGGCAGACTACTCGGTCTCGACACGACGTTCCGGCAGCCGTCGATGATCATCCAGGATGAGCTGCACCTTTTGTCGGGTCCACTAGGTACGACGGTCGCCGTCTTCGACGCCGTCATCCAGATACTCCTGAGCACGGGCGGGTCCGTTCCCAAGATCATTGCATCGACGGCAACGATCCGCGCATCGGGCGAACAAGTCCAGGGCCTGTACGGGCGAGCCGTCGCGCTATACCCGCCAGCCGGGCTAGATGGCGATCGGACCTTCTTCTCCCGCCCGATCAAGAGCGGTGAAGGTCGTCTGTACGTCGGACTGATGCCGCAGTCCCTCTCGCAGGTTTCCGCGGTCGTCGCAGCAACCGCGCCCATGATCGAGATACCGAACGTACTGGCCAAGGACTCCGACACGGGTGCGACGAGGGATTCTTATTGGACCCTCGTGATGTACCACAACAGCCTCCGTGAGCTCGGCCGCACGGGAACGCTGGTGGTTGACGACGTGAACGGGCGATTGGAACCTCGCTCAGATCGGTTGGGCCTGCCGTTGCGTCATGTCCGAGCCGAGCAGGTTCTGGAGCTCACCAGCCGCCGAGGACCGGACGAGCTACCCAATGATCTGCGCGAACTCGGTCGAAGCGCCGATCGTTCAGTAGATGCAGTCGACGTCGTCCTCTCCTCGAACATGTTGTCGGTCGGCATCGACATCCCTCGTCTGGCCCTGATGCTGATGGTCGGCCAGCCGAAGACGACCGCCGAGTACATCCAGGCCACCAGCCGAGTCGGTCGCGGTCGTAACAACGGAATCGTGACCACGTTGTTCCGGTCCAACCGGGCTCGCGATCGATCGCACTTCGAAAGCTTTCGCGCGTACCATGAGGCGCTCTATCGCAACGTCGAGCCGACAAGTGTCACTCCGTGGTCGGTATCCTCTCGCGCACGCTCGTTGGCGGGGGCCCTCGTCGCGTTGCTGCGGCACTCGCTCCCGACTCTGGCCACGAACGACTCGGCATTGCGCCTCGATCTCGACGACAGCCGCATGCGAAGCGCGATCGACGGGCTGATCGTGACGTTCGTCCGTCTGGTCAGCCGCGCGGAACGCGTCGAAGCCGCGGAGACCGAGGAGGAGGTGTGGCGGCTCCTGCGCGAATGGGACCACCGCGCGAAGATCGCACGCGACGCCGGATCCACGTTGGTGTACGACCGCCATAAAAAGGATGAAGACGCGCTGCTGAAACGGTTCGGCGAAAGTGGCGAAGGATGGCTCGTCGCCGACTCGATGCGGTCCGTCGAGCCGAACGTCGCCGTCCAGGTACGTGAGCCGCTGGAAGAAGGCAACCGTGGAACGAATCCTGCATGACCTTCGTCTGTCCGAGACGATCACGCCCTTCGGCGTCGGGGCCATCGTCGATGTACTCGGGGAGTCCCTGATCGCGGCCGATACCTCTTGGTGGGACCGCAAGTACGCTCCCGAGATCAGCTGCGAACGACTCGTTGCACGGCTGGGTGCCGGGGTCCTCCGTCAAGCGCCCGCGCACTCGGGACGTGCAGCCAGGGAGACCGCACATCTGCTCTACTGGCGCTTTCCCGCCTGGCGATTCTGCGAGCGATGCACGAGACTCTCCCAACTCACCGGCAGGAACAAGGGCCGCTGGTCCAACAGATGTGAGTGCAGTGGAAGACTCGTGCCGATGCGATACGTCGCCATCTGCGATGGTGGTAGCCATGTTCAAGACGTGCCCTGGTTCAAATGGGCGCATCGCGGCGTCGACGCGGGCATCACCGAGACCGTGCGTTTCTGCCGCGCGTACAAGGAACTAAGGTTCATACGCTCGTCTCAGCACGGTGAAGGGCTGGCATCACTACGTATTCACTGCAACGGGTGCAAGCGATCCCGCCCGCTCTCTGAACTGGTAACCAAAGGGTCGCTGCATCGTGACGGCATCCGATGTGACGGTACCCAGCCCTGGGAGGAGGCCAAGCCCGGGAACGTCTGCGATCACCGGCTGAGCGCCGTCCAGCGAGGCGCCACTGGCAACTACATCGCCGACCACCTGTCAGCGCTTGACATTCCTGAAGAGCGCCCTCGGTCGGCAGAGACGGTGGATCGGATCCGGAACCATGTCTACTTCGAGAAGGTGGTATCCGACAACGGCGGTCCGCAGGCCGAGATGGTGGCTGGATGGATCGCAGAAGAACTGGGAGTAACGGCGGAAGACGTCCTCGGTCTCGCAAGCGGCGATGACGACTCCACAGATGCTCCCTTGCTTGACTTGAAAGACGGCGAATGGGCAGCCTTCCTCAAAAAACTCGAGGGCGGAAGGGACCACAGTGGCGGCGACTTCGTCGTCGATGGATGGAAAGTGCCCGACGACTCGAAGTGGCCTTCAGAGCTGACGAATCGACTGATCGGCGTTGGCCAGGTGCGACGTGTACGGGAGGTTCGAGCGCTCCGCGGATTTCGACGTCACAACGCCGGCGCCGCCTTCATCACAGCGGACCTCGGTCCCGATCGGAGACGAAAGCCCGTCTACCCGGCCATCGAGATGTTCGGTGAAGGGATCTTCCTTCGTTTCGACGAGGAACGGGTGTCGGACTGGGAGCGCTTGCCGGAGGTTCGCGCACGGGCCGACATTTTGGTTAACCTGCGAAACTCCAGTCCTTGGGCACACCGCCTGGACGTGCCCGAGCCACGCTTCATTGCGTTGCACACGATCGCTCATCTACTCATCCGCCGGCTCGCGTTTGCGAGCGGCTACTCGTCGGCGTCTCTTCAGGAACGCATCTACGCTCACTCGGACCGACCGGATCGCACTGCGGGCATCTTGATCTACACGGCTGCCGGGGATGCGCAGGGAACGCTTGGCGGACTCGTTCGTCTAGGCGCTCCCGACAAGATCGTCCCGCTGCTGTTGGCTGCTCTGGGCGATGCAGATGTCTGTTCGAATGATCCAGTGTGTATCGAGAGCGACCGCCAAGGCTCGTCGCAGCTCAATCTCTCGGCATGCCACGGATGTGCGCTCGTCAGCGAGACCTCGTGCGAGACGGCCAACCGTCTCCTGGACCGCCAGCTGGTTCTCGGCGGAGGAAACGTGCCTGGCCTCCTCGACCACGTGCTCGATCAGGTACGCCGCCGGAGTGACGTGTTCTCGATGGGCATGCACGTTTCCTCCGCCCGCATACATGACCGCTCGCAGTGGGTCGGGTAGCCGGGAGGAAAATGAAAGGCTTTCGCGTCGATAGAAGACCATCTTGACGCATATGGGCGCCGAAAATACTCCCCGGCGACGACAAGTCTATTTCGGAGAGACTTCAGCTAAACCTACTTATCTGAGTGGCCAGCCACCGCAGTTCGATAGGCTTCCGCGATGCGAATTGCCGATTCTTCCGACGGCTCGTGCTCCCATACGCGTATGACGTGCCAGCCTGCCTGTTTCAGGAGCTCGTCGGTTTCGCGATCGCGCCGGCGGTTCTGCTCGACCTTGTCTGCCCAATAGTCGGCATTTGTCTTAGCGACCGTGTGATGATCTGGGCATCCATGCCAGAAGCATCCGTCGAGGAATACGGCTATCCGGGCGCGCGGGAAGACGATGTCGGCTGTGCGACGAACTGTTGGCACTGGTCGAACGGAGACGCGGTAGCGCAGGCCGAGCGCATGCACGGCACGCCTCAGGGCAAGTTCCGGACGCGTGTCCCGGCCCTTGTTCGATTGCATGCTTCGGCGCACGCCTTCGCTCGATGCCCACGACGTGCCGCGTGATTGTCTCGTGCTGCCCATCATGGGCTCCCATTGTGGGACACGCTGAGTTGCTGGATGGACTCGTGGACGAGTTCGGCGACTCTACGCCGAACAGTGGACTCGTCGATGCCGAGGAACGAGGTGTACGGCAGCAGCCTTCGCAGTCGCTTGGTGACGTCCCGAACAACGTCTCGGCGTGGAACGTCTGCGGCGTCCACCGCAGGGGTGGACAGTTCGTGCGCGAGCGCCCGAGCCAATGGCGGGACGCCACCGATGGTGCGCCTCTCGAACACCTGGTTGAGGTCGGCTTCTGACAGCCGGCCGATCAGTCGGTAGTCGCGGACTCCGCCTGCCTCGTCGACGAGGACCTGGGCCTGCCACCACAGTCTCCCGAAGGCATGGCGGACCAAGCCGCGGCCGAGCCACCGTTCTTGGTTGCCCATGCTCCATCGCCACATGACGACGTCGGGCACGAGTTGACATGCGACGTACGTCCACACCTCGGGAGCCGCCGCTTCGGCCGGCACGAGATCCATGGTCCGGTGCAGCAGCGGCGCCAGTGCGCGGTCGAAACTCGTCCCTGCTCGCAGCCCTGGCGCGGTGGATGGGTACCCGTGGTTCGCGGCGCAGTCTCGGATGACCGCCGCGCATTCCTTGAGGTGCTCGGTGCTCGCAGGAACTCCACCCGTCGGCGCATAGGTGTTGCCCGGGTGGTTCAGCTGTGCGCGAGCCTTGATGTCGGCGAGGGGCAGTCCATCGAACTGTCGGATGAGCAACCTGCCTTCGTGGTCCGGAAGGCGGGGATACAGCGTCGTCATTGCACGACACCTCGGCCTAGCCGAATCAGAGCGCCTTGAAGCCGGGTGGCGAACCGGCCTGGATCGGTTTCGCGAAGTTTGGCGACCACGGTGAGTGGCTCGCCGTCGAAGAGGTTGGACACCAGGGCCGACAACGAGGCGCCGAGGCTGTCTGGATCGTCCATGCAGTTCGGTAGTGCGTCGATCCAGTCTTGCGTCAGGGCACGATCGATCAGTTGTCGTGTCACGTCGGTGTGGAGCCACTCCAGGAGCCGTCTCTGAACCGGCGTCGGATTCGCGGCTCGAACCGCCGCGTTCACGATCTCCTTGTCATCCGCGTTGAGGAACAGTCGGACGCCGCCCGCAGCCGCGTGAGCGGGGTCGGACGTGACATCGAGGTGCCATCGGGCGTCGGCGTCCAGATCGTGTGCGGCGAAGTCCACCACGTAGATCGGAAAGCGTGCCGCCTCCCCCTGAAGCTGGGTCTCGGCCTGGTCCTCGGCCAGGACATCGCCAGCGCGACTCGCCACGAACGGCTGCGGTGTGGAAGTGTCTTCCGCCACTACCAGACGCGTGATCAGACTCAGTCGCCCGGCCAGGTCCGATCCTCGGAGCGTCACCTCAAGCGGCCCGACAGATGAGTCGATCACACGGCGAAGGGCCAAGCCGTTGAGCTGTGCCGCTGAGGCCCGCCATTCGACGACCACCGCAACGGGTGTCGTACTGGGCAGCTGTGATTCGCGCAGCAAGCCGTCGACATCGACCTGCATCTGCCGTTGAAGCACGAGGTCGGTTTGGTAGTCCCAATCGGGGAGATGGGCCGGCAGCGGTCGCCAGTCGTCTTCGTCGGCCAGCAGCCATGGGCCGAAGCCAGCCAGTGGGCTGGCGGGGCGGACGAACGGCATGACATCGGAACTCACCGAACACCTCCCTCCTCGATCTCGAGGCGCACCCGGGTCGCCGCGTCGACGACCGGCCGGATCACTGCCAGCCATCGACGCGGCTCATCCGGTTCGACGGTCAGCAGATCGCCGGGCCGGGCCACGCTACCGTCCTCGGATCGCAGTTCGATCACCTCGGGCGCATCAGCGCCTGCCGGAGGATCGGACTCGCTGCCCTGGTCGAGCGCGACGAGAGGCCTGACGCGGACGGCGATGCGATGCGGCACGGGGTCGACCTCAAGAGTCGTGAGGATGCGTGCCTCGTCGCCGGCCCGCACCAGCCGGGGCCCGTCGACGATCCTCACCGGCCGCCGTTCGGAGGGTCCCGATCCCGTACGACCGGGGCCTCCCGAGCCGTCGGCGCCGGTTCCGGTCGCGGTGGGCAGGAGGACGCCCAGTCTTCCCGACAATGCTCCGAGAGGGGGTTGAGTGCCGCCGGACAGGTCAGCTGGACCGGCTGATCCGGTGAACTCCTGGATCAACTCTATGACGCGTCGCAGCGTGTATCGAACCAGCAGGGCATTGTCGCGGTTCGGCAGCGAGTCGTGGACCCAGTCGTCGTGGGTGGGCGGTTCGGCCGCGGCGAAGATCGCGTCCAGCTCTCGATCAGCCAGGAATACGGCTCCATAGTGGAGCATCTCGTCAGGAAGAGGCGGACCGGGGACATAACGAACCACCAACCGAGGCTCACGCAGCAGTACGCAGTGCTGTCCGTTGCCGTCGAAGGGGGCGGCCACGTCCTCGGGCGCACGACGGGTTGGGGCCATGTGAGCCCGCGCAGCAAAGAGGCCGAGTTGGGTTGCCGGCCGCTGGCGCCGCACCGCTTGACTTCGGCCCTCGCTGAGGTCGACGTACGCATCGACGAACGGCTTGAGTCGGACTACCTGCCTGGGGTCGGGAACGTGGATCTGGCGGCCGTCGGCCCGGACGTAGCAACGAAGGGCGAACCGGCCGTCGCGTGGGAGCAGCAACGGCCAGAGGTGCCAGAGCATGGCCGACGCGACGTACTCGCCAGCCTCCTGAACCGTCCGAGGGCGTTGGTCTTCCAGGTCTGCGTCGTCGGCCGTTGCCCCCAGGCGAGCACCGATCACCACGATGTCTGTACCGAACTCCCCTTCGGCCATCGACGGCAACCCGAGCTGTCCGGCTACGTCGTCCGCGTCGCCGTCAAGCAAGGGGTCTGGGATGTCGTCGACTATCCGACCCCACCAGTGCCGACCGGTATGGCGGCGTCCGTCCTCCGCGAAGCTGTGTCCGAGTGCGACTCCGATGAGTCGGGTCTGCGGTCTGCCCTGCCAGAGGCACCGTGTTCTGATGAGCACCGAACCCACGACGCTCGCCGTGAAGAGGACTCCTTTGCCGAATCCGTACGTTCCGCCGCCGTAGGTCTTGTCACGAGGTTCGCCGATGTTCCGAACAAGATTGACGAAGTCGGGCGTCTCGATTGCCGCTGTATCGGCGCGCAGCGGTCCGCCGAGCCCCGTCGTGCCTCGGTCGCTGATCGTCAACATCGTCGCGTCGTCATCGGAAAGGACCTCAGCCAGACCGAATGCACCGTGGTGTGACGGCTCCGGCAGCAGCAGATCCGCCCAGCGGTCAAGCATCGCGCGGCCAGGCCGAGTGATCTCGATGCCGAAGCTGACGCTCTTGTGGGGCTGTCGGGCGTCCCAGCTGTTCTGCGCCGATTCGCGGACGAGTACGGCGAGTGGGTCCATGCGGGGTACACCGAGTTGTTTCTTGATGCCCTCCGAAGCGGCCGATCCCTCCGGCGCGAACGGCTGGGACCACCAGGTGGGGGCATTCACCGGACCGCGCTCCTTTCAAACAGGGACCGCAACGCTTCTCCCATTCGCGCATTCGGTAGTTGCTCGACGAGGTCGAGCCGGTAGCGCAACTGGGTGATCGGCTCCGGCAGCGAGTTCGTCAGGGATCGACGGGTCAGTCGCGGGAACGAGTCGTCGACGTCTAATGCGAGTATCTGCTCGAGGCGGTATGCCGTTACCCGGTAACCGTCGGCATCGGATTCGCTGTAGCCGGCCTTCGACAGCTGATCGTTCAGACCCGCGCCGTCGCGACACCGCGAACGAACTCGTTCGACGACGTGCGGGAGCACCACCCCATCGGGATGCGGCTTCAACCGGATGAGCATGAGATGCAGGCCGCGGCCGAGGTCATCCAGCTGATCAAGCCCATGGATCTCGATCTCCGTAGCGGTCGGCCCCAGTGCCTTCACCTCGACATCGTGACCGCCGAGGTGGAAGTCGTGTGGCATCCGGTCCGGTCCGGTCCATGTCGACCGGACCGGGATCCCATCGTCGACGGCGAGAATCCGTTCCAAAGTCAACAGCTCCGCCAGAAGTCCTCGAACGGCCTCTTCGGTCAGGGGATGACCGCCTCCGCGCAGCAACTCACGCCACTCGGCGAGCACCCGGCCGCAGACGGTCGCTGGCGGGCCAGGTGTTGTGCCCAAGGCGGTAAGCATCGCCGCGAGTACGTCGTCGAAGAGCACGTTCAGGTCGGGGCGGTGACACACGACGTCGACATAGCGTCTGAGCCGGCCGTCGACAACGAGTTCTCGTCTTGTCAGCCTGACGTGGGCGGAGCGGAGATCCTCACTAACCTCATGATCTGGCCGGATCGGTACCAGCAGATGGTGATCACTGCGCTGGTCGATAGCCAGCATGGGACGACCGGTGTCGAGTGGAAGATCCAACGGATATAGCGCGTAGGGCTCGCCATGCGTCGGCCGAAGGACGGGCCAGATGTGCCGTAGTTCCCGCTGCCAGTCGCCCTGCGGCGATTCTGTCATCTGTTAGGCGTCCCCCTCGTCGTCGCCAGAGTCATCGGCGGTGAGCGCCTTGTCGACATCCTCGTACTCAGACTCGTCGATCTCCTTGTTGCTGGTGTCGACCTGAACGTATTGGTTCAACACGGTGTCCTGCGCGTTTCCGGGGAAGACCAGGGCCATCCCGATCGCGTGCGCGCCGGCGTCCATCGGCACGCGGGTCTCCCGGTTGGCCGGGTCCGGTTGCGATCGCCGGTCGATCGGATAGAGAAGCACCAAGCCCTGATCGCCGTAGAGAGGATCAGCGTTACGGAGATCGACCAGTGCACCTTCCGACATCCTGCGCGCCCTGGCGGGGTCGATGTCGAGGTCCACGACACGGTCTTCCTTGCTCATCAATGTCTTGATGTCGGCTTTCGTATCGCCGGTGGTCTTCAGCTTGGACCTGTTGATCGTGCCGATCTTGAGTCCCGGAGCGAATTCGATCGTGTGGGTATCGCCCGATCCTCCGATGGGGCCGCCCATGACGGCCACCGTCCAGCTCAGTAGCGATTGGGACCTGACGTTCTCCCTCTCGATGTACTCGGTGACCAGTCGCGGGTCGAGATCGGGCGAGTCCTCATGGACCTCGTAGGTCCTCAAGAACGCGAGCACATGCCGGACATCGACGCGGCGGAGCAGGATGCGCCCTGCGCCTCTATCCTCGCGAGTGGCACCGTCGGCGACGGTGTCCGACACGAGGGCCTTTGCGGCGTTCAGGTTCCGCGTCAGCCAGTCCGGGTCGCTCTCTCGGAAGTAGCGCGTCTGCACACGTCGGCCGCCGTAGGATGCGTAGGCGATGCGCGCAGCTCCCATCTTGGCCGTGACGTTCAGGACCGGGTGGGTGCGGATACGTACGCCGACCTCACGAGGGCTCACGTTCTGCTCTTCGTAGCGTTCGATGTCGAGCCTGATCTCATGTTCCACAGTCGCCAGGTGACGGAACCAGGATTCGAGCTGCGTGGTCATCCAGATGCGAGGAAGATCTTCATATCCCGGCCGGAATCCGAACCAGCGGCCCATCTGGAGCAGAGTGTCGTAAGTGGTCGCTGCCCGGACGAAGAAGCTGACGACAAGACCTTCGAGTGTCAGCCCGCGAGAGAGAGTGTTGCCACCGACTGCGATCGCCACCACGGGTTCTGCCGAGTAGTCCAGGCGATCACGGCTGCGGAAGTTGTCGAGAATCACTCGGGTGCGTCGGACGATCGGGCCGAGCTGCAACCTCAGTTTTTCGAACGGCACGTGACGCAGGTTGAACCAGGCCGCCCTGACCAGGTCGGTCTCGTCTTCCCACTGCGACCGAAGCTCGTCCAGAAGCTCGGCGTCGTTCCGCGCCAGGCGGGCCAACACCTCATCCCGGAGGCGTTCGAGCGGTGTCTTGTACGACTCGTGTACCGCAGTCTTCATGCTGGTATGGATGAGCATTGTGGAGTGGCCTTCGTCACCCCGGTACTGACGCGCGGCCGTCGCCATCCAGAAGTACAGAACGGACTGGCGCAACTCGGTCGTGATCTCAGGCGTGAACCCGGCAGCAGCCGCCCGCCCGCGCGGCCTCAGTAGGTCGACTGTGTCATCCGGGACATGTCGAACCATGTCGTAGCCGTCGAGATCGGCGCCCTCTACGTCACCCTCGACCGCCTCACGACCGAATATCTTCTCCGTTCCGAAATAGCCTTCCGGTTTAGGCAGGTTCAGGATGAACGACTCCGGGTACAGATCGTCCGACGCCGGGTCGATCAGGACATTCGCGAAAGGCGTTGCCGTATAGCCGATGTAGGACCGCTTCGGGAACAAACCCAGCAGATCACGAATCGATGGATTGATCCTCGGCGTGGCGACACTCGCTTGATCAGCCTCATCGTCCACAACCAGGACAGGAATCGAAGCGAACGCGCCGGCCCGCGCCGCCGGCGCCAGCCAGTTACGGAGCTTTCGCAGGACAAACTGGTTCTTCTTCACGACGCAGATCACGGTGCCACTGCCGTGCTGTTGAAAGAACGCCTGCGCATTCACCGGCTGAGCACGAAAATCTCCGCGGGGCTCCGAAGTGGTGAGTGTGAACCAGGCGTCTTCGCGAAGGTCCAGCAACTGGGTCTGCAGGCGAGCTTGCGTCTGCAGCCGCAAGCCGTTGTGGATGCCAGACAGCACGATGATCAGCCGATACCCGACGTCGGCGGCCTTAGCGATGACCGCCGTGAAATTGGTGGTCTTGCCGGACTGCACGTATCCGACGATCAATCCCTTGGTCACGAACGTCGACTGCGACGGGTTCTGCGTGTAGGCGATGATCTTGGAAGAGGCCGAGTCCAACTGCTCCACCCGGTCATTCGGCCAATCGGCCTTGCTCTTGAGGTACTCGGGAAACGGCGGCCAGTATCGATCTTGATCGAGCGGGCCCGAGTACCACGGCGCCATCCCGGGAGCTGAGATGATCTTCGGCGGATACCCGACCCGGACATTCTCTATCCGAGACCGGTACTCCTGCTCGTACTCCGCCAGCTCCTCGTCGGGGACACGTCCGGTGAACCGCCGCACCGCGACCTCTAGCCCGTGGCGTGTCGCGTGCTCAGCGAAGACCTCGAAGAACTCGTGCTCCATGTCACATGACCTTAGCCGGGAGCACCGAGGCCGCTGAGCGCGGCAGCTGGCCCTCAGCTCCGCGTGAGGCCCTCCCCGATGCGCCGCGCAAGAGCCTCAGCCAGTTCGACGGGTACCGCGTTGCCGATTTGCCGAGCAATCTCGTACTTTGGCCCCCACCAACGAAACTCGTCGGGGAAGCCCTGAATCAGCGCGGCCTCATAGGGCGTCAGCGCACGATCCTCGTCCGGATGCAGGTACCGCCCCTTCTCCGGCTTGTAGAACTCGCAGCGGATGGTCACCGAAGGGTGTTCCCACCGAAGCCGACCCATCACGTCTCGCGATCCCGTGGTGTGCTTGCGCCAGCACGGGGCCTTGAGGTGGTCCGGGAGGTCCATCCGACTCCCGCCGTACGGGATCTCATCGAACCGGTCCTTCGACAGTTGCGAGTAATACCTGGTCACATGCAATTCGTCTGAACGGTACGGCCCCGCCATCTGCAGCCCGTAGCGTTCGACGATGTCTCGTTCCGGCAGGTCGATGTGATCCTCAGGGATCGACGTCGGCACGCCGTCAAGGGCCTCCTTCAGCGTGCGCCACTCCTCGGCGGGCCGACGCTTCCTAGGGACTTCGATCTGATCGATGTCCTTGTGGGTTCCGATGATGATCGCACGCTTACGCAGCTGCGCCGACCCGAAGTCCGTGGCACGAACGACCTCAAAGTCCAGCTTGTACGACCTCAGCCGACCGTATCGCACCAGTCGTTGTAACGCCGCGAACTGCCGAGAGTGCAGGAATCCGTCGACGTTCTCGAGGAGGAAGACCTTCGGCTGGATCTTGACCAATGCGGTTACGTAGTGCTCCCACAGATGGTTCCGGTCGTCATCTTCCCTCTTTGAACCGAGATTGGAGAATCCCTGACAAGGCGGGCCGCCTACCACGACATCTGCCTCGGGCAGGTCACCATCCACCCAAGCCGCGATGTCACCTTGCGTGATGTGATCGGCGCCGAAGTTCTCGGCGTAGGTGGCGGCGGCGTACGCGTCCGCCTCCACAGCGCCGACCGGCATGAACAGGCCCGATTGACGGAAACCGACCGACAGCCCACCGCAGCCAGCAAAAAGATCAACAACTCTATACCGGCCGCTCATGATCGACAAAGTACGCGGTAGGTCACCGTCGCTGCCAGCAAGACACGCCAAGCCCGCGAGGACGGCCGGCAACGAAGCTCGGCCCCCCGACTCGCCACAAGCGAACAAGCGAACATAGGTTCGATCATAGTGTGTCCGGTCTCTGTTGAGCGACTGCAGTGGATCATGTTGTGTAGCGTGTCTCAGGGCAGGCGCGACTTGAGGGATTGCGACATACACATACACACCTGCAGCTGGCCGAGGTGCGGCAGGGAATCGGATCTACATCGAAGGCCATGTGCTAGGGCTCTGATAGCTGCACAACGATGTCGCGTATGAGGTCCTTGTGCACCAGCGTCCAAGCAGGTACTGACGCGCACTGATTACTGCGTGACTACGTCACCTCCTGCGCCAAGCTGGCGAGCAAGATCTTCTTTCGGGTCTCATAGGCGTCCAGTTCGGCTGGCGATGTCGCAGTGCCGCGTCGAGCGAGGTAGATGGCGGTGCGAGTCAAGCTAGCGATCTCAGTGACGGGGGTGTGCTTGGACAGGTTGGCTGAGACCATGTGGTCTTCGAGGCCGTCGTTGTGGGCGTTGTGTCGGGCTCCGTGATTCTGCTTCAGATGCTGGAGGCACCACTGGTCGAGGTCGGCAGCCGTCTCATCCGGTTCGGTGGTGCCGTCCGGCATCCGGCTGGCCAGGAACCGGCCGGAACGTTCCCATGGCCGGTTGAGCGCGTCTTCCCACTGCTCGATCGCGGCCGTGTATTGGTCACGTGCCTGCCCGGCAGCGACGTTCAGGGCCTCGGCGATGTCGTCCCACCGGCCACCACGCTCGCGGGCGTAGATCACCGCCCGAACCAGTACATCCTGCGCCATCGAGACCAGGCGGGCGGCCTGGTCGACATTGTCGTAGCCGTCGCCGTACTCGTCGCTGACGGTCGGGACGCCACCGGCGGCGAAGTCGGCGGCCTCCCGGTAGGCAGTGGAGAGCGCCAGCCGGGCCAGAGCCCGTCGCGGGTGGGTCGTGTCGGCCGGACCGGGCGGGATCGGCGGGAGCTGGGCGGTCATCCCACACCTCCTCGCACGCGCTGGTCCTGGTCGGCGGGTGGGATGCGACCCTCGTTGCGCCACTGCCGCAGCACCGTGCGGCCGTAGTTGTTCGTGCCCGCTACCCGGTCCAGCTCGGCGCCGGTCGGGGTCCGCCCGCGCGCTTGCTCGCGTTGGAAGTGCGCCCACATGATCTCTTGGGCGGTCGGTTCGCCCGCTGCCCCGTCGTGCGGCGAGACCCCGGCGAGAGTGATCACTTGCGCGGTCTCGCCGTCACTCTCGTCGACGCTCTCGGTGTCCGTCTCACTGACTCGAACCCCCACCGGAGTGGCCGTCCCAGTCTCAGGGCCAGCCTCCACCGTCTCGACTGCGGCTCGCCCGGTCTCGGTCGTGGCCAGCTCGGTCTCGGTGTGCTGCCGAGTGCGGGGACTGTGGGCCAGCAGCTCAACAGCCAACAGCAGGGCGACCGGCGGCCAGCCAGCCACCAGGATCGGCTGCAAGGTCAACTCGGGCGCGGCGGAGATGTTCGCCGTCAGCGACATAGCGATGCCCGCCCAGAACGACACCCGCACCGCGATCCGATACCGGCGGCTGGTCTGCTGGCTGGACGTGAGCACGCCGACCGTGGCCAGCACCAGCAGGCCGTCCACCGACAGCGGCCACAACACCGCGCCGACCGAATCGGAACCGCCTTCCCGTGCGTAGCTGCGCTGGTGCTGGTAGGAGGCATACGCGGCCACGCCGGCCACGACCAGTGTGCAGGCCCGGCGCACCCACTCCTCAGCCGTCACCTTCGCGTGTAGCGGCCGGGTTGACTCGGTCGTCGCGGTCACCTGACCTCACCGCCCTGGCCACGACGGCGGCGTGGAATCTCGACCGTGGTGGAAACCAGCAGCTCACGACGGATGCGGTTTCGTGCGGATGCTGTACGAGCTGGCCGGGGGCACTCGCTCTGGGTGACCTCTGTTCGCAGAAAGCGCGAACCAGATCGCTCGTCGTATCTTCTGGGGAGCGACCCCCGGACCCCCGCTGCCCCCGCTGCTCGTCGCGTTCCCGTGTGGATGCTGTACGAGCCGCGTCGGGGGCACCCGTTTGACCAGCGATAACGGCCTTCGATGAAGATCGTTTAGGGTCGTCCGTCTCAGTTCGGGTCTCGATCGTCTTTTGTGAGAGTTTCGGGTGCTCCTCGGCCGGTGTTCTTCTGATCGGTCAGCGCGCGGATCTCCTGGCGTAGCTGCGTGAGCTCTTGGCGCAGGACGTCCTCGGTTCGCTCCGCCGCAGCTTGCTCGGAGCCTTTGAGCATCCGTACGAACCATGACGCGACGAGTCCTGTAACCACACCAAGTAGCGCGATTCCGCCCACCATGAGCGCGGCGGCGACCAGCCTGCCTTCGGGGGTGACTGGGTAGCGGTCGCCATAACCCACGGTGGTGATCGTGGTCAGCGCCCACCAGACGGCGTCAGGGAACGTCGTGATCGTCGCGTCTGGTGCGTCCCGCTCGGCGTCGAGCACAGCGAGTGATGCGCTCAGACCGATCAGCATGGTCGCGCCGCACGCGAACAATGCGACGCGTTGCTCCAACGTATGGACGAAACGGCGGTTGAGCAGCGTGATGACCGTGACAACACGCATCGGTCGGAGTATCGGCAACACGACCACGAGCAGGTCGAACGGGTTACGCAGAACGAAACGGAGCTTTTGCCGGACCAGTAAGAACCTGGCCAGGTAATCCACCGCGAACAGCGCCCAAATCACCCAGACCACGGCCTCGACCCGTGCCTGTACTGCTTGAGACGCGCTGACATAGAGCACCTGCACCGCATACAGAACGAGAAACAGTCCGGCGAGGACCGTCAGCGGCCAGTCACTCCACCGGTGCCACGCCTGCAACCGCGGCTCGCTCGACGTCGATGTTGTCTCCGTCATGAAGTCATCCCGGGCAATGACGGCGGATCGAGGAAAGGAACGACTCCAGCCATCCGGTGTCGGACTTGTGGTTGGTCCCTTTTCGCATCGATCGCAGACCGCGTCACGTTACCTGATGGGTGACGTCCACTTGGTGTTGTTAACACCGGGCGGCTCCGCGGCGACGGTTCGGCTGGTGAACCACTGGTCCGCGAATACCACACCGTTGAGAGCATGATGACGACTTCCGCATTCCGCCTGGCCGAGTTCGACGACGAGCGACTGCGTATCGAACTCCTTCATCCGCCGGCCATGTTCTACGCGCTCGTGCACAACAACGTGCCGGTCGTCCATCACCTTCGAGTCCGGAACGCGAGCGACGACGACCTCCGGGACGTCGACGTCCGCATGGAACTCTTCGGGCCGGACGGGGCGTTGGCCGGGCCGTGGAGGCGGCAGGTGCCCGTCATACCGGGGCAGGGGGAGATCGGCTGGGACGAGTTCGGCGACTTCAGCCCGGCCGCCACCACCCTCGTGCACGCTGACGAGGCCTTCCCGGTCACCTACGAGGTGACGGTGACAGCCTCGGGCACCAGGCCTGCTCGTCTCACCGTGCCGTCCCGGGTGCTCGCGCACAACGAGTGGCAGAACTCCCCCGCGCTCTACGACTCGATCGCGGCGTTCGTGCAGCCGAACACCGATTCGGTGAACGTGGTGCTGCGGGCCGCGTCGGCGCTGCTGCGCGGCCAGACCGGGTCCGGGTCGCTGCAGGGGTACCAGGCCGGTCCGCGACGGACGGCCGAGATCGGCGCCGCGATCTACGAGGCGCTGCGTGAGCTGCGGATCGACTACGTCGCCAGCCCGGCGTCCTTCGAGGACACCGGGCAGAAGATCCGCACCACGGCCGCGGTACTGCGGGACAGGCTGGGCAACTGCATCGACCTGTCGGTCACCTACGCGGCATGCCTCGAAGCCGCCGGGCTGCACCCCCTCGTCTGGATCGTCGAGGGTCACGCGTTCGCCGGGTTCTTCCTCGGTGAGGACCGCCTGCCCGAGACGGTGTCCCTCGACGCGGCGCAGATGATCAACGTGGTCGAGTCGGGCACCGCGGTGGCGGTGGAGCTGACCGGCATCGGGCCCGGTGCGGACTCCGTCGCGTTCGCCGAGGCCGCCAGGCTGGGCCGGGCGCACCTGCGCGGCCCAGCTGCGCTGCGCGGCATGGTCGACATCCGGCTCGCGCACCGGAGCGGCATCCGACCGCTGCCGTCGACCGACCCGAGGCCGACGGCGGACGCGCCGGTCGAACCCCTGGTCACCGCCACCAGCCTCGCCCTGCCAGCCGACCTGGAGGCGAGCGGCGCGCTGGATCGGGAGGAGAACCTCGAGGTCGAGGCCGCCGATGACG
>NZ_JBJMIE010000434.1:0-7650 GCF_045807065.1 Actinophytocola sp. | reverse complement strand
GAGGGCGCGACCATGGAGTGGGTCGACGGCAACATCGGCTCCAAGGTCACCATGAAGTACCCGTCGGTGTTCCTCATGGGCGAGCACGCCAAGGGCGAGGTCCTGTCCATCGCCTTCGCGGGCGAGGGCCAGCACCAGGACGCGGGCGCGAAGATGGAGCACCTCGCGCCGCACACCTCCTCGACCATCGTGTCGAAGTCGGTGGCGCGCGGCGGGGGCCGGACCTCCTACCGCGGTCTGGTCAGGGTGGCCAAGCGGGCCCACCACTCGAAGTCCACGGTGAAGTGCGACGCGCTGCTGGTCGACCAGATCAGCCGCAGCGACACCTACCCGTACGTGGACATCCGCAACGACAACGTGTCCATGGGTCACGAGGCGACCGTCTCGAAGGTCAGCGAGGACCAGCTGTTCTACCTGATGTCCCGCGGCCTCACCGAGGACGAGGCGATGGCGATGGTCGTGCGCGGCTTCGTCGAGCCGATCGCCCGTGAGCTGCCCATGGAGTACGCACTCGAACTCAACCGGCTCATCGAGCTGCAGATGGAAGGGGCCGTCGGCTAAATGACGTCCGTTGCACAGACACCGCACTCACACGGTGCGGTGGTACCCGCGGCGTCTCGCGCCGAGCAGTTCGCCTCGTATGATGTGGAGGCGTTCGAGGTTCCAGGTGGACGTGAGGAGATCTGGCGCTTCACGCCGATGAAGCGGCTGCGTGGCCTGCACGACGGCAGCGCGGTCGCCTCCGGAGAGCTTGTTGTCGAGGTCGGCGGTCCCGACGTGCGGGTCGAGACCGTCGGCCGTGACGACTCCCGGCTCGGCCAGGGTGGCAAGCCCGCCGACCGGATCGCCGCCCAGGCCTACAGCTCCTTCACCCGGGCCACGGTCATCACCGTGCCGAAGGAGACGAAGGCCGGCGTCACCACCGTGACCGTCACCGGCCCCGGCGAGGGCCGGGTGGCCTACGGGCACCTGCAGATCCGCGCCGAGCAGTTCGCCGAGGCCGTCGTGGTCGTCGACCACCGCGGCAGCGGCACGGTCGCCGACAACGTGGAGCTGATCGTCGGCGACGGCGCCAGGCTGACGGTCGTCAGCGTGCACGACTGGGCCGACGACGCCGTGCAGGTCTCCGCGCACCACGCCAGGCTGGGCCGCGACGCCACCCTCAGGCACCACCTGATCGCGCTCGGCGGTGACCTCGTGCGGGTCAGCCCGACGGTCGTCTACGACGGCCCCGGCGGCGACGCCGAGCTGAACGGCCTCTACTTCGCCGACGCCGGCCAGCACATCGAGCTGCGCACGTTCGCCGACCACGCCAAGCCCAACTGCAAGTCCAACGTGGTCTACAAGGGCGCGCTGCAGGGCGACGACGCACGTACGGTGTGGATCGGCGACGTGCTGATCCGCGCGGCGGCCGAGGGCACGGAGACCTTCGAGCTGAACCGGAACCTGGTGCTCACCGAGGGCGCCCGCGCCGACTCGGTGCCGAACCTGGAGATCGAGACCGGCGAGATCGCCGGCGCCGGCCACGCCAGCGCCACCGGCCGGTTCGACGACGAGCAGCTGTTCTACCTGCAGGCCCGCGGCATCCCCGAGGGCGTGGCGCGCCGGCTGGTCGTGCGCGGCTTCTTCCACGAGCTGCTGATGAAGATCGACGTGCCGCAGATCCGGGAGCGGCTGGAAGCGGCGATCGAGGCGGAGCTGGAAGCGGTCGGGGCATGAGCGGAGCCTGCGGAGGCCGCCGGGTGCACGAATGGGACTTTCGTAAAGGCCCAGGGAGCAGGATGGGCGACTCGCTCGTTGCCAAGTGGAAGGCGGCGCGGGCGGGCGAGGGGTCGGCATGATCAGGGCGTGTGCACTGTCCGATCTGGACGACGGCAAGCCGCTCGGCATCGAGATCGACGACGAGCCGGTTGTCCTTGTCCGCCAGGGGGACCAGGTGCACGCGCTGCGGGACGAGTGCAGCCACGCCACTCTCGCGCTGAGTGAGGGCGAGGTGACCCGCAAGGGCATCGAGTGCTGGCTGCACGGCTCCTGCTTCGACCTGCGCACCGGGGCGCCGTCGTCGCCGCCGGCCACCGAGCCGGTCGACGTCTTCGTCGTCGAGATCCGCGACGGCGACGTGTACGTCGACGTCACCACCACCACGAACTGACTTACCACCGAGGAGAAAGCGCAAGAGATGGCCACGCTGGAGATCAAGGATCTGCACGTCTCGGTCAACACCGACGAGACCGCCAAGGAGATCCTGTCCGGGGTCAACCTGACCATCAACGCGGGTGAGACGCACGCGATCATGGGCCCGAACGGGTCCGGCAAGTCCACCCTGTCCTACGCCATCGCCGGCCACCCCAAGTACGAGGTGACCTCCGGCGAGGTCCTGCTCGACGGCGACGACGTGCTGTCGATGACCGTGGACGAACGCGCGCGGGCCGGCCTGTTCCTGGCCATGCAGTACCCGGTCGAGGTGCCCGGCGTGTCCATGTCGAACTTCCTGCGCACCGCCGCCACCGCGGTCCGTGGCGAAGCACCGAAGCTGCGCCACTGGGTCAAGGAGGTCAAGGAGGCCATGGCGGAGCTGGAGATCGACCCGGCGTTCGCCGAGCGGTCGGTCAACGAGGGCTTCTCCGGCGGGGAGAAGAAGCGCCACGAGATCCTGCAGCTCGCCCTGCTGCGGCCGAAGATCGCCATCCTGGACGAGACCGACTCGGGCCTGGACGTCGACGCGCTGCGTGTGGTGAGTGAGGGCATCAACCGCGTCAAGGCCGGTGGCGAGGTCGGCGTCATGCTGATCACCCACTACACCCGCATCCTCCGCCACATCACGCCGGACTTCGTGCACGTGTTCGCCGGCGGCAGGATCGTCGAGTCCGGCGGCCCGGAGCTGGCCGGCCAGCTCGAGGAGCACGGTTACGTGCGGTTCACCGGCAAGCAGGAGCCGGCCGCGATCGGCTGAGTCGAGCCCGAAAGGTTCCCGGCATGACCACCACCACCTCCGGCCTGGACGTCGGGACGATCCGCGAGGACTTCCCGATCCTGTCCAGGCTGGTGCACGGCGACAAGCACCTGGTGTACCTGGACAACGCGGCGACTTCCCAGAAGCCGCGCCAGGTCATCGACGCGATCGTCGAGTACTACGAGAAGCACAACGCCAACGTGCACCGCGGCATCCACACGCTGGCCGAGGAAGCCACCGCGCTGTACGAGGGCGCGCGCGACAAGATGGCGCGGTTCATCAACGCGCCCAACCGCGACGAGGTGGTCTTCACCAAGAACACCTCGGAGGCCATCAACCTCGTCGCGCGGGTGCTCGGCGACCCCGGTCACGCGTACCGCATCGGCCCGGGTGACGAGATCGTCATCACCGAGATGGAGCACCACAGCAACATCGTGCCGTGGCACCTGCTCGCCGAGCGGACCGGCGCGACGGTGAAGTGGTTCTCCATCACCGACGAGGGCCGCCTCGACCTGTCCGAGCTGGACTCGGTGATCACCGAGCGGACGAAGATCGTCTCGATGGTGCACGTGTCGAACCTGCTCGGCACGATCAACCCCGTCGAGACGGTCATCGAGCGGGCGCACCAGGTCGGCGCGCTCGTGCTGCTGGACGCGTCGCAGTCCGCGCCGCACCTCCCGCTCGACGTGGCCGCGCTGGGTGCCGACTTCGTGGCGATCACCTGCCACAAGATGTTGGCACCGACCGGCATCGGGGTGCTGTGGGCCCGGTTGCCGCTCCTCCAGGAGCTGCCGCCGTTCCTCGGCGGCGGCGAGATGATCGAGGTCGTCACCATGGAGAAGTCGACCTTCGCCCAACCGCCGCACAAGTTCGAGGCCGGCACCCCGCCGATCGCGGAGGCCGTGGGGCTGGGTGCCGCGGTCGACTACCTGACGGCGATCGGGATGCCGGCCATCGCGGCGCACGAGCACGAACTGACGGCGTACGCCCTCGACGCGCTGTCCTCGGTGGAGGGCCTACGGATCATCGGGCCTTCCACTGCCGAGGGCCGGGTCGCCGAGATCTCCTTCACCCTCGATGGCGTTCACCCACACGATGTCGGCCAGATCCTGGACGAGCAGGGCATCGCGGTGCGGGTGGGCCACCACTGCGCCCGGCCGGCCGTGCTGCACTACGGAATTCCGGCGACCACCCGTGCGTCTTTCTACCTGTACAACACGACCGCCGAAGCGGACGCGCTCGTGGCGGGTCTGGCACAGGTGAAGAAGGTCTTCGGATGAACCTCGAGTCCATGTACCAGGAGATCATCCTGGACCACTACAAGAACCCGCACGGCCGCGGCCTGCGCGAGCCGTTCGACGCCGAGTCGTTCCAGGTCAACCCGACCTGCGGCGACGAGGTGACCCTGCGGGTGGCGGTGGCGGACGACAAGGTCACCGACGTCTCGTACGAGGGCCAGGGCTGCTCGATCAGCCAGGCCTCCACGTCGGTCCTGACCGACCTGGTCACGGGCCGCTCGGTCGGCGAGGCACTGTCCACGATGGACGCCTTCGTCGAGATGGTGCAGGGTCGCGGCCAGGTGCAACCGGACGAGGACGTGCTGGAGGACGGCGTCGCCTTTGCCGGCGTGGCCAAATATCCGGCCCGGGTGAAGTGTGCTTTGCTTGGCTGGATGGCGTTCAAGGACGCGGTGGTCAGGGCCGCGCGATGAGCTCCGCTCCTGACCACCAGCGAGTCGCGACGAGGCTGGCAATCGAGCTGTGCCACCAGCTGAGCGAGGGGAGAGACCGATGACTGACGCAGAAGTGGGCCGCGGGGTGGACTCGTTGCCCGAGCCGCCCGCGCCGAAGGCGGACGTGGCCGCGATCGAGGACGTCGAGGAGGCCATGCGCGACGTGGTCGACCCCGAGCTGGGCATCAACGTGGTCGACCTCGGGCTGGTCTACGACATCCGCGTCGAGGACGACAACAGCGCGACCCTGGACATGACGTTGACGTCGGCGGCCTGCCCCCTCACCGACGTGATCGAGGACCAGACCCGCGCGGCGCTCACGGCCGGTCCGGGCGGCGGGTTGGTGAACGACTTCCGGATCAACTGGGTCTGGATGCCGCCGTGGGGCCCGGAGAAGATCACCGAGGACGGTCGCGAGCAGCTGCGGGCGCTGGGCTTCACCATCTAGCCCCAGGAGTTGCAGGCGGCGGGCGTGCGCTGCTGGAATCCCTTGTCCAGCCAGGACTGCGCGTCCGCTGGTGCGTCTACTGTGGACAGTCTGGTGTGGATCTCGTTGGTGATGTTGCCGTCGATGGCGCCGCGTCCGGACATCGAGCCGCTCACCACGCCCGCGAGGCAGGTCGCCTGCTGGTCGACGCGCGTGTCCAGGTCGGCCGCCGAGCCGGTGCTCACCTTGCCGACGAGGTCGTCCAGTCCGGTCGCGTACTGCAGCGCCCGCGCGTACTCCCGGAGGAACACTCCGAGGTAACGCCCGGGATAGCGACCGTTCTGCTCGGTGTCGCGGAGGTAGGCAGGGCTCAGGTAGACGGTCCCGTCGCACTCGGTGGCCGGGCTCGTGGGCGTCAGCTCACCGCACGTCTGGGTCTGGACCGGCGCGGTCAGCGTGACGACCTGGACCTCGGCGTCGAGGTTGGCCGCCTGGAGCACGGGCCGCCAGGCGTCGTCGGCGCACACCTTCGCCGCCTGGTAGAACGCGGCCTGCCTGTCGTCCGCGGGGTCGAAGCGGGGCAGCGCGCACGTGGTGTCGGGCATGCGGGTGGTGGCGCTGGACAGGGGGTGCGCGGCCAACTCGGCGAACGGACCGGCCTGGCTGGTCGGCGCCGGTGCTGAGGTGGTCGGCGGCGGGGCCTGGCTGGAACCGGTGATGGCGGGCACCGCGGCGGACGCGCTCCCGGCAACCTCCTGCCGCGGCCGCGCCACGGTGACGACCGCCGCGAGAGCCACCAACCCGACGACGAGCACGACGACGGCACCCAGGGCGACGTAGTAGGCGGGTCCGCGCCCGGTGGCCGCGGCCGCGACCGGCGGCGCCTCGGGTGCCCAGATCAACTCCCCGGGCGGCGGCGGTTCGAACTGGTCCAGCGGCCAGCCCCCGACCGTCGGCCCGGTGGTGGTCGGATCGTCGCTGACGACGGCGAGAGTGGGCTCGTCATCGGCGGATCCGCCCTGCGCCTCGGCCCAGAACCCCTGCCCGGCGGTCTCTTCGCCCGGCCTGACGGGAACAGCCGGCTCGACGGCGGTGGGTTCGTCGATCGGGAGCTGGGCGGTCGGCCCGTCCACGGGTGTGGAGGAGGGCTCCGGAACGGCGAGCTCGTCAGCCCGGTCCTCGGCGCCGTTCGGCGTGGTCGGCTCGTCGGGCTGCCCCCCGCGCAGGTGGCCGCTCGTCGGGCTCATCGCGGTCGGGCCGTCCACCGACGGCGTGCGGTCGTCGTCGCTCATCAGGCCGGACTGACGTGGCTTTCCCGTTGCTGGGCCGTCTTCCCCTGGTAGTAGGCGATCTTCGAGCGGATGTGGTCCTGCTCCACCCGGAGGTGGGCGATCTTGTCGTCGATGTCGCGGTCGTGCTCGCGCAGCAGTTCCAGCCGCTCGGCCACGGTCTCCTCACCGCCGCGGGCCAGCTCCGCGTAGCGCACCATCCGCTGGATCGGCATGCCCGTGTCGCGCAGGCAGCGCAGGATCCGCAGCCACGCCACGTCGTCCTCGGTGAACACCCGCTGCCCACCCGAGTTCCGGGCGATGTCGTCGAGCAGCCCGATCCGCTCGTAGTACCGCAGCGTGTCGAGGCTGAATCCGGTCTTCTCAACCACCTGGCCTGGCGTGAACCGCTCCATATGCAGTCATTCTAGGCGGGCGCGCCCACGACGCGGCCCCGCAACACGTCGACCGGTCCGACTCGGGGCTCCGAGCTCACCGCGCGAGCCAGCGCGCGTACTGCTGCCGATCCGCCTTCGTGACCTTCGCCCGTTCGGTCACCGAGAGGGTGAACCAGTCGGGTCGCAGCTGCTGGGGGAACTCGGCCCAGGCGAGGACGTCGCGGTGGTCGTGGCGGGCGGCGCCGACGTAGTGCGCGGGGGAGTCGCGCCGGTCCTCCTCCGAGAGCTTGACGATGGCGAGCTGGACGCGGAGCCGGTCGGGTCCGGTGTACTCGTCGAGCTGGCGCCTGATCTCGGTGGGATCGGCGCCGGGGAAGACCTGCCGGATCTTGGCGAGGAGCTTCTCGAGGGTCATGGGTTGATCATCTTTCTGCGGAGGTGTGCGGGGGCGTGGGCGAACAGCGCGGCCATCGCGGCGGTCGTGCCCGCGAGGTCGGCGCGCCCGGACAGGTAGGCCCGCCACAGTCGGTCGGGGAGTGCGAAGAACAGGTCGAAGAACTCCTCGTGCTCGGCGGCGGTCAGGCTGAGCAGGGTCGACAGCCCACGGCGGCGCAACCGATACACGACCCGCGCCCGCACCGGCCACAGGACACGCCGCACGGCGCGATGACCGCCCCGAACGGCTGACGCCACCGCGGGGGCCAGCCGGAACGTGTCGGCGAGGCTGAACCCGGTGGTCGGGTGCACCAGCCCGGCCGCCGCCCCGAACGGCACGGCGCCACTCGCCCGCAGAGGCGGGGGAGTGACGTCGAGGGGGAACCGGACCCGCGCGACGGGCCCGGCGAGCGGCCCAAGACGGGCGTGCAGCCGCT
>NZ_JBJMIE010000433.1:0-4000 GCF_045807065.1 Actinophytocola sp. | reverse complement strand
CGTTCGCCGGCCACTCGACGGGTTCGGTCAGCAGCCGGACGTCGCCCGCGGTCCAGTCGATCTTCGGGGACGGCGCGTCGACGTTGCGGGTGGGCGGGAGTTGCCCGTGCTGCAGCGCCAGCACCATCTTGATCACGCCGGCCGCGCCGGCCGCCGCCTGGGTGTGCCCCAGGTTCGACTTGACCGAACCGAGCCACAGCGGTGTCTCGCGGTCGCGGCCGTAGGTGGCCAACAGGGCCTGCGCCTCGATCGGGTCGCCGAGCGGGGTGCCGGTGCCGTGCGCCTCGACGGCGTCCACGTCGGACACGGTCAGGCCGGCGGCGGCCAGCGCGGCGCCGATGACCCGCTGCTGCGACGGCCCGTTCGGCGCGGTGAGCCCGTTGGACGCGCCGTCCTGGTTCACCGCGGAACCCCGCACGACGGCGAGGACCGGGTGGCCGTTGCGCCGCGCGTCGGACAGCCGCTCGACCGCGAGCACGCCGGAGCCCTCGCCCCAGGCCGTACCATCGGCGCCGGCCGCGAACGACTTGCACTGGCCGTCGACCGCGAGGCCGCGCTGCCGGGAGAACTCGACGAACGTCTCCGGACCGGTCATCACCGTGACACCACCGGCGAGGGCGAGGTCGCACTCGTCGGCCCGCAGCGCCTGCACGGCCATGTGCAGTGCGACGAGGGACGAGGAGCACGCCGTGTCGATGGTGACCGACGGGCCCTCCAGGCCGAGCACGTACGACAGCCGTCCGCACAGGACGCTGCCGGCGATGCCGGTGACCAGGAACCCTTCCACGCCTGCCTGTCCCGCGTCGACGCCGCGGCCGTAGTCCTGGGCCATCATGCCGGCGAACACCCCGGTCCTGCTGCCGCGCAACGACAGCGGGTCGATGCCGGCTCGTTCCAGCGCCTCCCAGGCGGTTTCGAGGAGGAGCCGCTGCTGCGGGTCCATCGCCAGCGCCTCACGCGGGCTGATCCCGAAGAACTCGGCGTCGAACTCGGCGGCCCCGTGCAGGAACCCACCCCTGCGGACGTAGCTGGTGCCGGAGGCCTCGGGGTCGGGGTCGTAGAGCCGGTCCAGGTCCCAGCCGCGGTCGGTCGGGAAGTCGGAGATGCCGGACCGGGCACCCATGACCAGCTCCCACAGCTCGTCCGGGGTGGACACCCCGCCGGGCAGGCGGCAGCCCATGCCGACGATGGCGATCGGCTCGTCCCGCTCGCCGGTGCGGGCGGCGACCACGACCGGGGTGGTCGCGGTGCCGGCCAGCGCGGACAGCAGGTGGTCGACCAGCTTCTCCGGGTTCGGGTAGTCGAACACGAGCGTGGCCGGCAGCCGCAGGCCGGTCGCGGCGTTCAGCCGGTTGCGCAGCTCCACCGAGGTGAGCGAGTCGAAGCCGAGGTCCTTGAACGGCTGGGTCGGCGCGATCGACTCCGGCGAGCCGTGGGCGACGACGGCGGCGATGTGGGTGCGGACGGCGTCGAGGAGGAGCTGGCGCTGCTCGGGCTCGGCGAGCCCGGCGATCCGGTGGGCCAGCTCGCCGGCCGGACCGCCGCTGCCGCTGACGCGGCGGGCGGGGGCGCGGACCAGCGCCCGGAGGATGGGTGGGACCGCGTCGGTCGCCTTCGCCACGGCGGTGGGGTCGAGGTCTATCAGCACGGACAGGGCGCGCTCGCCGGCGACGGCCGCGTCGAACAGCGCCAGGCCGTCTGCCGTGGACAGTGCGCCGAAGCCGTCACGGCGCAGGCGGGCGCGGTCGGCGTCGCTCAGCTCGCCGGTCATGTCGCTGGCGGCGTCCCAGAGGCCCCAGGCCATCGACACGGCGTGCTGCCCGGCCGCTCGGCGGTCGTGGGCGAGCGCGTCGAGGGCGGCGTTGGCGGCCGCGTAGTTCGCCTGGCCCGGGGTGCCGAGCACGCCCGCGGCCGAGGAGAACACCACGAACAGCGGGATGTCGCCGGCCAGTTCGTGGAGGGTGCGGGCGGCCACGAGCTTGGGTGCCAGGACGGTGTCGAGGCGGTCCGGGGTGAGCGCGGTGACGACGCCGTCGTCGAGGACACCGGCGGCGTGCACGACACCGGTCAGCGGGCGGTCGAGGGACTTCAGCACCGTGGCGAGGGACTCGCGGTCGGTGACGTCGCACGCCGCGACCCGCGCGTCGGCACCCAGCTCGGTCAGCTCGGCGACGAGCCGCCGCGCGCCGGCGGCCTTCGAGCCGCGCCTGCTGACCAGCAGCAGGTGGCGGACGTCGTGCTCGATGACCAGGTGCCGGGCCAGCAGCGCGCCGAGGCCGCCGGTGCCGCCGGTGATCAGGACGGTGCCGTCGGGGTCCGGTGCCGGCCGCTCGGCGGAGTCCTGAGCGCGCACCAGGCGCGGCACGTAGGCCTGGCCGTCGCGGACGGCGACCTGCGTCTCGCCCGACGCGGCAACGGTGGCCGCGAGATCCGCGGGGCCGTTGAGGAGCACGAACCGGTCCGGGTGCTCGGCCTGCGCGGAGCGGACGAGGCCCCAGACGGCGGCGGCGTCGAGGTTCGGGACGCGCTCCTCGGGGGTGACGCCGACGGCGCCGGTGGTGACGAGCGCGAGCCGCGCGTTCTCGGGTGGATCCTGGGCGAGCCAGTCCTGGATCGCGGTGAGGGCCTCGTGGGCGGTGTGCACCGCCTGGCTCGTGACGGTCACGTCGGCCGCCGTGGACAGTTCGGTGGGGGTCCAGTCGACCCCGTAGCGGGACCGGGTGGTGCCGGCGGCGGCCCTGATCTGTTCGGGGGTGACCGGCAGCAGCGACAGTGCGCCGACGGAGGCGACCGGCTGGCCGGTGCCGTCGGCGGCGTCGAGGGTGATGGCGCCGTCGCCGGCCGGCGCGATGCGCAGGCGGAGGCTGGTCGCGCCGCCGGCCATGAGGCGGACGCCGCGCCAGCCGAACGGGAGGCGGGCCTGCTCCTCGGTCGTGCCGGCGAACAGCGCGTGGAGCGCGGCGTCCAGCAGGGCCGGGTGCAGGCCGAACTTCGCGGCGTCGCCGTGCTGCTCCTCGGCGAGGGCGACCTCGGCGAACACCTCGTCCCCGCGTCGCCAGACCGTCTGCAGGCCCTGGAAGGCGGGGCCGTACTGGAGTCCGAGTTCGGCGGCCCGGTCGTAGACGTCGGTGATGGGCACGCCGGCCGCGCCGGCGGGCGGCCACACCGTCCAGTCCGGTGTGGACTGCGGTGTTCCGGTGGCGAGGGTGCCGGTGGCGTGCTGGGTCCAGTCGCCGCCGTCGCGGCGGGAGTGGATGGCGATGGTGTGGTCGGCGCCGACGGTGACCTGGGTGGTGACCGCCTCGCCGTCCGGCAGCACGAGTGGTGCCTGGAGGGTCAGTTCCTCGACGAGGTCGCACCCGACGCGGTCGGCGGCCTGGATGGCCAGCTCGACGAGTGCCGTGCCGGGAACGAGGACGGTGCCCATGACGGCGTGGTCGGCCAGCCACGGGTGGGTCCGGGTGGAGAGGCGGCCGGTGAGGACGAGTCCGTCGCCGCCGGCGAGGGGGAGGGCGGCGCCGAGCAGCGGGTGTCCGGCGGGGTCGAGGCCGGCGGCCTGGACGTCGCCGGTGGTGACGGACCGGAGCCAGTACGACTCGTGCTGGAAGGCGTACGTGGGCAGCTCGACCAGTGCGCCGCCGCCGAGCAGGGTCTTCCAGTCGACGTCAGCGCCCCGCACCCACGCGGTGCTCACGGCCGTGACCAGGGTCCGGACCTCGTCGCGGTCCTTGCGCAGAGCGGCCACGAACTCGCCGTCCGCGACCGACTGACCCATGGCGCTCAGCACACCGTCGGGACCCAACTCGACAAAGGTGGTGACACCCTGCTCGACCAGACCGGTGACAGCGTCGGCGAACCGGACCGCCGACCGCACCTGACCGACCCAGTACCCAGGATCGGTCCACTCGGCGCCAGCACCGGTCACCGTGGAGACGACCGGGATGGCCGGCGCCGCGTAGGAGACGCTCTCCGCCACGGCACGGAACTCGGCCAGCATCGG
>NZ_JBJMIE010000432.1:0-40766 GCF_045807065.1 Actinophytocola sp. | reverse complement strand
CAGAGGTACTGGCCCGTGGACAGGTCCGCGGGGTGGTCGGGCACGACGGGCGGCAGGTCCGCCAGACGCAGCAGGCGGATGTCGCCGGGCACGTCGGTCGTGGTGACGCGTTCGGCCTGGCGGGCGATGGTCCGGTCGAGCAGGTTGCGGACGAAGCGGCCGTTGCCGAATGAGCTGTCACGCGGAGCGGCGCCCAGCAGGTCGCGCACCCGGTCGGTGACCCCCGGCGCCAGCCGGAAGCCGGCGGCGGTGGCCAACCGGTCGAGGATGGCGAGCAGCTCGTCGTCGCTGTAGTCCGGGAACTCGAGCGTGGTCGGGAAGCGTGAGGCGAGCCCGGGGTTGGCGCGCAGGAACCGCTCCATCTCGCGGGTGTAGCCGGCGGCGATGACCACCAGGTCGTCGCGGAACTCCTCCATGCCGCGCAACAGCTCCGCCAGCGCCTCCCGGTTGTAGTCGTCCCAGTGCGTGGCCGGGGTCAGCGCGTACGCCTCGTCGATGAACAGCACCCCGCCCAGCGCCCTGGTCAGCACGGCACGCACCTTGGGCGCGGTCTGCCCGAGGTACTCCCCGACGAGGTCGGCGCTGGTGACCTCGACGAGATGGCCGACGGACAGCAGCCCGAGCTTGGCGTAGGCCGCCGCGACGAGCCTGGCCACGGTGGTCTTCGCGGTGCCCGGGTTGCCGGTGAACACCAGGTGCCGGGTCGGTGTCGACAGCGGGATGCCGGCGTCCCGGCGCAGCCGCTCCGCCCTGGCCTCGGCGACCAGCAGCCGGACCTCCCGCTTGACCCCGGCCAGCCCGACCAGCCCGTCGATCTCCCCCAGCGGGTCGCTCGGCAGCTCGACCCGCGCCGCGGGCACCAGGGTTTCCGGCACGTCCTCGGGCAGGAGCTCGTGCCAGGACTCATGCTCGTCCACGATCCCGTCCGCGAGCACCCGCCGCGCCTGCGCCGCGATCGCGCGCTCGAGCAACGTCACCG
Source organism: Actinophytocola sp. (assembly GCF_045807065.1). GTDB lineage: Bacteria > Actinomycetota > Actinomycetes > Mycobacteriales > Pseudonocardiaceae > Actinophytocola. Next base: position 39,787 of record NZ_JBJMIE010000432.1, on the reverse strand, counting down.
CCGCCCTGCCGGTCTCGGCCGCGGCGCGCGGTGCGGCCGCGAGCAGCCGCCGCACCCGCTCGACCACGCCGTCGTGCGGCACGAACCCGGCGGCCGCGGCCTTCACCTCGAAGACCCGGACGAACTCCTCGGCGGCCAGGTTCGGGAAGCGCAGCACCTTCCCGAAGTGCGCGGCGAGGTCGGGTTCGGACCGCAGCAGGCCGTTGACCCCGGCGTCGGTGCCGGTCAGCACGACCACCAGCTCGGCGGAGTGCGCCTGCAGTGCCGCGAGCAACGCGCTCGTCGCCTCCCGCGGCCGCCAGTCGTCCGAGCTGTTCGTCAGCAGGGCCTGCGCGTCCTCGACGCACAGCACACCGCCGAAGGCGCGCTCCACCACGCGGTGCACGGCCTTGCTCACGTCGCCGGACTGCCCGGCGACGAGATCGGCCGCGTCGACCGTGACCAGGTGTCCGGCGGGCAGCGCGTCCGCCGCGGCCAGCAGGCGGCCCAGGATCCGCGCCACCGTGGTCTTCCCGGTGCCGGACGCGCCGGTGAACACGACGTGCCGGCGCGGGGCCGCGACCGCGAGGCCGGCCGCCCGCCGCAGCTTCGCCGCCCGCTCCTCGGCGACGAGCAGTCCCAGCTCGGTCTTCACGGTGTCGAGGCCGACGCACGCGTCCAGCTCGGCCCGCGGGTCCGCCGACGCCTCACCGCCGACCGCGAGGCGCACCGGCAGGTCGGCCGCCGTCACGCTGACCCCGACCCCGACCCCGGCCGCTTCCGTGCCGTGGCGACGCACTGGTCGGCCAGGCGCACGGCGAGCCGGGCGCCACGCAGGTTCCCGACCCCCGGGGTGCGGGACAGCAGCACGCCGGCGGTCGCGGCGACCTCGGGTGCGACGGCGGCCTTGCGCTCGACCACCGCGCGGGCGAACAGCTCGCCCCAGTCCCGCTCGGCGAAGTCCCGCGTGTGCGCGACCCGGAACAGTTGGTGCAGCGCGGGGTTCGCGTCGAAGACGCGCCGGTCACCCCCCGGCCCGCACACGAGGACCACGTGCATCCCGGGCCGGCGCCCCAGGTGCCGGCGCAGCTCCTCGGCGACCGTGCCGCCGCACCGGTAGCCCAGCACCCGGTCCAGGCCGTCGACCACCAGCAGCGGCGCGCTCATCGCGGACTCCACCCTCTGCACGGCGCCGGTGGTGTCCAGGTCCGCGAACAGCTCGCCATGCAGCCACACCACGCGCCCGCCGGACAGCTCCTGGCCGAGCAGCGTGGCGGCGGTGCGCCGGCCGGTGCCCTCCGGTCCGCACACCAGCAGCCGAGCGCCACGCAGTTCGGCCGCGTCCGCGACCGCGGCACGCACCGTGGCCGTGAGGTCGGGCTGCCCGACGAGCCGGTGCGTCGGCCGCGCGACCGGACCGGTGAGCCGGGAAGCCAGCGGGTTCGGCACCCTGGTGCGCCGGAAGAACTGCCGGAGGTCCTCCTGGAACGGGGTCGCCGGCACGCCGCAGCCGGTGGTGAACCTCGGGTTCCCCGGCAGCCCCTGCGCCGCGGCGGTGACCCGCACGGCCATGTCGAGCCACGCCCGGCAGGCGTCCGCCCCGCCGGCGAGCAGGCAGTGCGCCAGCCACCGGCGGACCTCGCTGCGCCAGGTGAGCGGGTCGAGCTCGCCGGCCGCCTCACCCATGACCTTCTGGACCACGTCGTACAGCTCGGTGCCGTCGAACACCGCCAGGGCGGCCGGCGCCTGCGTGAGCGAGGCGTGCAGCAGCAGCCCGGCCAGCGCCACCCCGGGACTGTCGCCCGCGATGTGGGTGGACAGGTGCTGCTGCGCGGCGAGGAACCCGGTGACCGCCCACTCCAGGTGCGCGACCGGCCCGGCCAGCTCGGGCAGGGCGGCGAGCACCTCGTCGTCGGCCGCGCTCGCCCAGAGGCCGGCCAGCTCGGCCACGGGTGCGGTCAGCACCCGCTCCGGATCGCTCATCACCCTGTCGTACAAGGAGATCATGGCCTGCCGCCGGGGCTCCAGCGGCGCGATGCCGGCGAAGACGTCGAGGCAGTCGCGGTACAGCTCGAAGGCGAGCCGGCGCTGCCGCGGGTCGTCACCGGCCGCGGCGACCAGGACGGTGCCCGGTGGCCGGTAGTCCGTCGCGCTGGAGCGCCACGGCAGCGGCGCCCGTTCGGGCTCCCGCGGTTCGCCGGCGAACCCGGCGAGCAGCTCCCACTCGAGATCGGCGCGGGTGCCGGACCGCACCGCGCCGACCCCGGGCAGGTAGTCGACGAGGGCGACCAGCTCGGCGCCGACCGCGGTGGTCTGCTCGCCGAGGTAGTCGGGCCGTTCGAACGTCAGTCGCCGGGCGCGTGGGTCGCCGTTGAGCCGCACCGCCCGCGCCCACACCTGTTCGTACAGGCCGTCGGGCACCCGCCACGGGCCGTAGGCGTAGAGGTCGAGCACCGGCTCGTCGGTGAGCAGCAGCTGGAGATGCGCGGGTAGCGCGATGTCGGTCATCCAGTCCCCCCGGAGTGGTTGCGCGCCGCACTCTATAGCGCGCGGGCAGGCGGAGGCGGAAGGTGGCGGCCTGGCGGGCACGGCGATCGGCGCCGCGGCGAAGGCACCCGTTCGGGTGATTGGACACACCGAAGCCGCGGAACCAACCCGCCGCGGAGCGCCTTGCCTTCACCGCAAAGAGTGGAAACAACCACACTGCCGAAATTCAACCCTGGCTTTGGCGCGACGACACGTGCATGCTTTCGCTCGTCGGGGATGGGAGACCGGCGTGAGTTCACAGCCAGGACCCGGTCTGACGGCCGGGTGCTGATGCGCGGTGGAGATATCGATATCCGTGCGGTCCGGTATCTCCGCCATCAGCTCCGCCGCGGCCTCCAGGAGAAGTTTCATCGGCAGGCCGGGGTTGAGGAGTGTGGGGGCAGAAGCGTCGGGTATGAGCGTTCAACAGGCTTGGCAGCTGTGCGTCCTGAGACGGGACAGGCTGTTACGGTCGGCGACGCGTCTCGGCATGGCCGAGCAGGCCGACGACGTCGTCCACGACGTGTTCGTAGCAGTGGTCAAACTGCCGTTCCTGTTCCGCGAGGGATTCGAGTCGTTGCTCGACACGGTGCTGTGGCGGCGCTGTGCGGCGCTGCGCCGGCGGGAGCTGTACCAGGCGCGTGCGTGCCGCAACGTGGTGCTGGTCGCGGGAGATCAGCCCGACCACGGTGACCGCGTGGTGGAACGCATCTACGCGGCGTCGGCGTTGAACAGCTGCGCCGGCCTCGGCGAGAAGGAACTGCGGCTGCTCCAGCTCGTTTCGGACGGCTACTCGCAGGACCGGATAGCCGCTCTCACCGAGATGTCGACGAACGTGGTGAACTATCGCCTGCGACGGGCCCGGCGCATCGCCCGCGAACATCTGTCGAAGGTCGGTTCGTGGTGAGGAAGCGATCAGCTCCAGACGGTCGCGGGCAGGCGGAAGACGCCGTTCCGGTCAGGTGTCCGGTACTCCGCGACAGCGAACCTGCCCTTGTCGGTCTCGACGCACAGCATGTCGCCGGCTGCCGGCTCGAAGGCGGGCACACCCTCGGCGACCCCGTCCAGCAACGACACGCACTCGGCCTTGCCAGGCGCCCGCGCGCCGTCCGAGATCGCGATCTTGCCATGCGGGCCGGGATCCACCTGTGACAGCAGGTCGATGACCACGTCCGCCCCGTCGCCCCGGCCCGGCGGCAGCTGGTCGAGGTCCACTCCGCCGTTCTGCGGCGCGATGTCGCCGTGCCAGAGGACACCACCGCCGCCGTTCGCGGGCGGGTCCGCCCACGGCCCGTCGCCTCGCCACAGGGCAAGGGTGACACCGACGACGACCAGCACGGGCACGGCGACCACAGAGGCGAGGGTGAACCGGTGGCGCGCCGCGACCTGACCGATGGTCGGGCCCGACCGCGTCCGCAGCTCCGCGATTCGCTTGACGAGGTTCGCCACGTCCTTCTCGAACTCACCGGCCCGCATCGGCATCGCCTGTGCGGTGGCGAGGAGCCGGATACTCGGCGGAACCTGCTCCACCCGCGGCGGCGCCGCTCCGTCGAGCACCACGGGAATGATCTGAATACGCAGCTCGATCGCCCGCTCGATCTCGCGCCGCACCCAGTCGCGCGGCCGGTCGATGAGCCTGACCCCGTTCTCCCGCAGCTCGAGCCAGCTCGGCCCGATCACCACCAGGAGAACCTCGGCTTTTCCCAGCGCGCTCCAGATGCTCTGCGGATACTGCTCTCCGCCGCGCAGATCGTCGTCGTCACGATAGACGAGCGCCCGCCCGAATCGCCGCGCGAGCCGGTTGTACAGGTATTTCGCCATCAACGGCTGCTCTTTCACGCGGTAGTTGATGAACAGCAGGCTCACCGGCCAGTCCTTCCAACACCGCGGAGCTACCAGTTGGCAGCGCATGATATCCAGCGGTGGTAGCCCGCACAATTATGGAAAACTGGGCAGAATGTTCCGCGCGGTCACGCACCGCGGCGTGTGTCCGGGAACTGTGACTGGCCCAGCTCGCCGGCCAGGGTGGAATTTTCCCGCAGGATTCGCCAGCACACGTAGACGCAGACACCCGCGGCGGGTGCGCCGCCGAGGAGGGTGGCCGCTATGCCGAGTGGGACCACCATTCCGGCTCTGTACAGCGGCACCAGTACCGCGGTGGCGAACTTTGTCAGGAACACCGCCGTGCACGCGTAGTAGACCCTGCGTCGCGCGGGGTCTCGGCGCCAGGTAAGGCGTTCGCCGCGTGTTGTGGGCCAGTACCAGGCCGATGACCGGACAGCGGACCAGGATGGAGGCCAGGAACAGTGCGGCGCCGCCTGTCTGCAGGAGGACGGCGGTGAGGTAGAAGTCGGCCGCGTGGCCGGTGCTGCCGGCCAGCAGTGCGGACAGCCCGACCACGAGCAACCCGACCAGCGGCTGCCAGACCTTGCGGGCGGTGCACAGCCGCACCACGGCGAACACGAACACGCCGCCGACCGCGGTCAGCGCCGCCGCCGGCACCTGGCCGGTCTGCAGGAAAGCGACGAGGAAGAGCGCACGGGACGCCACACCCTCGGCGACCGTGCGCCAGCCGCCCACCGCGCTGAACAGTGACAGGGACTTCTGCGTCAGCAGGCCGAGGGTCATGTGCTCGCCTTCGCCGTGGCGGGCGGGAAACTGGTGCGGCGCAAGGCGCTCGACGGGGTGCGGCCGGGGGCCCGCTGGTTCGACGACGACGTCGACGGACGCGACGTGCCGGCCGGGGAGTGGTGGATCGTCGACGGGGCCGAGGGCGGGGTCAACCACGTCCACGGGTTGCCGGAGTGGGGCGTCACCGTCGTGCTCGTCGCGGATGGGGTCCCGCGGCTCGCCGTGGTGCGCCAACCACTCGGCGACCTGACCTACACCGCGGTCGAGGGCGGCGGGGCGTTCCGCAACGGGACCCGCCTGCGGGTGTCGGCGAAGACCAGCCTCGACGCGGCGATCGCCACCGCCAGCCAGGCCGGGAACGGCCGCGAGGTGCACGCACGCTTCGGGCGCGCGGTCGCGGCCATGTCCGACGCGGCCCTGCTGGTGCGCAACACCATCCCGACCACCTTTCCCCTGCTGGGCGTCGCCGCCGGGCAGTACGACGTGTTCTGGCAGTACGAGCCGGACCTGCCCGGCACCGCCGCCGGCACGCTGCTCGTCCGCGAGGCGGGTGGGGTCGTCAGCGACCTCGCTGGCCGGCCGTGGCGGCCGACCAGCCCGGACGTCCTCGTCGCGGCGCCCGGGCTGCACTCGGCCGCGCTGGGCGTGCTCGCGGGGGTGCCGGCGTGACGCTCACGGTGCTCGGGGCCTCCGGCGCGCTCGGGCTCGAGATCACCCGGCAGGCACTCGCCGCGGGGCACGACGTCGTCGCGGTCTGCCGGCGGCCGGAGAAGGTGCCCGACGCGCCGGGGCTCACCAGGGTGGCCGCCGACGTGCTCGATCCGGACGCGATCGCGAAGGCCCTCGCCGGCGCCGAGACCGTCCTGTGCGCGCTGGGGATCGCCAAGGGCGAGCGACCCGGCGTGCTCGCTGCCGGCACCGCCGCGATCGTCGCCGCCGCGCCCGAGCGGATCGTGTCCGTCGGGGCGTTCGGCACGGGTGCGTCCGCCGCCGTCGCCGGGGTGCTCACCCGCACCCTGCTCGGCGTGTTCCTCCGGCGTGAGCTGGCGGACAAGGTCGCGGCGGACACCGCGGTCCTGCGTGCCGGCGGCACCGTGTACCACGCCGGCCCCATGACGGCCGGACCCGTCAGCCCGACCCGGCGGAGCGTCCCGCTCGCTGAGGTGCCGCGCCGGCTCTTCCCCGCCGGCGTGAGCAGGGCGACCATCGCCGCCGCCATGCTCGACGCCACCCGGAACGGACCGCGGGGGCAGCTACTGGTGCCACTGGCGCGGTGAGCCAGCGCGGTGCCACGGCTGGTCGGTGCTCCGTCAGCAGCTACCTCAGGGGAACGTGACGGCACCCAACCACGATCCGCCTCGCGAACCCGCACGTTCATCGGGACGCGACAGATCCGGGAGGCGGGACGGTCAGGCCAGCGCGGCGCGGCAGTGGTCGCGCAGCCACGAGTGCGCCGGGTCGGAGTCGTAGCGGCTCGGCCACGCCAGCACGATCGGTGCCACCGGCAGGTCCAGGTCCAGGGGGTGCGTGCGCAGGCCGAGGTCCGCGCAGGTCCGGGCGCAGGCGTTGCGGGCCACGACCGCCACCGTGTCGCTGCGCGCGGCGACCTGCAGGGCCACCGCGCTCGTCGGGAGGGCCGCGACGATCCGGCGGCGCAGGCCCCGCTCGGCCAGCAGCTTGTCGACGCCGTCCCGCAGCCGGCCGCGGCGCGAGACGATGACGTGGTTCGCCGCGGCGAAGCGCTCGAGCGTGAACCGCGTGGCCAGCGGGTGCTCGGGGCGGAACACGGCGACCAGCTCGTCGTGCCCGACGACCTCGTGGCTGATCTCCGCACTCGCGGGGACCGTCGCGCCCACCTCGATGTCGACGTGGCCACGGGCGAGGTCGGGCGTGTCCACGGGCGGCTCCGGCAGGAACCGCAGGCTCACGCCCGGCGCCTCGGCGAGCGCCGTGTCCAGCAGCGCGGGGTACAGCGCGCCGACCAACGCGTCGTGGCCCTGGACGGTGAACGTGCGGCGCAGCGTCGCGAGGTTCAGCGCCCGGGCCGGGGCGAGGACCTCGCCGGCGCGCCGCACGAGCGCCCGCACCTCGTCCCGGATCGCCAGCGCACGGGGCGTGGGGGTCATGGTGCGGCCGGTCCGGACCAGGATGTCGTCGCCGGTCGACCTCCTGATCCTGGTCAGCGCCCGGCTCACCGCGGGCGCCGACAGGTGCAGCCGGTCGGCCGCGGCCTGCACGCTGTTCTCCTCGAGCAGGGCGTCCAGGGTGATCAGCAGGTTCAGGTCCACGCGCGCCACGGTAAACGGGCCACGCGGACGACCGCCGCCGCGCTCGACCCGCCGACCACTGCCGAGCGGAGCGGTTCCGGCACGCCGCGCTTCGTCGCGGACGACCAAGGTTTCGGCGGCGAGTTGTGCGGAACGACGAACACCGCCGCGCGCCCGCTGCCTAGCGTCGTCCCGTATGAGCGACCTCCACGATGTGCGTGCCCGGCTCGACGAGCGGTTGCCACGGCTGCTCCAGGAGTACGGCGTGCCGGGCGCGGCCTGGGCCGTGTCGCGCGGCGACGAGGTGGTCGACGGGGCCGCCGGGCTGCTGAGCACGGCGACCCGGGTCGAGGCGACCGCGGACTCGGTCTTCCAGATCGGCTCGATCACCAAGCTGTGGACCAGCACGCTGGTCATGCAGCTGGTCGACGAGGGCAAGGTGGACCTCGACCAGCCGATCCGGACCTACCTGCCGGAGTTCCGCATAGCCGACGAGTCGGCGGCCGAGCGGATCACCGTGCGGCAGCTGCTCAACCACACCGCGGGGTTCGAGGGCGACGTCTTCACCGACACCGGCACGGGCGACGACTGCGTCGAGAAGTACGTCGCGACCCTGCACGGCGTCCCGCAGCTGTTCCCGCCCGGCGAGCAGTTCTCCTACAACAACGCCGGCTTCTGCGTGCTCGGCCGGCTCGTCGAGGTGCTGCGCGGGCGACCCTACGACGCGTGCCTGCGCGAGCACCTCATCACCCCGCTGGGGCTCACCCACACCGCGACCGGCCCGTACGAGGCGATCATGTTCCGCGCGGCGGTCGGCCACGTCGAGCAGGAGCCGGGCGCCGGCCAGGTGCCCGCCCCGGTGTGGGCGCTGGCGCGGTCCAACGCCCCCGCCGGGTCGACGCTCGCGATGCGGCCACGCGACCTGGTCGCCTTCGCCCGGATGCACCTGGAGGACGGGCGGGCGGGCGACGGCACCCAGGTGCTGGCGCCGGGATCCGCTGCCCGGATGCACGCCCGGGAGGTCGAGCTGCCGGAGCTGGGACTCATGGGGACGTCGTGGGGACTGGGCTTCGAGCGGTTCGACACGCCGACCGGCACGATCATCGGCCACGACGGCACCACCATCGGGCAGAGCGCCTTCCTCCGCGTGGTGCCCGAGGCGGACCTGGCGGTCGCGCTCCTGACCAACGGCGGGAACACCGTCTCGCTCTACCGCGACGTCGTCGGGTACGTCCTCGCCGAGCTCACCGACGTCGGCCTGCCTCCCCTGCCCGTGCCGCCCCTGCGCCCCCGGCGCATCGACGCCGGCCGGTACGTCGGCACCTACTCGGCCGAGGTGTACGACCTCACCGTCAGCCAGGACGACGACGGCCGGATCTGGCTCGAGCAGGTCCCCAAGGGCGTCTTCGTGGAGATGGGCGGGCAGGTCGAGCGGTCCGAGCTCGTCCACTACCGGGACGACATGCTGATCCCGGTCAAGGCCGATCGCGGCATGCACATGCCGCACGCGTTCGTCGGCGACGACGGCAGCGGCCACGCGCTCTACCTGCACCTCGGTCGCGCCGTCCGCCGCGCGAGCGCCTGACCCTCCCACCGGAACGGGAACCGCCATGAAGCTGTCCACTGTGGCCTCATCCGCACTCTGCCTCTGCCTCGCCACCGCGCTCACCGGCTGCGGCGGGGCCACCTCGAACGGCGCGAACGCCCAGGTCGTCGATGGCGGCACGTTCACGCTCGGGCTCTCCTCGGACCCGGGCAACCTCGACCCGCAGATGGCCGCGGGCACCTCGCTGTTCACGGTCACCCAGTTCGCCTACGACCCGCTGGTGAGCGTCGACGGCAGGACCGGGGAGATCCGGTCCGAGCTGGCCACCAAGTGGGCGGTCACGGACGAGGAGGTCACGCTGACCCTGGCCGACGGCATCAGCTGCGCGGACGGTGCGAAGCTGACCGCCAAGGACGTCGCCGACAACCTCAACTTCGTCGCCGACCCGAACAACAAGAGCCCCTTCCTCGGGACCTTCTACCCGGCGGGCGCCACGGCCGCGGGTGACGACGCGGCCGGCACCGTGACGATCACGCTGGCCCAGCCGGCGCCGTTCGTCCTCAACGGACTGGCCAGCCTGCCCATCGTCTGCCCCAGTGGCATGGCCGACCGCGCCAAGCTCGCCAAGGCCACCGCGGGCACCGGGCCCTTCCAGCTCACCGAGGCCGCACCCGGTGACCACTACACCTACAAGATCCGCGACGGCTACAGCTGGGGTCCCGACGGCGCGACGACCGCGACCAAGGGGCTGCCCGACACGGTCGTGGTCAAGGTGGTCGAGAACGAGACGACCGCGGCCAACCTGCTGCTCTCCGGCGGGCTGAACGGCGCCCAGATCGCCGGCCCGGACGCCGACCGGCTCGCGAAGGCCGGTCTGTTCACCGCCAGCACGCCCGCCATCGTCGGCGAGCAGTGGTACAACCACGCCGCCGGCCGGGTCACCAGCGACGCGGCGGTCCGCATGGCGCTCACCCAGGCGCTCGACCTCGACCAGCTCCAGAAGGTGCTCACGTCGGGTCACGGCCGCACCGCCACCACGATGGCCACGAACGCGCCGGTCGCCTGCCCGGGCGACTCGGTCTCCCACTCGCTGCCGAAGGGCGACGCCAGGTCGGCGGGTGCCCTGCTCGACCAGGCGGGCTGGAAGGCCGGCGGCGACGGTACGCGCACCAAGAACGGCAAGCCCCTGGCCCTGACGTTCCTCTACCAGAACAACCTGGGCGCCAGCGGCGACGCGGCGGCGGAGCTGGCCGTGAAGCAGTGGAAGGCGATCGGGGTCCAGGCCACCGCGCAGAGCCAGAACGAGACGACGCTGACCGGCACGATCTTCGGCGCGGGTGACTGGGACGTCGCGTGGGTCTCGCTCAACGTCAACAGCCCCGACCAGCTCGTGCCGTTCCTGTCCGGCCCCGCGGCCCCCCAGGGCACCAACTTCGCCGCGATCTCCGACCCGACCTACGACGCGGCGGTCAAGAACGCGATGGCGATCCCCGGCAAGGAGGGGTGCGCGGACTGGCTCGGCGCCGAGTCCGCGCTGATCGCCAAGGCGGCCGTGGTGCCGTTCGCGAACAACGCCGTGCGGACCTTCGGCAAGGGCGCGAAGTTCGAGACGCCGGGCCAGCTGATCCCCACCAGCATCCGGATGCTGGCGAGGTAACCGTGGCCGTGAGCCAGACCTCCGCGCCGCCGGTGCGCATCGGGTTGCGGTCCCGCCCGTGGGTCCGGTTCGGCGTCCGGCGGCTCGGCCGGTTGCTGATCTCCCTCTGGGTGCTGGTGACCGCGTCCTTCGCGATGATCCACCTCATCCCGGGTGACCCGGTGCGCGGTGCGCTCGGTCCGACCGCACCGGCCGAGCTGGTCGAGGCGCGCCGGCACGCGCTGGGCCTGGACGACCCGATCCTCACCCAGTACCTGCACTACCTGAAGGGCCTGGTCACCGGCGACCTCGGCACGTCGCTGTCCTCGCGGCTGCCGGTCTCCGACGTCGTCGCGCAGCGGCTGCCCGCCACGCTGTCGCTGGCGGTGCTCGCGTTCGCGGCGGCCGTGGTCGTGGCGATCCCGCTGGGTGTCACCATGGGCGTGCTGACCCGGCGCGGCCACGGACGGCGCACCGAGCTGGCCTTCACCACCACCAGCATCGTCGTGGCGACCATCCCGGACTTCCTCATCGGGGTCGCGCTGGTCTACGTCTTCGGGGTGCGCCTCGGGTGGCTGCCGGTCGCCGGCAACGACACCGCGGCGGCGTACGTGCTCCCGGTGTTCTCGCTGGCGGTCGGACCCGCCGCGATCCTCGCCCGGATCGTCCGCGTCGAGATGGTCGGCGTGCTCGAGGCGGACTTCGTGCGCACCGCCCGGGCCAAACGCCTGCCCGCGCGGACGATCTACCTGGGCCACGCACTGCCGAACGCCCTCACCGCGGCGCTGACGCTGGGCGGGCTGCTGCTGGGCGCGATGGTCGCGGGCACGGTCCTGGTCGAGAACGTCTTCGCCTGGCCGGGACTGGGCAGCACGATCGTGCAGTCCATCCTCACCAAGGACTACCCGGTGGTGCAGGCCATCGTCCTCGTGTACGGCGTCGGCGTCCTGGTCGTCAACACCCTCGTCGACGTCGCGCTCGCCCGGCTCGACCCGCGCTCGCTGATCCGGGAGGACTGAGGACGTGAAGTGTCGGATTGCCTCGCTTCGCTCGGCGGTTCGCGGCCTGCGCCCGGCGTCTTCCCTGCCCGCGCTGCCCGGCGGGGGTCGCTCCGCTCCCGGGCGCCTGCGCAGCTCGGCCGGTCCAGCCGCCGGCGGGCGCTCACGCTGGACGCGGGTCCTCCGCACCCCGCTGGGTCTCGCGGCGACCGTGCTCACGGTGGCGGTCCTGGCGTTGGCCGTCCTCGGTCCGGTGCTGTGGGGCACCGGCGCCGAGGCCGTCGACACGGACAACATCCTGGCCCAGCCGTCGGGTGAGCACTGGGCGGGCACGGACAACCTCGGCCGGGACATCCTCCTCCGGGTCCTCGTCGCCTCCCGGCTCTCGATCGTGCTGGCCCTGCTCGCCGTCGCGATCGCGGTGGTCGTGGGCCTGCTGCTCGGGTCGGCGCCGTTCCTGGTCGGCCGGCGCCCCGGCAGGCTGCTGTCGGCGGCGGTCAACATCGCCGTCGCGTTCCCCGGCCTGCTGCTGGCGCTGTTCTTCGCGGTGGTGTTCGGCGTCGGCGCGACCGGCGCGGTGCTGGCCATCGGGTTCGCGGGCGCGCCGGCGTTCGCGCGCCTCACCCAGACCCTGGTGGCCGGGGTCGCGGCCCGGGACTACGTGTCGGCCGCGCGGGTGGCCGGCGTGGGCCGGGTCCGGATCCTGTTCCGCCACGTGCTGCCGAACATCGCCGAGCCGCTGGTCGTCAACGCGACCATCGGCGCCGGCAACGCGCTGCTGTCGTTCGCGGGGCTGTCGTTCCTCGGGCTCGGCGTCCAGTCGCCGTCCTACGACTGGGGCCAGCTGCTCTACGACGGCATCGGCGCGATCTACGTGAACGCGGCGGCGGCGCTCGCCCCCGGCGCGGCCGTGCTCGTCGCCGGCCTCGGGTTCAACCTCTTCGGCGAGTCGGTCGCCAAGGCGCTGGGCATCGGCACGCGGGCGACGCGCGTCGAGCGGGTGCGCGGGCCCGAACCCCGTGCCGGGGACGGCGCGGCCACCCCGTCGGACGTGGTGCTCGACGTCCGCGACCTCGAGGTCACCGTGCCGGGCGCCGCCGGTCCGGTGCGGCCGGTCCGCGGGGTGACGTTCGAGGTGCGCCGGGGTGAGGCGATCGGCATCGTCGGGGAGTCCGGCTCCGGCAAGTCCCTGACGGCGCTCGCGGTCACCCGGCTGGTCGACGACGCCTGCCGCGTCGACGCCACCCGGCTCGAGCTGCTCGGCCACGACCTGCGCGCGGCGGACACCGCGGTCCGGCGCCGGCTGCTCGGCACGTCGCTGGCCATGGTCTTCCAGGACCCGATGACCTCGTTCAACCCGGCCCGCCGCGTGGGCGGCCAGCTGGCCGAGGTGGCGACGCACCACCAGGGCATGTCCCGCCGCGCCGCGCTGGCCCGTGCCGTGGACCGGCTCCGGTCCGTCCGCATCGGGGACGCGGCGGCGCGTGCCCGGCAGTACCCCCACGAGTTCTCCGGCGGGATGCGCCAGCGCGCGATGATCGGCATGGGGCTCATGGGCACGCCGGCACTGATCGTCGCGGACGAGCCGACCACGGCCCTGGACGTCACCGTGCAGCGGCAGGTGCTGGACCTGCTGGCCACGATCCGCGCGGCGGACGCCGCGGCACTGGTGCTGATCAGCCACGACGTCGCCGTGGTCGGCGAGGTCTGCGACCGCGTCCTGGTGATGTACGCGGGCCGGATCGTCGAGGACCTCCCGGCCACCGACCTGGCGAGCGCCGCGCTGCACCCCTACACCCGCGCCCTGGTCGCCGCGGTCCCCGACATGGCCACCGACCTGACCGAACCCCTGGCGACGATCCCCGGGCGCCCGGTCGACCCGGCCAACGTGCCCCCCGGCTGCGCCTACGCCGACCGCTGCCCCCTGGCCGACGCCCGCTGCCGCACCGAGGACCCGCCACTGGCCACCACCCCGGCCGGTCCGGCCGGGGTGGTCGAACGCGCGGACCACCGTGTGGCCTGCTGGCACGCCGGCGAACCCTTCCCGGCCGACCGCGACACCGACGAGCTGGTGGAGTCACCGTGAGCGAGCTGCTCTTCGAGGACGTGACCGTCCGGTACGGCAGGACGACCGCGGTGGCCGGGGTCAGCCTCGTCGTGCCGGCGGGTGAGGTGGTGGGGCTCGTCGGGGAGTCCGGGTCCGGCAAGTCGACGCTGGCCAGGGCCGCCGTCGGGTTGGCGCCGCTGGCGGGTGGCCGGATCAGCCTGGGCGGCGCGCCCGTCCCGACCCGGGGCCGGCGCCGGCCGCTGCAGATGGTCTTCCAGGACCCCTACTCCTCGCTCGACCCGCGCATGACGATCGGCGAGAGCGTGGCCGAGGCGATGCCACCGGGTCGGTCGCGGGCCGAGCGGCGCGGGGCGGTCGAGCGGCTGCTCGACCTGGTGCACCTCGACCCGGCCGGCGCCGGTGCCCTGCCGTCCCGGCTTTCCGGTGGGCAGCGGCAGCGGGTGGCGTTGGCGCGGGCGCTGGCCGCCGAGCCGCGGGTGATCATCGCCGACGAGATCACCTCCGCCCTGGACGTGTCGATCCAGGGGGCCGTGCTCAACCTGGTCCGCGAGCTCCAGCGCGAGCTGGGCCTGTCGATCCTGTTCATCTCCCACAACCTCGCGGTGGTGCGCTACGTCGCCTCGCACGTCGCGGTCATGCGGCGCGGCGAGGTCGTCGAGCACGGACCGGCCGCGCGGGTGCTCGCCGAACCCAGCCACGACTACACCCGGGAACTGCTCGCGGCCGTACCCGGACGAACCACGCGAAGGAGCCGGCCATGACCCGACGGATGCGCATCGAGGACCTCGACGGTCTCGCGGTCCCGTCCCAGCCCGCCCTGTCCCCGGACGGCGGTTGGATCGCCTACGTGCTCCGGACCGCGGACGCCGGCCAGGACCGCAACGTCGACCAGCTCTGGCTGGTCGCCACCGACGGGTCCGCACCCCGCCGGCTCACGGCCGGGCCGGCCGACGCCGCGCCGGCCTGGTCCCCCGACGGCCGCCGCCTCGCGTTCGTCCGGGGCGGGCAGCTGGCCGTGCTCGACGCAGGCGGGGGCGAGCCGGAGCAGCTGACGGACCTGCCGCTCGGCGCCGGCGCCCCGCACTGGAGCCCCGACGGCCGCCGGCTCGCCTTCACCGCGCCGGTCGACCCGAACGGCGGCGCGCGCGGGCCGATGGTCTCCGACGGGCTCGACTACCAGGCCGACGGCGCGGGCATGCTCGGCGCGGTCCGCGAGCAGCTCCACGTCCTCGACCTCGACAGCCGCGCGGTCCGCCAGGTCACCGACGGGCCCCAGGGCGCCGCCACCCCGGCCTGGTCGCCCGACGGCACCACCCTCGCCTTCACCCGCCGCGCCGGCACGGACAGCGACCTGCGCTACCGCACCCCGGTCCACCTGCTGCGCGTGGACGAGCCGCACGCCCAGCCACGCGTCCTCGCCTTCGCCGACGGGATCGCGATGACCGCGGACTGGACGTGCGACGGGACGGCGCTGCTCGTGGTCGGCTGGCCGGGCGACCCGGTCGGCCACGCCCACCTGTGCCACGTCAGCGCCGACGGCGGCGAGGTCACCGACCTGTCCGGCGCCACCGACCGCAACGTGATGCCCGGCGCGGCCGGCTACCCCGGCGGCCTGCCGGCGGAACACGACGGCCGGGTGTTCTTCTGCCTCCGCGACCGCGGCTGCACCCACCTCTGGTCGGTCACGACGGCCGGCGGCGACCCACGTCCGGTCCTGGACGGCGCGGGCCGGGTCGTGTCGGGGCTGTCGATCGCCGCCGGGCGCGCCGCGATCGCGCTCGGCACCCCCGAGTCGTTCGGCGAGATCGCGACCGTCGACCTCACCACCGGCGCGGTGGTCGTGCTGACCGACCACGGCACCGGGCTCGGCCTCCACCCCCGCGAGGAGCGGTGGTTCACCGTCTCCGACGGCACCGAGGTGCAGGCCTGGCTGATGCACGACCCCGCACGCGGGGGTCCCCGGCCGCTCCTGCTCGACGTGCACGGCGGCCCGCACAACGCGTGGAACGCGGCCGCCGACGAGATCCACCTCTACCACCAGGAGCTGGTCGACCGCGGCTGGGCGGTGCTGCTGGTCAACCCGCGCGGCAGCGACGGGTACGGCGAGGCGTTCTACGACGGCGTCCGCGGCTCGTGGGGGGTCGCGGACGCCAAGGACTTCCTGGAGCCGCTCGACCAGCTCGTCGCCGAGGGGTTCGCCGACCCGGACCGGCTCGCGGTCGCGGGCTACAGCTACGGCGGGTTCATGACCTGCTGGCTGACCGGGCACAACGACCGGTTCGCGGCCGCGGTCGCCGGCGGTGTGGTGAGCGACCTGGTGAGCATGGGCGGCACCAGCGACGACAGCCACCTCCTCAGCGCGTACGAGCTGGGCGGGACCCCCTGGCAGGAGCCGGAGCGCTACGCCGCCATGTCGCCGCTGACCCACGTCGCCGACGTCCGCACGCCCACGCTCGTGCTCCACGGCGCGGCCGACATGCGGTGCCCGGTCGGCCAGGCCCAGCAGTGGCACACCGCGCTGCGTGAGCGGGGCGTCCCGACCCGCCTGGTCGTCTACCCGGACGCCTCGCACCTGTTCATCCTCACCGGCCCGCCCTCGCAGCGGCTCGACTTCAACCGCCGCATCCTCGACTGGGTGGAGCAGCACATCACCCGCGCCGGCCGGCCCCGCGTCGACGCCGCGCACTGGCAGCGGCGGCTCGCCGCACTCGCGCGGCGGCACAAGGTCCCCGGCGCACAGCTCGGCATCCTCCGCCTCGACGGGGAACACGACGAGCTGGTCGAGGTCGTGCACGGCGTGCTGAACGTGCGCACCGAGGCACCCGTGCGCACCGACGCGCTGTTCCAGATCGGGTCGATCACCAAGGTGTGGACGGCGACCGTGGTGCTGGCGCTGGCCGACGAGGGACTGCTCGACCTGGACACGCCGGTCGCCGAGGTGCTGCCGGAGCTGCGGCTCGCCGACCCCGAGGTGACGAAGTCGGTCACGCCGCGGCACCTGCTCACGCACACCAGCGGCATCGACGGCGACGTGTTCACCGACACCGGCCGCGGCGACGACTGCCTGGAGCGCTACGTGGACGTGCTCGGCGAGGCCGGGCAGAACCATCCGCTGGGCGCCACCTGGTCCTACTGCAACTCGGGGTACGCGCTGCTGGGCCGGGTGATCGAGAAGGTCACCGGGAAGACCTGGGACCAGGCCATGCGCGAGCGGCTGTTCGCCCCGCTCGGACTCACCCACACGGTGACGCTGCCCGAGGAGGCGCTGCTGTTCGCCGCCGCGGTCGGGCACGACGAGCGGGACGGCGAGCTGGTCCCGGCGGCGGCCTGGACTCTCCCCCGCTCGATCGGCCCGGCCGGGCTCGTCACGTCGACCGTCAAGGACGTGCTCGCCTTCGCCCGGATGCACCTGACCGGCGGGGTCGCCGCCGACGGCACCCGGGTGCTGAGCCAGGAGAGCTGCGCGGAGATGGCCGCCCACCAGGCCGACCTGCCCGACAAGTACGTGCTGGGCGACTCGTGGGGACTCGGCTGGATCCGCTTCGGCTGGCACGGTGAGCGCCTGATCGGTCACGACGGCAACACCCTCGGCCAGGCGGCGTTCCTGCGGGTGCTGCCCGAGCAGGGGCTCGCCGTCGCGCTGCTCACCAACGGCGGCCACACCCGCGACCTCTACGGCGATCTCTACCGGGAGATCTTCGCCGAGGTCGCCGGCGTCGCCATGCCGACGCCGTTCGCGCCGCCGGCGGAGCCCGTGGCCGTGGACGTGGCCCCGTACGTGGGCGTCTACGAGCGGGCCGGGGTGCGGATGGAGGTCGAGAGCGGCGCCGACGGCCCACTCCTGCGCACGACGCTCACGGGCCCCCTCGCCGAGCTGGAGCCGGACCCGGTCGAGGAGTACGCGCTGGTCCCGGTCGGCCCGGCGCTGTTCGCGATCCGGCCACCGGAGATCGAGACCTGGATGCCGGTCACGTTCTACGAGCTGCCGACCGGCGAGCGGTACCTGCACTTCGGGGCCCGCGCGACGCCGAGGACCGCCTGATGGCCGCGCTGGACGACCTGGTCGCCGACGTACGTGCCCTCGTCGAGTGCGAGTCGCCGTCCGACGACCTGGCCGCCGTCGCCCGCTCGGCCGAGGTCGTCACCCGGCTCGGCACCGCCCGCCTCGGCGTCGCACCCGAACGGATCGTGCTGGACGGCCGCACCCACCTGCGCTGGCGGCTCGGCGCCGCGCCGTCGCGGGTGCTGATCGTGGGCCACCACGACACCGTGTGGCCGCTCGGGTCGCTGGCCGACCACCCGTGCACCGTCGAGGACGGGGTGCTGCGCGGACCGGGCTGCTTCGACATGAAGGCCGGGCTGGTGATGGCGTTCCACGCGGCAGCGGGGCTCGACGGCGTCACCCTGCTCGTGACCGGCGACGAGGAGCTGGGCTCCCCCACCTCCCGCGAGCTGATCGAGGCCGAGGCCCGGACGGCCACCGCCGCGCTGGTGCTCGAGGCGTCCGCCGCCGGCGGCGCGGTCAAGACCGAGCGCAAGGGCACCTCCATGTACGAGGTGCGCGTGGTCGGGCGGGCCGCGCACGCGGGCCTCGAGCCCGAGCGGGGCGTGAACGCCAGCGTGGAGCTGGCCCACCAGGTGCTGGCCGTCAGCGCGCTCGCCGACCCCGCGGCCGGCACCACGGTCACGCCGACCGCCGCCCGCGCGGGCACCACCACCAACACCGTCCCGGCCGCGGGGTCGTTCCAGGTCGACGTCCGCGCCACGACCCTGGCGGAGCAGGCACGGGTCGACCGGGCTATCCACGCCCTGTCGCCGGTGCTGCCCGGCGCGCGGCTCGAGGTGATCGGCGAGCCGAACCGCCCACCGCTGGAGGCGACCGCGTCGGCGGCCCTCTTCGAGCGGCTGTGCCGGGTCGCGGCGCGGATGGGACTGCCCGAGCCGGCCTGTGCCGCGGTCGGCGGCGCCTCGGACGGGAACTTCACCGCGGGTGCGGGCACCCCCACCCTCGACGGCCTCGGCGCGGTCGGCGGCGGCGCGCACGCGGCCGACGAGCACGTGCTGGTCGACGAGCTGCCCGGCCGGACCGCGCTGCTGCGCGCGCTGGTCGAGGAGTTGCTGGCGGACCCGACGAACCCGGTCACCGGTTCCGGTGCCGCACGACCATGACCACCCCCGACGAACACAGGAGCACGGAAGTCGTGACCGACATCAGCGAGGCGACCGGCCTGGACCAGGCCGTGCACGCCGCGAGCACCGCGGCCGCGAGGGCCGGTGTCTCGGTGCGCGAGTTGACGAACCTCGCCGAGCTGAACGAGGTGGTGAGCCTGTTCGCCACCATCTGGGGCCGCGCCGCGAACCCGCCGGTGACGATCGAGCTGCTGCGTGCCTTCACCAAGGCGGGCAACTACGTCGCCGGCGCGTTCGAGGCGGATCGTCTCATCGGCGCCTGCGTGGGCTTCTTCCACGCGCCGGACGGGGACGCGCTGCACAGCCACATCGCCGGCGTCTCGCCGGGCGCCACCGGCCGCAGCGTCGGGTTCGCGCTCAAGCTGCACCAGCGGGCGTGGGCGCTGGCGCGGGGGATCTCGGAGGTCGTCTGGACCTTCGACCCGCTCGTGGCCCGCAATGCCTACTTCAACCTGGTGAAGCTCGCCGCGCGCCCGGCCGAGTACCTCACGAACTTCTACGGCCCGATGCTCGACGCCATCAACGGCGACGAGGACTCCGACCGGCTCCTGGTGAGCTGGCGGCTGCGTGACCCGGCCGTGGCGCGTGCCGGCGCCGGCGGTGGCGTCGGCGCCGTCGCGGCGGACGAGGTCGCCGGGGGCGCGGTGCACGCGCTGACCATCGGCGCGGACGGGGGCCCGGTGCCCGGCCGGCTCGACGGCGCGACCTCGCTCGTCGCCGTGCCGCGGGACATCGAGCGGCTCCGGGCGGTCGACCCGGCGATGGCGGGCCGGTGGCGCGTCGCGGTGCGGGACGCGCTGACCGGGCTGGTGGGTGGTGGTGGCCGGATCGACGGGTTCGACCGGGCGGGCTGGTACGTCGTGCGGAGGGAACCGTGAAGCTGACCGGAGTCGAACTGCGCCGCGTCGCCATGCCGCTGGTCGCGCCGTTCCGCACGTCCTTCGGCACGGAGACGATGCGTGACATCCTGCTCGTGCGCGTGGCGACCGACGGTGCCAACGGCGCTGCCGAGGGCTGGGGCGAGTGCGTGGCGATGAGCGGCCCGCTCTACTCCTCGGAGTACGCCGACGCGGCCGCGGACGTGCTGCGCCGGTTCCTCGTCCCGGCACTGGCGGCGGCTCCGCTGCCCGGGGCGCACGCGGTCGCGGGTGTGCTCGCCCCGTTCAAGGGCCACCGCATGGCCAAGGCGGCGCTCGAGACGGCGGTGCTCGACGCGGAGCTGCGGGCCGAGGGCCGCTCCTTCGGCCGCGAGCTGGGCGCCGTGCACGACCGCGTCCCGTGCGGGGTCTCGGTCGGCATCATGTCCTCCGTGCCGGAACTGCTCGACGCCGTCGGCGGCTACCTGGCCGAGGGCTACGTCCGGATCAAGCTGAAGATCGAGCCCGGCTGGGACGTCGAGCCGGTGCGCGCGGTCCGCGAGCGGTACGGCGACGACGTGCTGCTCCAGGTGGACGCGAACACGGCCTACACCCTGGGTGACGCGCGGCAGCTGGCCCGGCTGGACCCCTTCGACCTCCTCCTGATCGAGCAACCGCTCGACGAGGAGGACGTGCTCGGCCATGTGGAGCTGGCCCGACAGCTCCGGACGCCGATCTGCCTCGACGAGTCCATCACCTCGGCGCGCGATGCCGCGGCCGCGATCCGGCTGGGTGCCTGCCAGGTGGTCAACGTCAAACCCGGGCGGGTCGGCGGGTACCTCGAGGCGCGTCGCATCCACGACGTGTGCGTCGCACACGGTGTGCCGGTGTGGTGCGGCGGGATGTTGGAGACCGGCCTCGGCCGTGCCGCCAACCTCGCTCTCGCTGCCCTGCCGGGGTTCACGCTGCCCGGCGACACCTCGGCGTCCGGGCGGTACTACGCGGTGGACCTGACCGAGCCGTTCGTCCTCGACGACGGGCACCTCCCCGTGCCCACCGGGCCCGGTCTCGGCGTGGTGCCGGTGCCGGAGCGGCTCGCCGAGATCACCACCGCCACCGAGTGGCTCGCCTGCTGAGGTTCGGCGAGTCCGACGAAGAAGGCGACCGGATCTGGTGGTCCGGAACTAGTGCGTCGCACGGCCCTGCGCCTAGCCTTGGCACGGTGCAGCGTCCCCGCGCGAGCCTGGGCCGGGTCATCGACGACCTCGGCGCCACCCTGCTCGACCTCGCCTACGGTGCTCCCGACCGCGCCGGGGACATCGGCGGCGTCGTCATCCACGACCCGCTCGACCAGCCGGTGCTGCCGCCGAACGCGCTGGTGCTGGGGGTCGGCGTCGACGCTCCGGACCAGGTCGCCACGCTCCTGCGCGCGCTGGGTCGCCAGCAGGCGGCCGCGCTGGTGCTGCGGGCGCCGGTCCCGCTGACGGACGAGGTGCGCGCGGCCGCCGACGAGGCCGGGGTGGCCGTGCTCGAGCTGAGCCGGGGTGCGCCCTGGAGTCACCTGAGCGAGATGCTCCGCTCGCTGCTCGCCGTCGGCGAGCTACGGGTGGACCAGGCGGAGTCGCTCGGCGGGCTGCCCTCGGGCGACCTGTTCGCGGTCGCCAACGCGATCGCGTCGCTGCTGGACGCGCCGATCACCATCGAGGACCGCAACTCCCGGATACTCGCGTTCTCCGGCCGCCAGGACGAGGCCGACCGGCAGAGGGTGGAGACCATCCTGGGCCGCCAGGTGCCGGAGCGGCTCTCCCGCGTCCTCCACGAGCGCGGGGTGTTCCGGGACCTGCTCCGCAGCGACCGCCCCGTGTTCACCGGCCCGATCCCCGACGGGAAGGGCGACCACACGCTGCCACGCGTGGCCATCGCCGTGCGCGCGGGTGACGAGGTGCTGGGGTCGATCTGGGTGGCGGTGCCCGAGCACCTCAGCGAGGAGCGCGTCGAGGCGCTGCGGGAGTCGGCGAAGCTGGTGGCCCTCCACATGCTCCGGGTCCGCGGTGGCGCGGACGTGCAGCGGCGGGTGCGGGCCGACCTGCTGAGCTCGGCCCTGGAGGGAGGCGCGGGTGCCGGGGAGGCGCTGGAGCGGTTGGGGCTCGCGAGCCGTCCGCTGCTGGTGCTGGGTGTCGCCCTCGACGCCCGCCGCCGCGGCGACGCCGACAGCGCGGCCGTGGTCCACGACCAGCAACGCCTGGCCGACGCGTTCGCCCTGCACCTGTCCGCCATCCACCCGCGCGCGGCGGCCGCGGCGATCGGCGACGTCATCTACGGTCTGCTCCCCCAGGTCCGGGACAGGGCGGGACCCCTCGCGGAACGGACGCTGCAGGACTTCCTGGACCGCGTCGGCGACCGGCTGCCCGCGGTCGCCGCCGTGGGACCGGCCGCGCTGAACCTCTCCGGCGTCGCCCACAGCCGCTCCTGCGTGGACCGGGTCCTGCGGGTACTGCGTGAGGGCCGCGTCCACCGCAGGATCGGCACCCTCGACGAACTGCAGGGCGAGGCCCTGATCACCGAGCTCCGCGACCTGGCCGC
This sequence comes from Actinophytocola sp., assembly GCF_045807065.1. GTDB lineage: Bacteria > Actinomycetota > Actinomycetes > Mycobacteriales > Pseudonocardiaceae > Actinophytocola. Next base: position 17,506 of record NZ_JBJMIE010000432.1, on the reverse strand, counting down.
CGCCCGCGGCGACGCACCGACCGGCGCCCTGGCCCGGCTGATCGACTACGACCGCCGCCACCAGGCCAACCTGGTCGAGACACTGCGCGCGTGGCTGGACGCCTTCGGCGACGTCGCCGCGGCCGCGGAGTCGGTCTTCGTGCACCAGAACACCTTCCGCTACCGGCTCCGCCGCGTCGCCGAGGTCGGCCGGCTCGACCTGACCGACCCCGACCAACGCTTCGCCGCGATGCTGCAGCTGCGCGTCCTCCACACCGGCACCTACGGTCCAGCGGCGGGTAGCGACGCCTAGCAGGTGTAGAGGCTGCTCGGGTGCACGCGCTCGCAGTACCGCACGTGCAGGTGGTTGTCGTGGTTGTCGTACTGGGTGGTCAGGCCCTCGGAGATGAGCACCGGGTCGTTGAAGAAGATCAGGCGCACGTGGCCGGGTGCCGCGTTGCGGATCGCCTGGATGAGGGTGCGGGTCGCGGCGCGGTCGTAGGTCGAGGACTGCCAGGTGATGCGGCCCGCGGTGCACTGGGCGTTGTCCGTGCGGATGGGCCACACGTCCATGTCCATGCCGACGTCGTGGCTCGCGTGCCCGGGGATGTCGCCGCCGTGCTCGAACCCGGCGTCACCGAGCGGGACCTGGCCCTGCCCGGTGCCGGCGAACGTCCGCGCGGCCTGCTCCAGCTGCCCGACCGCCGCGGCGGTCGCCCAGTTCGCGGCGGTGCCGTTGCCGTCCGGGTCCTGGTCGCAGAAGCCCGCGCTCATGTTCGGGTAGGCGTAGTGCCAGATGAGGTTCTTCCACGTGGTCGGCCCGACGATGCCGTCCGCGCCGATCCCCGCGTGTGACTGGAAGTTGCGCACCGCGGTCGTCACCGCCGCGTCGAAGACCCCGTTGACCGGCAGGGAGAGGCGGCGCTTCGCGTTCAGCTCGACCTGCAGCGCCCGCACGGCCGAACCACTGGCGCCCTGGCTGAGCTGCGGCGTGAGCGCGGCCCAGGTCGCCGGCCCGACGATGCCGTCCACCGCCAACCCCTTGGCGGACTGGAAGTTCCGCACGGCGGTGTCCGTCGCCGGTCCGAAGACGCCGTCGGCGGTCACGCTCTGACCGTTGTGCGTGAGCAGGTGTTGGATCGCCACCACGTCCGCGCCGCGGTTGCCGGTGCTCTGGGTGGGGAAGAACGCGTTGGTGTAGGCGTTGGCGGGAGTCGCGAGGACGATCAGCAGGGTGGCCACGATGACGAGGCTGCGAGTGATCACGGCCACAGTATGGTGAAGAAGGTCCTGATCGACAAGACATCCGGTCGACGATTCACGAACCTGGCGGGTGACCTCGTCGCGGGGCCGCTTCGGCGTAGCCTCCGGTCTCGAGGAGGAGCACATGAGAGACGACATCGACAGCGAGTCGGACCTGCTGGAACCGGAGGACACCCTCCTGGACCGCGGCGTCGAGGACGTCCTGGACGAGGGCTACTCACCGCCGGAGCGGCCGTCGAGCTTCTACGACGGGCACGAGTCCCTGGGCGGCAGGCTGGCCCGTGAGGTCCCGGACGGGGCCGACACCGTCGACGGCGACGGCGTGGGCGACACCTCCGACACCGACGGCGAGCCCTACGACGACGAGGTCGGGGTGAGCCGGTCCGGCCGCCTCGTCGCGCAGGACGAGGGCGCCGGCAGCGACACCGACGGCTACCTCTACGCCCGCGACGTCGGCATCGACGGGGCGGCGGCGACCGCGGAGGAAGCCGCGGTACACGCGATCCCCGACGACCAGGAGTAGTCCCGCTTTCCCGTTGCCAGCAACGGAACCCGCCTCTCGGACAGCAGCCGGAACGGCGCGGCCTCAGTGCAGCGTGGTCACCGCCGCGTGCAGCTCGCCGAGTGCCTCGCGGGCCAGTTCGCCGAAGGGGCGCGCGTTGGCCGGGTCCGTCCAGCTCTCGAAGGCGCGGTAGAAGGCGTGCACGCCGACCTCGGCCGCGAGGCCCGCGGCCGGGTCGGGCACGTTCCGCCTCCGCAGTGCGTCCGCCAGGGCCTCGACCAGGCCGGCACGCTTGAACGCCGCACGCTCCCGCAGCTCGCTGTTGGCCGCGATGACCGCCCGCAGAGCGGGGCCGAACTCGCGTTGTGCCGGCGTGAACGAGGCCGTGAGCGCGTCGAGTGCCGCGGCGACCGCCGCCATCGGCGTCGCGGCGTCGGGTGCCGCGGCGACGCCGTCCGCCAGCAGCCGGCTGTGCACGTCCTGACCGGCGAACAGCACCTCGCGCTTGTCCCGGAAGTGCCGGAAGAAGGTCGCCTTGGTCAGCCCGGCGCGCTCGGCGATCTGGGCGACCGTGGTGCTGTCGTAGCCCTGCTCGCCGAACAGCTCGACCGCGGCCAGCACGAGCCGCTCCCGCGCGTTCGGCTCCCAACGACCCATGGGACACAGCCTAGGTGATGAGACTTGGTCTCATCACTCTGCTACGGTGATGAGACCAAGTCTCATCAGGGAGGACCACAGATGCGTGTCTTCGTCACCGGCGCCAGCGGCCACATCGGCTCGACCGTCGTTCCCGAACTCATCGCGGCCGGGCACGAGGTCGTCGGCCTCGCCCGGTCCGAGGAGTCAGCCGCCGCGGTGAAAGCCCTCGGCGCCGAGGTGCGTCGCGGCGACCTCCAGGATCTCGACGGCCTGCGTGCGGCCGCGGCCGAGGCGGACGCGGTCGTGCACCTCGCGTTCGACCACGAGGCCGCGTTCGCCGGGAACTTCGCCGGCGCGGCGGCCGCCGACCTGGCCGTGGCCGAGACGCTGGGGGACGCGCTGGCCGGCACGGGCAAGACCCTCATGGCCGTCGGCGCCGGCCCCACCGGTGACGCGAAGCGCGACGCCGCCTTCGCCGCCAACCCCCGCTCCGCCACCTCGCGGGCGCTCCTCGCGCGCACCGGCCAGGGCGTCCGCACCCTGCTCGTCGCCGTGCCGCAGGTCGTGCACGGCCCGCGGGACCGGGGCGGCTTCGTGCCGACATTGATCAGAATCGCCCGCGCGACGGGCGTGTCCGGCTACGTCGGCGACGGCGCCAACCGCTGGCCCGCCACCCACGCCCTGGACCTCGCCGTCCTCTACCGGCTGGGACTGGAGAAGGCGCCGGCGGGAGCGACTTTGCGTGCGGCAGCCGAGCAGGGCGTCACCACGCGCGAGATCGCCGAGGTCATCGGTCGCCACCTGGGTGTGCCGGCCGTGAGCGTCCCCGGCGAGCAGGTGGCGGCCCACTTCGGCGCCTTCGCCCCGTTCGTGACCCTCGACAATCCAACCGACAGCGCCGAGACGCGGCGACTGCTGGGCTGGGAACCGGTCCAGCCCGGGCTCGTCGCCGACCTCGACCAGGGGCACTACTTCGGGGCCTGACCGGGCGGCAGCAGGACGCGGGACGCCGACGAGGCGATGCGTTCTCGTGGGGGTGGTGGTCGCGTGCCCACCTGGGACAAGGATCAGGATCGCAACGGTTTGCGACCCACGCCCGCCCAGATCACGGCCTCGTTCGGCTTGTCGAACTCGATGGTCGGGGAGGTGGGGCCGGTTTCCTCGGGGTGCCAGGACGGGGTCCAGCCCATTCCCGGTGGGAGCAGCTCGAAGTCGCCGAACAGTTCGCGGATCTGGTCGTGCGAGCGCCAGATCACCGGGCTGCTGGACGTGTCGTACATCTGCTTCAGATCGACCAGCCGCTCCCCCACCTCCTCGGGCACGCCGTCGTCGGTGATGTGGGAGATGGCCAGGTACGAGCCGGGGGGGAGCAGCTCCCGGTAGCGGGCGATCGCGCGTGGTCCGACGTCGACGCCGTCCGCGTCGGGTTGCTGGACGTGCAGGACCGCGATCACCAGGAGTGCGATCGGCTGGTCGAGGTCGATGACGCCGGTCTCGATCACCTGCTGCCACAACCGGTCCGGGCTGCGCAGGTCCGCGTTGATCGCGGCGTGGCGTGCGGGGTCGCCGTCCTTCTCCAGCAGCACCTGGGAGTGCGCGACGGCGACCGGCTCGTGGTCGATGTAGACCACGTGCGAGTCCGGGGCCACCTCGTCGGCCACCTGGTGCGTGTTGCCCATCGTCGGCACGCCGGAGCCGATGTCCACGAACTGCTTGACGCCCTGGCGGACGAGGTGGCGCACGACCCGGTGCAGGAACAGCCGGTTGGCGATGGCGATCGGGCGGAGCAGGGGGAAGGTCGTCAGCACGCGTTCACCGAACTCGCGGTCGATCGCCCAGTTCGCGGTGCCGCCGAGGTACCAGTCGTACACGCGGGCGACGCTGGGGTGCTCGAGGTCGACCCCCTGGGGCGGGAAGGGGTCCTGCTCGGAGTCGGTCACGTACTGGTCCTTTCCACCGGCGAACGGTCTTCGTTTTGTTCAGACTTTGATCCGGGTGCGGAGGTCCTGGGCGAGCTTGTCCAGGAACTCCGCGGTCTCGCCGCGTTCGAGTGCCGCGCCGCGCAGCCGGTCCCACGCGTCGACGAACAGCTCGAAGTCGCCCTCGTCCTCGATGTAGACGCCGCCCGCCGCGTGCTCGACGAACACGAAGTCCTTGGTGGCGTCGGAGAACCGCATGATGGTGAAGTCGTTGGGCACGAACGAGAGCTTGCTGTCGAACGGCAGCAGGTGGATGAACGTCTTCGGGTAGCGCTGCTCCAGGTCGAGCAGGTGCTGCACCTGGTCGAGCGCCACGGACACGCTCGGACCGCCCGGCATCCGGCGCAGCGCGGCCTCGCCGAGGATGAACCGGTAGTACGGCGGCCGCTTGAGGTCGAAGACCTGCTTGCGTTCCAACCTGTTGCGCACCAACGAGGTGACGTCCGTCGCTCTGGCCTCGCCGAACTGCTTGAGCATGTAGTGCTCGGACTGCAGCGGCCCGGGAATGCGTTCGCCGTGCCAGCTGAGGATCTCCGAGGCGGCCGGTTCGAGGTCGGTGAAGGTGCGGAACCAGTGCGGCACCGCCGAGCGGTAACCCGACCACTGGCCGCGCTGGCCGGTGGCCCGGGCCAGTTCGGTCATCATGTCGACCTCGGTCTTGCTGGCCCCGAACGCGTCCAGCATCTGCTTGAGGTCGGCCTGCTTGACCGAGACGGCACCCGCCTCGATCTTGTTGATCTTCCCCTGGCCGCAGCCGAGCAGCTCGGCGACGTCCTGCTGGGTCATCCCCGCCGCCAGCCGGGCACGGCGGATCTCGTTGCCGAGTTGCCTGCGCCGCGACGTCACCGTGCTGGACACCGGGAATCTCCCGCTCTCGCTGAAGGAGCTGACGAGTCGATCACTTTAGCCCACTCGGACCACCGTGACGCCGGCGGCGGTCGACGTTCACCCGACCGGCCCCGCAACACGAGGATTAATCGCGTTGCGAGGCCGCGGGCCTACCGCTGCCGGAGCCGAGCGGACGTCATGGCGGCCAGGAACGACCGCCACTGCCCGCCGGAGAAGGTCAGCACGGGGCCGCCGCCCACCTTGCTGTCCCTGACTCCGACCACCACCCCCCGGGCTACGAGGTTCACCTCCACGCAGTTCCCCCCGTTCGGTCCACAGAATTCCGCCCTCCGCCAACCGTGCTCAGGAAAGGGCTTGCCGCTGGTCACCGGGTTGTCGACGTCCATGTCGCACTCCAGATCTTCTCCCCAGAGATCGACACTGCGCTTGACAGTGCGATTAATCATCCACCAGGATTAATCGCACTGCAACCCATGGAGGTGAAACGGTGTCGGAAGTCGCGGGACGGGTACCGGCCACTGTCGAATTCCTCCCAGCAGCAAGACCGTTCGCCCCCACTGACCTCGGTCTGTGCGACGGCGCGCCCGGCGCGCACGTGCCACCATCGGTTGATTATTCCGAACCCGTGGTACTCCTCGGCCGGCTCAAGCCCGGTACCGCGCTGGAATCCCGCCGCGTCGTGCACGTGTTCCCACTCCTGCCCGACGCCCAGGCGCTCGCGGTGCTGACCCCGCTCTGCGGAGAACGGCTCCCGGTCGAGGACATGCAGTGGCTGCCCGGCATGACCGGCATGCCGTGCGAGCCCTGTCTGATGCGCAACGGCCGTGCCGCGACGCAGGCTCCCCCGTGCGGGTTCGGCACGCCGCCGCCCCCGAGGCGCGATCCCACCGTCTCCGCCTACCAGCGGCGGCTTCTGGGCGGCACGGCACCCTCGGCGGGCCCCGACCTGACCTGGTGAACCCTGGCGCGCCGCCAGGCCAGATCAAGGAGCCGGGTCCCGTCAAGGAAAGGTGAAGTCGCCTCCGCGGTAGTCCGTGCCCGCCGCCACGAAACAGAGCCGATCTGGGCGGCCGGCGGCCGGCTCAACTTCCTGCCGTGTGCATGGACGTTTCCGCCAGGATTTTCGCGACGTGCGCCGAACAGCGGGACTGCGCCTTGCGCGTCGCCTCCATCACACTCGCCGCGATGTCGGCCGGGCCCAGCTCGCGCACCCCGTCGCTCATCGCGATACCGGTCGGAATGCCGTTGGCGCCAACGGTCACACTGACCGGTCCCACCGTCTCGGTGATGCTGAGCCGCGCCAGGCGCTCGGACACCTCCTGAGCACGAGCGGTGTCGGACAGCGGGTCGGACATCTACGACTCCCGAATCGGCCGGCATTCCTTCACCCGACAATACGAGCAACCAGCGTTCGGCGGCCAAGCCCGCTCACAGGTCCAACACAGCTGGGTGTGGTCGGATCTGCCCGTGGAGCTGACGAACTCACGCACCGTTCCCGCCATGGTCGCCGCCGCTCTCGCCGTGGCGCTGGCGGTCGTGATCAGAGTGGAGCTGTTCGACTTCCAGTCCAGCGACTACCGGGCGTTCGTCGCCCAGTGGTACGAGTTCATCAAGTCCAACGGCGGCTTCGCCGCGCTGCGCTACCAGTTCGCCGACTACAACGAGCCCTACCTCTACCTGATCGCGTTGCTCACCTACCTGCCGGTGCCCGTCCTCGCCGGCGTCAAGACCATCTCCGTCCTCGGCGACCTGCTGCTCGCGTTCTTCGTGTACAGGCTGGTCGCGCTCAGGTACCCCCGCGACTGGACGGCCTTCGCCGCGGCCGCGGTGGTCGCGCTGCTGCCGACGGTCGTCATGAACGGCGCCATGTGGGGCCAGTGCGACTCGATCTACGCCGCGTTCGGCGTCGGTGGGCTGTACTTCGCCGTGCGCTCCCGGCCCTGGCTGGCGTGCGTGTTCTTCGGGCTGGCACTGGCGTTCAAGCTGCAGGCCATCTTCCTGCTGCCCGTCCTCGCCGTGCTCGTGCTGCGGCGCAGGGTGCCGTGGCTCGCGCTCCTGGCCGTCCCGGCCACCGTGGTGGCCCTGGACCTTCCCGCGCTCCTGGCCGGCGCGAGCCCCGCGGACCTGCTGTCCGTCTACGTCAACCAGACGGGCGAGTACTCACAGCTGACGTTGAACGCGGCCAACGTCTACCAGCTCCTCGACTTCGGCACCGGCACCGGGATCGTTCGGAACATCGCCATCCTGGTCACCGGCGAGCTGGTGGCCGGCCTGGTCCTCTACGCGGTGACCAGGCGGACGCCGCTGACCACCGCCCGCACCGTGCTGCTCGGCGCGGTGTTCGTGGTCCTCATCCCGTTCTTCCTGCCCGCGATGCACGAGCGGTACTTCTACCTGGCCGACGTGCTGTCCGTCGTCGTCGCGTTCCACCTGCCCCGCCGCCTGTGGCCGGTCCCCGTCCTGGTCCAGTTCGCGTCGGCGTTGTCCTACGTCCCCTTCCTCTCCCAGAACGGCCGCGACGACGGGAGTCCCCCGGTGCCCTTCTGGCTCCTCGCACTGGCCGTGCTGGCCGCCCTCGTGCTGCTGGCGTGGGAGCTGTTCGCGGACTCAGCGAGCGGAGAGCCAGAGCGGACCCCGGGGGTACAACGTGATCCCGGTGCGCAGGGACGCGTCGCCGCCGCACCGGACCAGGTCGCCGGTGCCGAACGCGGACAGGGCGGTGCGCAGCATCAGCCGGGCGAGGTGGGCGCCCAGGCAGGTGCGCCGGCCCGCCGCGAACGGTAGGTAGCCCCAGGCGGGCTTGGGCCGGCCGGGCAGGAACCGGTCCGGTGACTGCCACAGGTCCGGGTCGCGATGGGTGAGGTAGGGCGAGTACAGCACCATCGTGCCGGCGGGCACGGCCACGCCGGCGACCGTGACGTCGCGGACCGCGACCCGGCTGCCGATCCAGCCGGCCGGGTACAGCCGCAGCACCTCGTCGAGCACCTCGTCGACCGCGTCGGCGTGCTGGTACTCGGGCATGGCGGCCAGCTGCCACAGCGCCAGCGCCAGCGTGTGGGCGGTCGTGTCGTAGCCGGCGGCGAGGGCGACCCGCAGCTCCTCGACCACGGCGCCGGTGCCGGCGAGCGCGGCCGGCAGGCTGCCGGCCGGCGGGTCGGCCACCGCGTGGGCGATCGCCCGCCCGACCCGGTGGAACAGCCACGGCCGCGGCAGCAGCGGGTGCGGCGCGGGCCGGTCCAGCGGCGCGACGAACGCCGCGAGCAGCCGGTCAGGCACCCGGTCGGCGAACAGGACCGCGTTGAGCATCCGCCGGACCGTCCGCGCGGACCACGCGACGGCGTCGAACGGTCCGGCCGGCACCTCGACCAGCTCCCGCAGCCGCGTGCCGGCCAGCGCGCGGAAGCTGAAGTGCGGGTTGAGCATGCGGCGCCGGGCGTCGTGCGCCGGCACGTCGGTGTGGACGACGCCGCCGGACAGGTAGGGCGTGAGCCCGGACAGGCTGCCGCGGCTGCGGAACGTCTCCAGGTCGCCGAGCACCGCGCGGTTCCACTCCGGCCGGTAGCCCACCACGGCACGGCGCCACAGCCGCAGCTCGAAGACCGACCCCCGGCGGGCGCCGTCCTCGAGCAGTGCCAGCGGGTCGCTGACCCACCGCCACAGGTGGCCGAGGGCCGGGGTGCGGGCGGGCCGGGGCAACCTGGTCACGGGTAGGTCCGCCCCTTCCAGCGGGCGGTGCCGCGCAGGGCCACGGCGACCACGGGCAGGACCGCGGGCGCGGTCACCGGCACCAGCAGGGCCTCCAGGTAGCCGCGCCGCCCGGTCTTGGCGACGGCCAGCACGCGTTGCGCGAGGCCGAGCGCCGCCGCCCACCGCCATGCCCGGCTCCCCCGGCGCAGCCAGGGCAGGCTGTAGGCCGCGAACTGCCACGCCGCGCCGGCCAGTAGCCACCGCCGCCGTCCGGCGTGCAGGCTCCTGCCGAAGCCGCGCACCGCGTCGCGATAACCGGTGTACATCCGCGTGCCGACCAGGTCTCCGCCCAGCGCGAGGCCGAGCTTGAGCCCCCGCGCACGCGTCCGGCGGGCGAGCGCGAGGTCCTCGACGATCGACCCGGCGACCGCGGCGTGGCCGCCGATCCGCTCGTACGCCCCGCGAGCGAAGGCGAGCAGCTGGCCGTTGGCCGTGGCGGCGCCCGGCACCGGGGCGTCGAGCAGCGGGTGCGGCAGGAACCCCAGCAGCGTCTCGTCGACCAGCGGCACCAGCAGCCGCTCCCCCACGGTTCCCGTGTGCTGGCGGGGGAACACCGAGAACACGTCGGCGCGCTGCGCGTGGATCTGCTGGTGCACGGCGGACAACGCGCCGGGGGCGAGAGTGACGTCCGCGTCGCAGAACACCAGCAGGTCACCGGTGGCCGCGCCGGCCAGCTGGTGGCAGGCCCAGTTCTTGCCGACCCAGCCGGGTGGCGGTGGCGTGCCGGTGACCAGCCGCACCCGGCCGTCCCGCTCGGCGAACGCCGCGACCACCGCGGCGGTGCCGTCCCGGGAGCCGTCGTCGAGGACCAGGATCTCGGCGGCCGGCTGGGCGAGCAGTCCGGGCAGGGTGCCGCGCAGCGTCTCCGCCTCGTCCCGGGCGGGCACCAGGATGGACGTCCGCGGCCCCGGCCGGCCGGGCGCGCGCAGGACCGGGAAGGCCGCGAGGTTGACGACCAGCCCGGCGGTCTTGACCAGGTGGAAGCCGAGCACGACCGCGCTCAGCGCGCCCATCGCTCCTCCCAGCTGCGGCGTCCGGCGAGCACCGGCAGGAACGTCGGCAGCGGACTGCGCGGGTCGGTGCCGGCGACGAGCCGGTCGAGCCGGTCCAGTTCGGTGCCGAGCCCTTGGCCGAGAGCCGACGAATCCACTGTGGACAGCGAGACGTAGGCCTCCGGCGCCTGGTGGCCACGGAGGACGACCCGCGTGGCCGCCGCGCACACCGGCACCCCCGCCGTCCGCGCGTACCAGGCGGCCCCGCCGGACAGCGGCCCGAGCGGTCCGGCCGGCCGCAGCCCGCCCTCGGGGAAGATCACGAGCACCCGGCCGGCACCCAGGTGGTCGAGCCCCCGGCGCAGCTCCCGGGTGCCGAAGGCGCTCAGCAGCCGGGCGACCCGGAACCGGCGGAGGTTGTCCTGGTCCATCAACACGCACGGCGCACGGCCCAGGCGGCCGAGGACCACCGCGGCCACGAACGGGTCCCACCAGCTGTGGTGGTTGGCGGCCCAGACGAACGGGCCCTCGGGCGGCACGCCGCGCCGCCACACGCCACGCAACCCGTGCCGCACCAGGTGCTCGCCGGCCAGGCGCACCGGTGTCGGTATCGCCGGGCTAGGCATCATCGTCCTCCCGCGGCCGGGAACGGACCCACAGCAGCAGGGTCAGGGTCACGAGCGCGAACCCGAAGCCGAAGTCCTCGACCGGGATGCGCCACAGCCGCACCCCGGACGACGCCCGCGCGCTGTAGCCGACCACCGGGTCGGCGCCCGCGGTGAGCCAGCCGTCCACCAGGACCTGGAACGCCAGCACGATCGCCAGCGCCACCCAGAACCGGCGCTCCCGCAGCAGACCCGTGCGCAACACCAGCAGTTCGAGCGCCACGACGGCCACGGGGGCGACCACGGCGGCGGCGGTGTACTCACCGGGCACGGCCGCGCCGCAGGGTCTCGTAGGTCAGCAGGGCGCAGGTCGGGACCACCAGGAAGAACAGCCACTCCTCGACCGGCAGCCCCAGGATCCGCACGCCGAGGGTGAAGCGGTGGGAGAACCACCAGTGCCCGCGCAGGGTCGCGACCACGTCCCAGGTGGCGAACGCCGCGAGCACCGGCAGCAGCGTGCCGGCCAGCCGCAGCGGCCGCCGGTAGACCCGCGCGAGCGGCTCCAGCGGCAGCGTGACCACGAGACAGGCGAGCAGCACGGCCAGGTACCGCAGCGAGTCCACGGTTCACCGTCCACTCAGGACCGGCGTGCCCGGCCGGGTGAGCACGCACCGCAGGGCGACGCCGAGCCGTTGCCAGTTCGGCACCGTGGCGCGGCGGCGGAACACGTCGTACCCCGCGGCCTCGATCTCCCGCAGGATGCCGCTGTAGAGGTGGTACGCGGCGCGGATGCACGCCTGCGAACCCGGCGCCAGCATGGGGATCCCCGGCGCCGCGAGGGCGTAGTGCGACCAGGCGCGCCGCACCTCGTACTCGATCAGTGCCCGCACGGCGGGCGGCGCCTGTCTCGCGGCCGCCGCCGCGACCAGGTCCGCCCGGGTCACGCCGAAGCGGTCGAGGTCCTCCGCCGGCAGGTAGACCCGGCCGCGGTCGAGGTCCTCCGCGACGTCCCGGACGAAGTTGGTGAGCTGGAAGGCGAGCCCGAGCTGGCGGGCGGGTTCGCGGGCCGCGGCGGGGTCGCCGGACTGCAGGATCGGCAGCATCATCGTGCCGATCGCGGCCGCCGAACCGTCCATGTAGGACAGCAGGTCGGCGTAGGTGTCGTACTCGGTCACGGTGAGGTCCATCGCCATGGACTTCAGGAAGACCTCGAAGTCCATGGTGTCGAGCCCGAAGACGGCGACGGTGTGCAGCACGGCCGGCAGCAGCGGATCGTCCACCGCCTCGCCACGCAGCCCGGCCAGGAACCGGTCCGCCCAGTCCCGCAGCAGGCGTTCCCGCTCGCTCGCCGGGCGGTCGGCGGTGCTGTCCACGATCTCGTCGGCGTAGCGGGTGAACCCGTACAACGCGTGCACGTGCCGCCGCTTCCACGCGGGGAGCAGCCGGGTGGCCAGGTAGTAGGTGCGGCCGTGCCGCCGGTGTAACAGCCGGCAGCGTTCATAGGCGAGCGAGAGGTCGTCGTGCACACCCTGACCCTAAATCGACGCACGAAACGACGCAACAGGTGGACTTGGGTTACGCTCTGGCCGTGACGACGATGGTGGACGGGGCCGCGGCGGTCGACCGCGTCCTCGGTGAGTTCCTCGACGAGAAGACACATGAGCTCCGCACGGTGGATGTCACGCTCCACGCGCTGGCCAGGGTCGCACGGGAGGCCGCGCTCGGCGGAGGCAAGCGTTTGCGCTCGACCTTCGCCTACTGGGGCTGGCGGGGCGTGGCCGGACCGGGCGCGCCGCTCGCGCCGGTGCTGCCGGCGCTGGCCGCGTTCGAGCTGCTGCACGCGTTCGCGCTGGTCCATGACGACGTGATGGACGACTCGCCGACGCGGCGCGGCAGGCCGAGCGCGCACGTGGCGCTGGCCGCCTGGCACGCGCGGAGCGGCCTGGTCGGCGACGCCACGGGGTTCGGCCGGTCGGCCGCGATACTCGTCGGGGACCTGTGCCTGGTGTGGGCCGACGAGCTGATCGCCTCGGCCGGGGTGCCCGGCGACGTCGTGCTCGCGGCGCGGCGGGTGTACGACCGGATGCGGGTGGACACGATCTCCGGCCAGTTCCTCGACCTGGTCGGCGAGGCCTCCCGCGTGTGGTCGCTCGACCGCGCCGAGCTGGTGACCCGGCTCAAGACCGCGTGCTACACGGTGGTGGGCCCGCTGCTGTTCGGCGCGGAGCTGTCCGAGTACGCCGACCAGGCGGTGAAGCGGGCCTACGCCCGGTACGGGATGGCGGTCGGCGAGGCCTTCCAGCTGCGCGACGACCTGCTCGACGCCTACGGCGACCCGGCCGTGACGGGCAAGCCGGCCGGCGCGGACCTGCGCCGGGGCAAGCCGACCCCGTTGCTGGAGCTGGCCAGGACCATGGCCGACGGGCGGCAGCGCACCGAGCTCGAACGGGAGCTGGCTCGCGGCGCGGACGCCGAGCCGGGCCGGCTGGCCAGGCTCGTGCGGTGGACGGGCGCGGCGGACCGGGTCGAGGAGATGATCGCCGACCGCGTCGCGCAGGCGCACGCCGCGCTCGCCGACGCGCCGATCGAACCGGACGGCCGGCACGAGCTCGCCCGCCTCGCCCGCACCGCCACCAGCCGAGCAGCCTGACAGGAGAACGCGATGCGCACGGTGACCGGACCTACCGACAACGTGGTGGTGGTCGGCGCGGGCCTGGGCGGCCTGACCTGCGCACTGCACCTGGCCGGCGCGGGCCGCCGGGTGACGGTGCTGGAGCGCGCGGCGGTGCCCGGCGGCCGGGCGGGCCTGCTCGAACGTGACGGGTACCGCTTCGACACCGGCCCGACGGTGCTGACCATGCCCGAGCTGATCGACCGCGCCTTCGACGCGGTCGGCGAACGGCTGGCCGACTGGGTCGAGCTGACACCCGTCGACCCGGCCTACCGGGCCTGGTTCCCGGACGGCTCCAGCCTCGACGTCATCGCCGACCCGCTCCGGATGGCGGCGGAGATCTCCCAGCTGTGCGGTCCGCGCGAGGCCGACGGCTACCTCCGGTACGTCGAGTACGCGCGCCGGATGTGGCGGCTGCAGCGCGACGACTTCATCGACCGCAACCTGGACCGGTTCACCGACCTGCTGACCCCGAACCTGGCGCGGCTCGTCGCACTGGGCGGCCTCGGCCGGCTGCAGCCGAGGGTGGACCGGTACCTGCGCGACCCGCGCACGCGGCGGCTGTTCTCGTTCCAGGCCCTCTACGCCGGGCTCGCGCCGCACCGGGCGCTGGCGCTGTACTCGGTCATCTCGTACCTGGACACGGTGGCGGGCGTGTGGTTCCCGCGCGGCGGGATCCACGCGGTGCCGCGGGCGATGGCCGACGCCGCGAGCAAGCACGGCGTCGACCTCAGGTACGGGACCACGGTGGACCGGGTCGAGGTCCGGCACGGGCGCGCGGTCGGCGTGTGCACCACGGACGGCGAGCACGTACCCGCCGACGTGGTCGTGCTCAACCCGGACCTGCCGGTGGCCTACGGCGAGCTGCTGCCGGCGCCGGTACCGCGCCGGATCCGGCGGCTGCGGTACTCGCCGTCCTGCGTCGTGCTCCACCTCGGTTCCCGGGCCGAGCACCGCCGCCTCGCCCACCACAACATCCTGTTCGGCCGGGCCTGGCGGCGCAGCTTCGACGAGGTGACCAGCGGGCGACAGCTGATGTCCGACCCGTCCCTGCTGCTGACCAACCCCAGCAACGCCGACCCGACCCTCGCGCCACCGGGCCGCCACACGTACTACCTGCTGGCCCCGGTGCCCAACCTGGCGCGGCCGGGCCTGAACTGGCGGAACGGCCTGGCGGAGCGGTACGCGGACGAGCTGGTCGGCGTGGTGGAACAGCGCGGCTGGGCCGGGTTCGGCGCGGCGGTCGAGACGCGGGAGGTCGTCACCCCGGCCGACTGGCTCGACGCCGGCATGGCGGCCGGCACGCCGTTCGCCGCGGCCCACACGCTGGCGCAGACCGGACCGATGCGGCCCGCCACCCTGCACCCGGGGCTGTCGAACGTGGTGTTCGTGGGCTCGGGCACCCAACCCGGAGTCGGGATACCGATGGTCGTGATCTCGGGCCGGCTCGCTGCTGCCAGAATCACGGGATAGGCCACGGCACGAGGACCGAGTGGATGCGCGACGAACTGCAGAGCGCCGGCGAGGTCGCCCGCCGGCTCGGCATCGCCGTCACCACCCTGCGCACCTGGCACCAGCGCTACGACCTCGGGCCGAGCCACCACGAGGCCGGGCGGCACCGCCGCTACACACCCGAGGACGTCACCCGCCTCGACACCATGCGGCGGCTCACCGCGCAGGGCGTGCCCGCCGCGACCGCCGCGCGGATCGCACGCGGCTCCCCCACCACCGCGGGCCGGGACGGCGGTGGGCACACCGTTCCGGTCGGCCGTGCCGGCGCCGCCGCCCGCGGTCTCGCCCGCGCCGCGATGCGGCTGGACCAGTCCGCCATGCGCACCGCGCTCGACGAAGCCATCGCCACCCACGGCGTGGTGTCCACGTGGGACGACGTCGTCCGCCCGGTGCTGCACGGCATCGGCGAGAGACACGCCCGCACCAGGACCATGGTCGAGGTCGAGCACGTGCTGTCCCGCGCGGTCTCCGAGGCACTGAGCGCGGTCCGTCCCCCGACCGGGAACGCCACGGTGCTACTGGCCTGCACCGACGAAGAACAGCACGGCCTGCCCCTGGAGGCCCTGGTGGCCGCCCTGGCCGAGACGGGACGGGCGAGCAGGCTGCTGGGCCCGCGCGTGCCTGCCGACGCCCTGCTCGCGGCCGTGCGCCGCACCGGGCCGCGCGGCATCGTCCTGTGGTCACAGACCCCGGCCACCGCCGACGTGGGGCAACTGGAGACCCTGCTGGACCACCGTCCCGCCCCGCTCGTGATCGTCGCCGCCGGCCCGGGCTGGCACACCTCGGCCCTTCCTCCCACGGTCCGCAACCCCCGCACGCTCACCGAGGCACTCCAGCTCCTCACCGAGGTACCGCGCGACTGAAATCCTTCTCGGCAGCGGAATCCGCACCCCGCACACGTGACAGTGCCGGTGCGACGAAGGAACTCCCGGCCGGAACTCGTTGCCACTACCGCATGTGCCGGTACCGGCGCTCCCGTGGCACGTGCGGTCCTGGCGTGGAGCCGCGAGATCGTCGATCCGGCGTTGCGGACCGCTGTGGACGGTCTCACCGATCCCTCTCGGCGGATCGTCGGCTGCGCCCGTAGGACAGGCCCGGCCGGGGAAGAGGTACGGCTCTCCGCTACCGAGCACCCGCACCGACACCCCGTCGGACTCGCGGCCGGCGCCGCCACCGCTCGACAGCATCGCCTGGTGGTGGAGCCAACTCTCCCGATGACACCGGTGCCGGCTAGAGACAGGATCCGCTGTCCTCGCTGTCGCCGATGATCGCGACCAGCATGCGCCGGAAGAGGTCGACCTGCTCCTCGCTGAACCCGCCGAGGGCCGCGCCCTCGACGCTCGCGCCCGCCGTCGCGACCCGTGCGCGTACGGCGCGGCCGGACTCGGTGCACTTCGGGATCCTCCGGCGGCGGTCACGCGGGTCGTTGTGGCGCACGACGAGGCCCATCCGCTCCAACCGGTCCAACTGGACCATCAGCGTGGTCTTGTCCAGGCCCAACGACTTTCCCAGCTCGATCTGCGTGCGGTCCGGGTACAGGTCGATGGCGCTCAGCACGATGTAGTCGCGGAGCCGGATGCCGTGCTGTTCGGCCTGTTCGTCGGTGAGAGCACGCATGTGTTGCGCCGCGCGGTGCAGCAGCCAGGTGATCTCCGAGTCGACCGAGGGCAGCAGGCGGCTGCCGTCGTCGTCGTTCCGCGTCGCGCGTGACTCCGTCGCAGAGGGCTGACTCCGCATGCGGCAACCCTACGCGCGCTCACCGAGGACCGGCGGCAGCCGTGGGATCCCGTCGTAGGCGGCGCGGTCGTGGGCGGGGACGATGTCCATGAGACCGGCCAGCGAGATCAGGCGGAGCAACCCCGCGCGCACCCGGCCGGGATCGACGTCGGCCAGCACGCGCATCAGCAGCGGCCGGTCGACCCGGCGCGTGATGGCGTCGAGCTGCCACGCCAGGTCGCCGATGAAGGCGTAACGCCGGTCACCCGGCACCGCGACGAAGACGATCACCGAGCCGGCCGTGTGACCGCCGGCGGGAACGATGACGACCGACCCGTCGCCGTAGACGTCCACACTCGACGGGAAGCCGAGGTACGGGGGTCCGTCGAGTTCGTACCGGTGGAGCTCGTGTCCAGCGGCGACGGCGCGGAACACCGCCCCGTCGGACCGCTCGGTGGCGTGTCGCAGCTCGCTCTCGTTGATCCAGATGGGCACCGGGAGCTGGTCGAGGCCGCTCACGTGGTCCCAGTGGCAGTGCGTCAACACCACGCCGCGGAGCCCGCCGAGGTCGTAGCCACAGGCGTCGAGCTGCTCCCGCGCGGTGCTGGTCACCCGGTACGGAGCACGCGCGAGCCGCGGTTGGGCCAGCATGTGCGCGGCGACCCCGGCGCCGAAACCCGCGTCGATCAGGAGGTCGCCCTTCGGGTGCCGCACCAGGACGGCCGTCGCGGCGAACTGCCGCTTGTCCCTGAACGATCCGCCCCGGAACGCGAGGGCCGCCCTGGTCTCGTAGGTGCCGGTAGGTAGCTGGTACAGGGCCATGCCCGCGGGCGGCGCGGCCGCCGGGAGCGGTTGCGACCACGCGGCAGGCGCGGGAAGAGGTGCCATGCCCAGATCGTACGATCCGAGATAATCTCAATCAAGACGATTGCCGGGAGGGACCTTCGTCCGAGCGGGCAGCCGCCACGAACTGCTGTGCCAGGACGGCCGCTACGCCGAGTCCTGGCACGCCTCCCGGACACCCTCGGCACGGTAACTCCACGGCGGCGGGT
>NZ_JBJMIE010000431.1:0-10577 GCF_045807065.1 Actinophytocola sp. | reverse complement strand
TCGAACCCCGCCCCGCGCCCCCCCCCTGCCCCGGCCCCCACCACCCCCCCTCCCGCCCCCGCCACCCCCCCGCCCCCGCCCAGTGGCGCCCGGCCCCCCCGCCGCGCCGAGCCGAGCCAAGCGGAGGAGAGCCGAGGAGAGTGACGCCGCGTTGCGGAGTGTCGACCCCAGGCCGGGGTGGTCTGTCGCCGCGGGCACCCGTTGACGGACGGTGGTGGTCAGTTGGTGTCCTGCACCTTGCCGGCGTCTCTGCGTTGTGACCGGAACACGACGAACAGCAGGCGCAAGCCCAGCAGGGCGCTGATGACCAGCAGGTTGTACCCGAACAGCTGGTTCAGCGTCAGCTCGGCGCTCACCCGTGGTCCGCCCGTGCTGGCCAGCAGCAGCACGGCCATCACCCCGGTCGCTGTGCCGGTGAACGCCAGCAGCAGCTCGTGCAGCATGCCCAGGACCACCGCGCGGTCCCGTTCGTCCGCGAACAGTCGGACGTTGACCGACAGCCGGCCCTGCTCCAGCGCGGACGTCACGCGGTCGATCCGTCGCGGCAGCCGTCGGAGCACCGGGAGGAGCGACAGCAACTCCTCCGTGGCGGTCCGCCGCAGCGAGTCCGGCCGCATTCGCTCACCGACGAGCCGGTTCGCGAACGCCCGCGACTCCACGAGGATGTTGAACCCCGGCGACAGCAGCGCAAGCGTGCCTTCCACGGTCGCAAGCGCGCGGAACACCGCGGCGATCGCCGGCGGGATGGACAGCCGGAACTCGGCCACCACCCGGAACAGGTCGGTGAACATGTCCAGGTCCGGCGCCTGCCCCTGCGAGACGTGCTTGGCGACCAGGGCGCCCAGAGCCCGCTCGAGCTTCTGCTCTTCGATCTCGTCCGGCCGGTCCACGATCTCCAGCAGCCCGTCACGCAGCCCGGCCGGGTCACCCCGGTCGACGGCCGCCAGGACGTCGCGTAGTCCGCCACGCAACGCGGAGTCGAGCCTGCCCACCGAGCCGAAGTCCAGGAGCCCGAGCTTGCCGTCGGCGAGCAGCAGCACGTTCCCCGGGTGCGGATCGGCGTGGAACACGCCGTGCAACAGCACCTGTCGCAGCACACAGTCCAGCAGTGCCCGGGCCAGCCCGACCCGCTGCTCGTCGTCCACAGCGCCGATGGCCGTTCGCACCGGAGTGCCATCGAGCCGGCACATCACCAACACCCGCTCACTCGACAGTTCCAGGTGGACGGCCGGCAGCGTGACCTCGGTGCTCGTGTCGACCGCGCTCACCGCAGCGATGTTGCGTGCCTCGACCCGGAAATCGAGCTCCTCGGTCAACGCCGCGGCGAACCCGTCCGCCAGGTCCATGACGCCGAGGGCGCGCGCCCATCTCGCCCGCAACTCCAGCGACCGTGCGACCTGGTAGACGATGTCGAGGTCCCGTTCCACTACCCGGTCAATGCCGGGTCGGCGAACCTTGACCACCACGTCGTCACCGTTGTGCAGCCGCGCCCGGTACACCTGAGCGATCGACGCCGCGGCCAACGGGTCCCGGTCGAACTCCGCGAACACCTCGTCAAGCGGCTGCCCCAGGGCCTCGACCAGTTCCTGCTCCACGCCATCGAACGGAACCGGCGCGACCTGGTCCTGCAGCCTGCTCAGCTCGTCGATGAACGCGGGCGGCAACAGGTCCGGCCTCGTCGACAGCACCTGCCCGAGCTTCACGAAGGTGACCCCGGCGTCCTCGAGCGCTCTGCGCAGCGACCGAGCCAGCACCGCGTGCCTTGTGCCGTCCGTCCCGCGTCTGCCGACCAGGTACTGACCGATTCCGTGCTTCACCGCGATCCTGGTGACCTGCGAGTACCGCCGTGCACGAGCGGCTCGCCGCCGAACCGACCGAAGCCGTCCGACGAACCCCAGCCCACCACCGCTGGGGAAGGCCATCTCGGCGAGGAACAGGAACGTCAACGTCGCGAGGAACGCGCAACCGGCGATCGGGATGAGCAGGCCGGCGAACAGACTGGGCGGCGACTCGTGGAGGTTCGGGAACAGCCAACCGAGTATCCGACCCACCGCCAGCCAGCCGACCACCGCGCCGAGCAACGCCCGCGTCGTCCTGATCCGCACCCCGAGCACCCGTCGCGATGCCGCGACGAGTGGCCACAGCATCAACAGGTAGACGGGGAGCGCGAGCAGACCGAAGAGCAGGCTGGACATGTGGTTCCGAACGTCGGCAGGAATGGCTGATCGCCGTCGATGGAAACACACGAGACCTGTGGATCACTGGGTAATGGCGAACTGTGTACCGCATCGGTTCGTAGGGCATCACTTCCTTCGAGTTGACCGCGAATATCTGTTGGCAGGCGGGACTAGCGGGCGCGCAGGGGCTGGGCGGGTGGCTGTTACACGCTCTTGGTCGTCAGCAGTCGGACCACCTCCTCCGCGGTTCGTGTCGCGCTTGCCGGGTTCTGGCCCGTGACCAGGCGTTCGGACACCGACACCTGACATTGGAAGTTGGGTGCGGCCACGTGTTTGGCGCCGCGGTCCTCCAGCGCGGTCTGCAGCAGGAACGGCACGACTCCACTGAGGTGGACAGCGTCCTCTTCCGCGTTGGTGAACGCGGAGACCTCCTTGCCCTCGACCAGGTAGCTGCCGTTCGACAAGGTCAGGTTGAGCAGCGCGGACGGCCCGTGGCACACCGCGGCGACCACGCCGTTCGACTCGTAGACGTCGCGGCCCAGGCGGGCGAGATCGGTATCGCCCGGGAAGTCCCACATCGTGCCGTGGCCGCCGACGTAGAAGATCGCGTCGTAACCGACGGCGTCCACTTCAGCCGCTCTTCGCGTGGTCGCGAGGTCGGGGAGGTGCACGAACTCGCGTTGGGTGGGATCGTCGCCGTCGAAGCCGTCCATGGGTGGTCGTCCGCCCCGGACGCTCACCAGGTCGACGGCGAAGCCCGCGTTCCGGAAGACACGCCACGGATGCGCGGCTTCCGGGACGTAGAAGCCGGTCGGGCGGACGCCGCCGAGGTCGTCATGGCTGGTCAGCGCCAGCAGGATTGCGTTCATGGGTTCAGGTTGCCATGGCGGGGGCATCGAAATCCAATAGAAGTCGCTTGGTTTATTATCAGAAATCTGATGACCTCACTCGACCTGCTCAGAACCTTCCTGGCCGTGCACCGCGCCGGCTCCGTCACGGCCGCCGCACAGCTGCTCGGCCTGTCGCAGCCTGCCGTCACCGCGCAGTTGAAGGCCCTGGAGAAGACCGTCAAGAAGCCGCTCTTCCACCGGCACGCCCGCGGCGTCACCACCACCGCGGCGGGCGAGGACCTCGCCCGCAGACTCGCCGGTCCACTGGACGACCTCGCCGCCGCCGTCGGTGACTTCGTGGGCGGCAAGGTCGCGCTCCACGTCGGCGGTCCGGCCGAGTTCACGAGCCTGAAGGTGGTGCCGGCGCTGGTGGAGCTGCCGGACACCGCGCTGCGCGTCACCTTCGGCATGCCGGACGACCTGCTGGACGAGCTGGTCAAGGGCGGTCTGGACCTGGTGGTCTCCACGGTTCGTCCCCGCCTCCGCGGCATTGTCTCCGCCCCGCTCTACGTCGAGGAGCTGACCGTCGTCGCGGCGGACCGCTGGTGCTACCCCGACACGTCCGGGGTGCTCGGCGACGCGCCCTGGGTGGCCTACGCCGAGGACCTTCCGCTCATCCGCCGGTACTGGCAGACCGTGTACAAGACGCCCCCACCGGGCAACGCGGTCGTGGTGGTTCCCGATCTGCGGGCCGTGCTGGCCGCGACACTGGCCGGTGCGGGCGTGACCGTCCTGCCGAGGTACCTGTGCGAGTACGAGCTCGCGACGGGTGACCTGCGTGAGGTGGTCATTCGTGGCGAACTGCCCACCAACACGCTCTACCTCGCGGTTCGCACCGGCGCCTTCGCCGAACCGCACATCGCACGCGCCAGGGACCTGCTCACGACACGTGCCGCCGACTGGTGAGCGGTTACGTAGACTCGCCTGCCGTGCCGAAGCCCACCGCCGCCGAGCTGGCCGCCGCACGCGTGAAGACCATCCCGGACGTGGTCGCTCCCGGGCTTTCCGTGCTGTTCTGCGGCATCAACCCCGGTTTGTACTCCGCGGCGACCGGGCACCACTTCGCCCGGCCTGGCAACAGGTTCTGGCCCGCCCTGCACCGGTCGGGCTTCACGCCACGGCTGCTGCACCCCTCCGAACAGGACGAACTGCTCACCTACGGGTTGGGCGTGACGAACATCGTTGCCCGTGCCTCGGCCCGCGCCGACGAGCTGACGCGTGACGAACTGCGTGCCGGCGCGCGAAAGCTGACGGCGTTGGTGTCCCGGTACGCGCCGGCGGTTGTCGCCGTCGTCGGCATCTCCGCGTACCGCACCGCGTTCGACCGTCCGAAAGCGAGGATGGGGGAGCAGGAGGAGCGGATCGCCGGTGCGCGTCTGTGGGTACTGCCCAACCCGAGCGGGTTGAACGCGCACTACCAGGCGCCGGCGTTGGCGGAGGCGTTCCGCGAACTGCGCGACGCGGTGGGGTGACGCCTGTCCCATACGGGATCCATATGTGCTGGTCACGAGAATGCGGCCATGCGGATCCTGCTGGTCGAGGATGAGCAACCGCTGGCCAAGTACGTCGCGGCCGGCCTGCGCAAGCACGGCTTCGCCGTCGACGTGGCCTTCGACGGACGCGCCGCCCTCGACAAGTGCACGGTCACGCCCTACGACGTGGTGGTCCTCGACCGGGACCTGCCGGTGGTGCACGGGGACACCGTCTGCCGCGAGCTGGCCGGGCACGGTCAGGCACGCGTCCTCATGCTCACGGCGTCGGGCACGGTCGAGGACCGCGTCGAGGGACTGACGCTGGGCGCGGACGACTACCTCGGCAAACCGTTCGCGTTCTCCGAGCTCGTCGCCCGGGTACACGCACTGGCTCGGCGCAGCACTCCCGCGCGTCCGCCGGTGCTCCGCGCCACCGACGTGGTGCTCGACCCCGCCCGCCGCACCGTCGAACGGGCCGGTCGCCTCCTGAACCTGACACCGAAGGAGTTCGGTGTGCTCGAACAGCTGCTGGCGGCCGCCGGTGACGTCGTCAGCGCGGAGACGTTGCTGGACAAGGTGTGGGACGAGCACGCCGACCCGTTCACCAACGCGGTCCGGATCACGGTCGGCACGCTGCGCCGCAAGCTCGGCGATCCACCGCTCATCGACACCGTGACCGGTGCCGGATACCGGGTCGGACCGTGCCCCGGCACCTGACCGCCCGCGGTCGGCTGACCATCCTCTACACGGCGTTGGTGCTGGCCGCCGGCCTGGTGCTGACGGCCTTGACCTACCTGCTGATGCGGCAGAACCTGGGCCGGCGCCTCTCGGTGGTGATCCTCGACCCACGCGCCGACGCGGACGAGCCGTTGCCGCCGCCTCAGGCGTTCACCAAGGAACTGAAGGACGTCACCCTGTCCGAGTTCCTGGCCCAGGCAGCGGTCGCGCTCGTGGTGGTGACCTTGCTGGCCGCGGTCTTGGGCTGGGTGGTGGCCGGCCGGATACTGCGACCGATCCGCACGATCTCGGCCACCGCTCAACGGCTGTCGGCGGAGAACCTGTCGGAGCGGGTGCCGGTGACCGTGCCGGCGGACGAACTCGCGACCCTGGCCGACACCATCAACGGGATGCTGGACCGCATTCAGCATGGCGTGGCCGAACGGGACAGGGTGTTGCACAGCCAACGGATGTTCACCGCCAATGCCGCGCACGAACTCCGCACCCCGCTGACCACCATGCGCACGGCGATCGACGTCACCCTCGACGGCCACCCCACCCACCCCGAACTCGTGGCGATGACCCTCGACATCCGGACCGCTGTGGCGCACAGTCAGCGCACGCTGGACGGTCTCCTGGCGCTGGCCCGCACCCAGGCGGGGGTGAGCAGGCACGATCAGGTCGACGTGGCCGACGTCGTCAGGCACCTCCTCGACGCGACGGCTGCCGACGTGGCCGCGGGCGACCTCACGCTGCACACCGAGTTGCGCCCCGCCTCCGTCCAGGGTGAACCTGTCCTGCTCGAACGAATGGTGAGCAACCTGATCGACAACGCCGTCCGGTACAACCATGCCGGCGGCCACTTGGCAGTGACCACCGGCGCCACGAACGGGCGAGCGTTCATCCGGATCGCCAACACGGGCCCACCAATCCCACCGCACACGACGAACCGCCTCCTGGAACCGTTCGTCCGCGGCGAAGGGGCCCGTCTACACACGGACACCGGAGCGGGACTGGGACTGTCCATCGTGCATGCGATCGTGATCGCCCACGGCGGAGAGATCGCCGCCACCGCCCGGGAGAAGGGGGGCCTCGACATCACCGTTCACCTGCCGGTGCAGGCGATCAGTTCCCCGTGATCCGCCCATAGACCTGGTGCACCTCGTCGAGGTCACGAGCCCGGCCTTACACCGAAACGGCTGTGCACCAGCCGAACGACCTCGATGGGGCCCTCCGACTCGATCGCGCCCTCAAGCGACCCACGCACCAGTTGTTGCACGTGGCGGTCGCGCCGAGACCCCCTCCGGCGAGCTGACGTCCGAGCTCGGTTCGGCCAGCAGTCCCTCTACGTGTGCCAGCACGGCGTTCCGGTCGTTGATCCACTGAGGCAACCAGACCCGGCATACGGCCGGCCAGCCCATGATCTTCTCGAGCAGTTGAGGAGCGGCGTCGCGGTCCGCGACGGTAGGTCGCCGTGCCCAGGTCGGCCCGTCGAGCAGGACCGCCACCGACCATCGCGCGGTACCCGCGCGTCGGACCGCGAGGTCGACGGTGAAGTGGGAGAGGCCGAAGCGGACCGCGACCTCGTGCCCCCGCGCACGAAGGGCCGAGGCGAGCTCCTCAGCTACCCGGTCTCTGTGCACGTCCTTGCGGCTGATCAGGTCACCGGAGGCGCCGAGACCGTTCGCGGCCTGCTCGAGGTAGGCGCGCAGGTGGCGGGTGCCGAGTGCCTTGGTGCGGGCGAGGTCGATGTCCTTCGGGTCGAACGAGCTGAACAGGATCACCTGGGTGCGGGCCCGGGTGACCGCGACGTTGAGCCGCCGCTCACCGCCCTGGTTCGACAGCGGCCCGAAGTTCAACGGCAGCTGGCCGGTCTTCGGGTCGATGGAGAACGCGAGGGAGAACAGGGTCACGTCCCGCTCGTCACCCTGGACATTCTCGAGGTTCTTCACGAACAGCGCCTCGCCGTCGTCGCGGGCGAGCGCGGCCTGGACGCGTGGGTCGGTGCTCTCCTCGACCAGGTTCAGCAGGAGGTCGCGCTGCTGGACGTTGAACGTGATCACACCGATCGACCGGCTCGCGGTCCGCGGGTCGGCGAGCAGCCGGGAGATCTCGGCGACGATCGCCTCCGCCTCCACTTGGTTGGTACGACTGGCGCGGGTGCCGCGGTCGTAGTGGCCCTCGACCCGGTGCCACGAGACTCCCGTGTCTCGGTCACCGCCGGGCGAGGGGAGGCTCGCGAGCTTGTCCTCGTAGTAGTGGGTGTTGGAGAAGGAGATGAGCGACTCGTCCGTACTGCGGTAGTGCCAGGTCAGGGACTCGCGGGGGAGGCCGGACTCGACGCATTCGGCGAGGATGCTGTCGAGGTCCTCAGGCACGGCAGGGTTGTCCTCCTCATCGGCGTGGGCGGCCTCCATCACACTCGTCGGCGGCATCTGCTTGGAGTCGCCGACCACGACCACCGAGCTCGCGCGTCCCATCACGCCGATCGCCTGCGCGACCCGGATCTGAGACGCCTCGTCGAACACGACGATGTCGAAGTGCACCGCGCCGGGTTCGAGGAACGTCGCCACCGACGCCGGGCTCATCAGGAAGCACGGCGTGAGGCCGGTGACGATCTCGGGCCGGCTCGCGCACGCCTCGCGGAAGGACAGCCGGTCACGGCGGCTGTTCAGGCGACGGACCAGCTCTCCCGCCTCCGCCCGGAAGCGGGGGTGGATCCGCTGCCGGCGGGCCACGAGGCCGGCGGCCAGGCGCTCCGGCAGTTGTTCGCGGACACTGGCGCCGAGGCGGAGGTAGTCGGCCACGTCGTCCTGGTGCGCGCCCGCGTCGAAATACTCCAGGTCGTTCGCGTGCAGTCGCTCGTCGAGCGCCGCGGTGGTGAGACCCCGGTGGAACGCCTGCTCGATGTCGGCAGGGGCGAGCGAGCCGTCGAGGACTTGGCGGCGGAACTCGTCCAGGCCGGCCGCCGCGAGCACGTCGGTCTGGGTGAGGACCGCGCCCCACCGCTGAACCGGCCGCGGTCCGCCTGCCGTGACCTCCGCGTGCCAGACGGGGCCGTCAGCGCGCCAGGCCGCGACCCAACCCCGGTTGGCGGACCAGTGCGCGAACTCCGCGTCCGACGTCGCGAGCACGCGGAGCCAGTCCGCCCACAAGCGGGCGAACGTGTCCAGGTCCGGCACGTCGTGACCGAGTTGGTGCACCGAGGTCCACAGTGCCGGTCGGGCACGGTGCAGGTCGCGCGAGATGACGAGTGCGTCCCGAGCCGCCGCGACCACGTCGGCGGCGTCGGGCGCGGTGGGCCACCAGTCCGACGCGACGGTGAGACCGGGGACGGCATGGAGGACGTCGGCGACTCGCCGTGCGGCGTCCTGTGCGGCGGCAGCGGCGGAGATCGTGTCGAGCACGGTGGCCTCGTCGACGACACCGGTGACGAAGGACCGGAGTGCGTCGGCGAGCGCGGTCCTGCGCTTCTTGCGCCCGAACAAGCCCTTGTTCGCGACCGCGGCCTGCGCGGTGAGCGTGTAGAACGCGGGATCGGTGAAGAACTCCGGACGCAGGGCCGACAGGACATCACGGTGCTCGACGCGGAGAGCGCGGACCTGCTGGAGTGCGGCCTCGGCGACGGCATCCCAACGGGGATCCTCCGCGGCAACCGTGGCGGCGAGGTCGGGCAGCCCGCCCCGCTTCGCGAGTCCGGCGGCAGGTACCGCCGCCATCACCTGGCACGGGTGCGGCAGTTCCGAGATGGTGTGGCGCAGTCGTTCTGGGTACCGCTCGAACTCGCCACGGAGCCGTTCGAGATCCGCCGCCAACCCGGCGAGGACCTGGGCGGGCAGGTCGGCCACCGTGCGGCGACCACTGATCCGCCACGGGTGGTCGTGCCGCAGTCGGGCGGCGTTCGCGGCGGCGGGTAGAGCACGGGCGGCTTCCGCGACCTCGGCACGCTGCTGCGCGGACAACGCGAAGAACGTGGCCGGTACGACCGCCCGGTCGCCAGGCTCCTGAGCGAGCAGCGCGGAGTAGGCCGACCATGCCGAGAACCCGGCCGCGTTCTCGGCATGGAGCCGTTCCGGGTACTCCCGCAACGCGGCGACGCGTGCCCGGTAGGCCGCCTCGAGGGACTGCCAGGCGTGTTGGTCGTCGCCGACGAGCGTCTCGTACGCGGCCTTCAGCTGGGCGTGGATGCTCCGGGCAGTCTGCTTGCGGCCGTGCAGGTCCAGGCAGAACGGCTCAATACCGACGTCGGACAGCCGCCGTTTCACCACATCGAGCGCCGCCTGCTTCTCGGCGACGAACAGCACCGACTTACCGGACGCGGTCGCGTGAGCGATCAGGTTCGTGATCGTCTGTGACTTGCCGGTCCCGGGTGGACCTTCCAGTACGAATGACCGCCCACGGGCCGCCAGCTCGACCGCGCGCATCTGCGACCCGTCCGCGGCGATCGGCAGGAACATGGCGCTCTCGTCGACCGTGATCTCCTGCGTCGCCAGCGGCTGCCCGGACTTCTCCACGAGGTGCCGGACGACGGGGTTGCGGGTGAAGACCTGCCAGTGCTCGGTGAGGTCCCGCCACATCTGGAAGGTGGAGAACTGGAGCAGCCGCAGACTCGCGGTCTCGTCCACCCGGTAGTTGAGGTTGTTGCCGACCAGGGTCTTCTTGATCGCGCGGAACGAGGCGTCGATGTCGATGCCGTCGTCGTCCAGGATCGGCTTCTCCAGTTCGGCGATCCGCACGCCGTGCTTGACCCGCAGCCACTGGACGAGACAGTGGTTCGGCGCGGCGATCTCGGCGCCGTCGATCAGGACCGTGTAGGGCCGGTTGCCCGCGCCGCCCTCGATGCGGACGGGGAGCAGGAACAGCGGTGCGTGCGCCTCCCCGGTCGGCGTCGGGTGCACCAGCGAGCCGAGGGTGAGGTAGAGGTAGTTGCTGCCCGTCTCCTGTTCGAGGGTGCGGGCGTCACGCTGCAGTCCCCGCATCCGCGCCACGTAGGAGGCCTGTGTGACCGCGCCGTAGATCCGGCGGTCCTTGGCGAGCTCCTGCTCGGTGACCTCGTCGGGCAGGTCCTGTGCCCGGTGTACGCCCTGCAGTTCGTGCACTCCGCTGATGCTGTCTTGGGCGACGACGTTGATCGCCTTGCCGCTGTGCACGAGGTCGTCGAGCACCGCGAGTGCGCCGGCCGGCACGTGGAGATCGAGCCCCTTGCCCCGCTTGGGCAGCTTGAGCAGCGGGTTGCGCAGACTGAGGTCGAGCAGCGCCCGCCGCCACGCCGCGACCCTGGCCGGCGCACCGTCATCGGCGGCCTCGACCTCGAGGTTCTC
>NZ_JBJMIE010000430.1:0-5802 GCF_045807065.1 Actinophytocola sp. | reverse complement strand
CCGTGGGCGCTGGACAACGAGCGCCCGGCACACGCGGTCGACCTGCCGGCGTACTGGATCGACACCGCCCCGGTCACCAACGGGCAGTACCTCGAGTTCGTCGAGGCGGGCGGGTACGACGACCCCCGGTGGTGGACCGAGGAGGGCTGGGCGTACCGGGTGAAGGCCGACCTGACCGCGCCCCGGTTCTGGCTGCGGGACGGCTCGGGCTTCCTGCGCGACCGGTTCGGGCACGTCGAGCCGATCCCGCCGGACGAGCCGGTCGTGCACGTGTGCTTCCACGAGGCCCGCGCGTACGCCACCTGGGCGGGCAAGCGGCTGCCGACCGAGGCGGAGTGGGAGAAGGCGGCCCGCTTCGATCCCGCCACCGGCCGGTCCCGCCGCTTCCCGTGGGGCGACGAGGATCCCGGTCCCGAGCACGCGAACCTGGGGCAGCGGCACCTGTCGCCGGCGCCGGTCGGCGCGTACCCGGCGGGTGTCTCGCCGCTGGGTGTGCACCAGCTGGTCGGTGACGTGTGGGAGTGGCTGGACACCGACTTCCACGGCTACCCGGGCTTCGAGGCCTTCCCGTACCGGGAGTACTCGGAGGTCTTCTTCGGCGGTGACTACAAGATGCTGCGGGGCGGCTCGTTCGGCACCGACCCGGCCGCGTGCCGGGCGACCTTCCGCAACTGGGACCACCCGATCCGGCGGCAGATCTTCGCCGGGTTCCGGTGCGCCCGCGACGCGGGCCGCGAGGAGCTGGCCTGAGCGGTGTGCCGGCACCTGGCTTACGTCGGCGAGCCCGTGCGGCTCGCCGACCTGCTGCTCACGCCGCCGCACTCGCTGCTGCGCCAGTCCTGGGCGCCGTGCGACATGCGCGGTGGCGGCACCGTGAACGCCGATGGCTACGGCATCGGCTGGTACACGGGAGGAGCTGACCCCGTCCGGCTGCGCCGCGCCGGTCCCATGTGGACCGACGCGGCGCTGCCGGGGCTGGCCTCGTCGGTCGTCACCGGCGCCGCGCTGGCCGCGGTCCGCTCCGCCACGATCGGCATGCCGGTCGTGGAGACCGCGTGCGCGCCGTTCACCTCCGGCCCGTGGCTGTTCAGCCACAACGGACTGGTGCGCGGCTGGCCGTCCTCGGTGGCCGGGCTGGCCGAACGGCTGCCCGTGACCGACCTGTTGCTGATGGACGCGCCGACGGACTCGGCGCTGCTGTGGCTCCTGCTGCGCGCTCGCCTGACCGCCGGCGAGGAACCGGCCGACGCGGTCGCCTCGGTCGTGACCGAGGTGGCCGCGGCCGCGCCGGACTCGCGGCTGAACCTGTTGCTCACCAACGGTTCGGCGATCGTCGCCACCGCGTGGACGCACGCCTTGTGGGTGCGTGCCCTGCCCGGCGCCGTGGTGGTGGCGTCCGAACCGTACGACGAGGACCCGAGCTGGCACGAGGTCCCCGACGGGCACCTCGTGACGGCCACACCGTCCAGCGTGGACATGACGAGAGTGGGGGAACCATGACCGACCTGACCGTGCACCTGACCCAGGACGACGTCGTCCGGGCCCTGCGGTCGGACGTCCTGACCGGCCTGACGGCGGCCCCGAAGACCTTGCCGCCCAAGTGGTTCTACGACGCGCGGGGGAGTGAGCTGTTCGAGGCGATCACGCGCCTGCCCGAGTACTACCCGACCCGCGCCGAACGGGAGGTGCTGACCGACCGCGCCGACGAGATCGCGGGGTTGACCGGCGCGCACACCCTGGTGGAGCTGGGCTCCGGCTCGTCGGAGAAGACCCGGCTGCTGCTGGACGCGTTGCGCCGCGCGGCGACCCTGCGGGAGATCGTGGCGCTGGACGTGTCGGGCTCGGCGCTCGAGGCGTCCGTCGCGGTCCTGCGCGCGGACTACGCCCCGGCGACCGTCCACGGCGTGGTCGGTGACTTCACCCGGCACCTGGCCCTGCTGCCCGGTGACGTGCCGCGCGTGGTGGCGTTCCTGGGCGGCACGATCGGCAACCTGGTCGCGGCCGAACGCGCGAAGTTCCTGTCCGCCCTGCGGGACACCCTGCAGGCGGGGGAGTGGCTGCTGCTGGGCACCGACCTGGTCAAGGACCCGGCGACGCTGGTCGCGGCGTACGACGACGCGGCGGGCGTGACGGCGGAGTTCAACCGCAACGTCCTGCACGTGCTGAACCGCGAGCTGGACGCGGACTTCGACGTGCCGGCCTTCGAGCACGTGGCGCGCTGGGACGAGAAGGAGGAGTGGATCGAGATGCGCCTCCGCGCCACCAGGGCGATGCGGGTGCACGTCCGCGCGCTGGACCTGACCGTGCCGTTCGCCGAAGGCGAGGAGCTGCACACCGAGGTCTCGGCGAAGTTCCGCCCGGCCCGCGTGGCGGCGGAGCTGACCGAGGCGGGCTTCACCCTCACCAGGTGGTGGACCGACAGGGAGGGCCGCTTCGGCGTCTCCCTGGCACAGGCCACATAGTGGGGACAGGGGGCCATGACCCGTCACGGCCCCCTGTGCGCTCGCTCCGCACCGGCGACGTGGGTGCGCCCGCCCGAGAACTTTCCCGAACGAAAGTCCCTTTCGTACACCCACCCCGGCCTTTTTGTCGGTGCCCCCCGGCACAGTGCACACCATGACAACCTTCGACCAGATCACCTGGTTCACCCTGACCGTCGACGGCCCCTTCGACCTGACGGCGAGCGCGAGGTTCCTCGAGGGCTTCGCCCCGGCCGCCCGCGCCGACGCGGCGTCGACCCCCGGCGAGCTACGCCTTGCCTTCCCGGTGGCACCCAGCTGGCGGCCCGTCGGCGCCCTGGTGCGACAGCTCGCGCCGAACGGCCCCGTCCGCGTGGCGATCCGAGCCGATCCGGCCGATGTGGACGCCACACTGGCGGCCGTCCGCCGTGTGCTGTCCATCGACGTGCCCGGGTCCGGGTTTCCTCAGATCGGCGCCCGCGACCCGGTGGTGGGCGAGCTGCAGAGACGCTACCCGGGCCTGCGGCCGGTGGCGTTCTACTCCCCGTACGAGGCCGCGTGCTACGCGGTCCTCAGCCACCGGGTCCGCATGACGCAGGCGGCGACGATCAAGCACCAGCTGGCGATCCGCCTCGGCGACTCGGTGGACGTGCACGGCGTGACACTCCCGACGTTCCCGTCCCCGTCGGCACTGCTGGCCCAACCACGCGTGCCGATGGTGAGCGAGGTGAAGAGCGACCGCCTGAAGTCGATCGCCGAGGCGGCCAGGGACGGCTGCCTGGACGCCGAGGAGCTGCGGTCCCTCCCGCCCGAGGAGGCGTTGGCACGCCTGAGGAAACTCCCCGGCATCGGCCCGTTCTCCGCGGAGCTGATCCTCCTGCGCGGCGCCGCCCACCCGGACGCCTTCCCCGAGGCGGAACAACGCCTCCACGACGAGATGAGACACGCCTACCAGGCCAGCACGAAGCAGGACCTGATCGAGATCGCCGAAGGCTGGTCGCCCTACCGCACCTGGGTCGCCCTGCTCCTGAGAGTCAACCGAGAGGAGGAGACGGAGGAGATCGCCACCGGCAGGAGGATCACCCGCTCACGGACAGCCTGACGGCACACACCACGACCACACTCCGGCGACCACGCTCGCCGGAACACGGAAAGCTCCCCGCCGGGAGCGCCCGCTCCTTGACAACAGCGGTGCCGGCGACTCGCGACGAGTCGCCGGCACCCACAGAGTGAATCAGCTGTTGACCATCTTCCGCAGGACGTACTGCATGATGCCGCCGTTGCGGTAGTAGTCGGCCTCACCGGGTGTGTCGATGCGGACGACCGCGTCGAACTCCTTCGTGGTGCCGTCCTCGTGGGTGGCGGTCACCTTCACGGTGCGTGGGGTGCCGCCGTCGTTGAGGGCCGTCACGCCGCGGATCGAGTACGTCTCGGTGCCGTTGAGGCCCAGCGACGACGCGGACTCGCCCTGCGGGAACTGCAGCGGCAGCACGCCCATGCCGATCAGGTTCGACCGGTGGATGCGCTCGAACGACTCGGCGATGACCGCCCGCACGCCGAGCAGCGAGGTGCCCTTCGCCGCCCAGTCGCGGGACGAGCCGGAGCCGTACTCCTTGCCGGCCAACACGACCAGCGGCACTCCGGCCTCGGCGTAGGCGACCGAGGCGTCGTAGATGGTGGTCTGCTCCCCACCGGCGAGGAAGTTTCGGGTGAAGCCGCCCTGCACGTCGTCGAGCAGCAGGTTGCGCAGGCGAATGTTCGCGAACGTGCCCCGGATCATCACCTCGTGGTTGCCGCGGCGGGAACCGTAGGAGTTGAAGTCCTTGCGCTCGACACCGTGCTCGGTCAGGTACCTGCCGGCCGGCGAGTCCTGCTTGATGGCGCCGGCGGGGGAGATGTGGTCGGTGGTCACCGAGTCGCCGAGCAGGGCCAGCACGCGGGCGTCCGCGATGTCCGTGACGGGCACGGGCTCCGGCGCCATGCCCTCGAAGTACGGGGGCTTGCGCACGTAGGTGGAGTCCGCGTCCCACTCGAAGGTGTCGCCGGACGGCGTCGGCAGCGACTGCCAGCGCTCGTCGCCCGCGAACACGTCCGAGTAGTCCTTCGTGAACATCTCCGACGAGATCGCCGACGACACGACGTCCTGGATCTCCTGCGGCGACGGCCAGATGTCCGCGAGGTACACCGGCTCGCCGTCGGGCCCGGTGCCCAGCGGCTCGGTCGTGATGTCCTTGTCCATCGACCCGGCCAGCGCGTACGCCACGACCAGCGGTGGGGACGCCAGGTAGTTCATCTTGATGTCCGGGTTGATCCGGCCCTCGAAGTTGCGGTTGCCGGACAGCACGGACACCACGGCCAGGTCGGCGTCGTTGACGGCGGCGGAGATCTCCTCCTGCAGCGGTCCCGAGTTGCCGATGCACGTGGTGCAGCCGTAGCCGACCAGGTGGAAGCCCAGCTTCTCCAGGTACGGCAGCAGACCCGCGCGCTCGTAGTAGTCCATGACCACCTTCGAGCCCGGCGCCAGCGTCGTCTTCACCCACGGCTTGCGGGCCAGGCCCTTCTCGACGGCCTTCTTCGCGAGCAGCGCCGCGCCGATCATCACCGACGGGTTCGACGTGTTCGTGCACGACGTGATCGCCGCGATCGCCACCGCGCCGTGGTCCAGCTCGAACTCGGCGCCGTCGAGGGTCACCTTCGTCGGCTTCGACGGCCGGCCCTCGGCGCCCTCGGCGGCCGTGTAGTGCACGGGCTTGCCCTCACCGTTGCCGCCGCTGCCGTAGGCGGGGGCGTCGGAGGCGGGGAACGTCTCCTCCACCGACTCGTCCACCTGCGAGTGGGGCGCGTCGGAGGTGTACGAGCCGAGCGCGCCGCGGAACGCGTTCTTGGCGTCGGACAGCGCGATCCGGTCCTGCGGCCGCTTCGGACCCGCGATCGACGGGACCACCGTGGACAGGTCGAGCGTCAGCGTCTCGGAGTAGGCGGGCTCGACCGATGCGTCGTGCCACAGGCCCTGCTCCTTGGCGTACGCCTCGACCAGCGCGACCTGCCGCGCCGAGCGGCCCGTGAACTTCAGGTACTCGATGGTCTCGCCGTCGATCGGGAAGATCGCGCAGGTCGAGCCGAACTCGGGGCTCATGTTGCCGATCGTGGCGCGGTTCGCGAGCGGCACGGCCGACACGCCGGAGCCGTAGAACTCGACGAACTTGCCGACCACGCCGTGCTCGCGCAGCATCTCCGTGATCGTCAGCACCAGGTCGGTCGCGGTCGAGCCGGCGGGCAGCTCACCCTCCAGCCTGAAGCCGACCACGCGTGGGATGAGCATCGACACCGGCTGACCAAGCAT
>NZ_JBJMIE010000429.1:0-4638 GCF_045807065.1 Actinophytocola sp. | reverse complement strand
GCTGCTCGGGCTCATCGCCGGGTGGGACGAGCGGATCGTCGGTGTCGTTCGTGCGGCCGGGTCCCTGAGCGGGCCGCCGGTGTCTGGACTGACGAGCACGGAGGCCCCTGCGAGGAACGAGCCCGGGGCCTCCGCGCGCAGGAGGGAAGACGCCGGGTCAGGGCCGCGAACCGCCGAGCGGAGCGAGGCCATCGAACACAGGTGGGAGTCCAGCTCGGCGCACACCTCGTCGAGTGCCGCGGCGAACACGGGGTAGGTCTCGGCCAGCTGCTGGCCCATGCCGACCCGCTGGGCGCCCTGCCCGGTGGCCAGGAACGCGACCTTGCCCGACGCGGGCGAGCCGGTGATCCCGGCGCCGTCGGCCAGTGCCTTCAGCCCGCGCCGCAGCGTGTCGCGGTCGGCGGCGGTGACCACGCCGCGCCTGGGGAAGCCGGCGCGTGCGGTGGCCAGGGTGTAGGCGATGTCCGGCAGCGGCGCGAGGTCCCCACCGTCCAGATGGGACAGCAGGCGGTTCGCCTGGCCGCGCAGCGCGGCGTCGGTGCGGCCGGAGAGCACGAACGGCAGTGCCACGCCGTCGAGCTCACGGCCGTCCGGCACCTGCTCGGCTTCCGGGGCCTCGATGATGACGTGGGCGTTGGTGCCGCTGATGCCGAACGAGGAGATCCCCGCCCGCCACGGCCGGTTCACCGCCGGCAGGGTCCGCTGCTCGGTGAGCAGCTCGACCGCGCCGGAGGTCCAGTCCACCTGGGACGTGGGTGTGTCGACGTTGAGGGTCGCCGGCAGCACGCCGTCGCGCAGCGCGCCGACCATCTTGATCACCCCGGCGACGCCGGCCGCGGCCTGTGTGTGGCCGATGTTGGACTTCACCGAGCCGAGCAGCAGCGGGTGCCGGCGGTCCTGGCCGTAGGTGGCGAGCAGCGCGGTGGCCTCGATCGGGTCGCCGAGCCTGGTGCCGGTGCCGTGGGCCTCGACGGCGTCGACGTCCGCCGTGGACAGTCCGGCGTCGGCGAGTGCCGCCCGGATGACCCGCTCCTGGGCCAGCCCGTTCGGGGCGGTCAGGCCGTTGGACGCGCCGTCCTGGTTGATCGCCGAGCCACGCACGATCGCCAGCACCGGGTGGCCGTTGCGCCGCGCGTCGGAGAGCCGCTCGACCAGCAGCATGCCCACGCCCTCGGCGAAGCCCGTGCCGTCCGCCGAGTCGGCGAACGCCTTGACCCTGCCGTCCGCGGCGAGGCCGCGCTGGCGGGCGAACTCGATGAGCAGGTGCGGGGTGGACATCACCGTCACGCCACCGGCCAGTGCCAGGTCGCACTCGCCGGCCCGCAGCGAGCGGGCCGCCAGGTGCAGTGCCACCAGCGACGACGAGCACGCGGTGTCCACGGTGATCGCCGGGCCCTCGAAGCCGAAGGCGTAGGCCACGCGGCCGGAGGCGACGCTGGCCGCCGAGCCGTTGCCGAGGTAGCCGGCGACGTCGTCCGGCACGTCGTGCACGCGGCCGGCGTAGTCGTGGTATACGGTGCCGGCGAACACGCCGGTCCGGCTGCCGCGCAAGGTGGTCGGGTCGATCCCGGCCCGTTCGACCGCCTCCCACGAGGTCTCCAGCAGCAGTCGCTGCTGTGGGTCCATCGCGATGGCCTCCCGCGGCGAGATGCCGAAGAAGGTCGGGTCGAAGTCCGCGACGTCGTAGAGGAAGCCGCCGGTGCGGGTGTAGGTCCTGCCGGGTGTGCCGGGCTCCGGGTGGTAGATGCCGTCGGTGTCCCAACCGCGGTCGCGGGGGAACTCGGCGACCGCCGAGCCGCCGGCGGCCAGCAGGTCCCACAGCTGCTCCGGGGTGCGCACCTCGCCCGGGAACCGGCAGCTCATCGCGACGATGGCGATCGGCTCGTCGGCGGCGGCCGCGGCGGGGACCGTGACCGGCGCCTGCGCCTGGGTGCCGACGAGTTCCGCTTCGAGGTGGGCGGCCAGCGCGGTGGCGTCCGGGTAGCTGAACACCACGGTGGCGGGCAGCGTCAGGCCGGTGGCGGCGTTGAGCCGGTTGCGCAGCTCGACCGCGGTGAGCGAGTCGAAGCCCAGCTCCTTGAACGCGCGGTGCGGGTCGATCGCGTCGGCCGCGGCGTGGCCGAGGACGGCGGCCGCGTTGTCGCGCACCAGGTCCAGCAGCAGCTCGGCGCGTCGCTGCGGGGCGAGCGCGGCGAGTGTGCCGGCCAGACCGGCCGGCGTGCCCGCGGTGGCGGCGACCCCGCGGCGGACCGGGGTGCGGACCAGGCCACGCAGCAGCGGCTGCCGGGTGTCCCGCAAGGCGGCGAGGTCCAGCGTGATCGGCACCAGGACCGGGTTCGGGTCGGCCATGGCCGCGTCGAACAGGGCGAGCCCGTCGGCGGCGGTCATCGCGACGGCGCCGCCCCGCCTGATGCGGGCGATGTCCATCTCGGACAGCCGGCCGGCCATGCCGGTCTCCTCGGCCCACAGGCCCCAGTCCAGGGACTTGCCCGGCAGGCCCTGCGCGTGCCGGTGGGTGGCGAGCGCGTCGAGGAACGCGTTGCCGGCCGCGTAGTTGGCCTGGCCCGGGTTGCCCAGCACACCGGCGGCGGCGGCGAACAGGACCAGCTGGGCGGTCGGCGCCAGCTCGTGCAGGTGCAGCGCGGCGTCCACCTTGACCGCGAGGACCCGGTCGAACTGGTCGCGGGTCAGCGCGGTGACGACGCCGTCGTCGACGACGCCCGCGGTGTGCAGCACGGCGGTCAGGTCGGCCACCGTGGACAGGAGTGCGGCGAGCGCTGCGCGGTCGGTGACGTCGCAGGCCTCGAGCCGGACGGTGGCGCCGGCCTCGGTCAGGTCGGCCACCAGCTCGGCCGCGCCGTCCGCGGCGGGGCCCCGGCGGGAGACCAGCACCAGGTTCCTGGCGCCGTGGTTCGTGACCAGGTGCCGGGCCACCAGCTCACCGAGACCGCCGACGGCGCCGGTGACCAGGACGGTGCCGGAGGTGTCCACGCGCCCTTCGTCCGTGCTGGGTTCCGCACGGGCCAGGCGGGGTACGGAGACCTCGCCGGCGCGGATGGTCAGCTGCGGCTCGCCGGTGGCGATCGCGGCGCCCAGGACCTCGTGGGACGCGGCGTCGCCGTCGATGTCCACCAGCACGATCCGGTCCGGCCGCTCGGACTGCGCCGAGCGCGCCATGCCCCAGATCGGCGCGTGGGTCAGGTCGTCCGGGCCGCGGGTGAGCAGCACCAGCAGGCCGTCCTCGGCCGCGAGGTGGGTGACGATCCGTTGGTGCACGGACGCGGTCAGCTCGTGCACCTGCGCCGCCAGCTCGCCAGCCAGCTCGCCCGCCAGCTCCGTGCCGGTGAGGTCGAGCGGCCGCCAGGCCGGTGGGACCTGGCCCGGGGTCGTGGCAAGCGGTGTCGGGGTGACCCGGTACAGCGAGTCGGTCGACGTGCTCGGGGCGGCGGCCACCGGACGGATCAGCAGCGAGCCGACCGTCGCCACGGGTGCGCCGGTGGCGTCGGCGATGGTCAGGGCCAGTTCTTCCGCACCGGACAGCTTCACGCGCAGCGCGGTGGCACCGGTGGCGTGCACGGCGACCCGCGCGAAGCAGAAGGCCAGCCTGCCCTCGCCGTCGCCATCGCTTCCGTCGGCGGCGGCGAGTGCGTGCAGGCAGGCGTCGAACAGCGCCGGGTGCAGGTTGAACCCGCGCACCGGCACGTCGTCGGGCAGCACCACCTCCGCGTACGTGGCGGTGCCGTCCCGCCACACGCGGCGCAGGCACTGGAACGTCGGCCCGTAGTCGACGCCGAGTGCGGCCAGGGTGTCGTAGGCCTCGGTCACGTCGACCTCGGCCGCGCCGGCCGGCGGCCACACCGTGAGCCCGTCACCCGCCGCCGCGCCCGTGCCGAGCACCCCGCTGGCGTGCTTGGTCCAGGTGTCGGTGCCGGCCGGCCGCGCGTGGATGGTGATCTCGCGGCGGTCGTGCTCGTCCGGGTCGCCGACCTGGACCTGCAGCTGCACCGAGCCTTCGGCGGGCAGCACCAGCGGCGCGTGCAGCAGCAGCTCGACGACCTGGTCGCAGCCCACCTCGTCGCCGGCCCGCAGCGCCAGCTCGACGAACGCGGTGCCGGGGAAGATCACCTGGTCGCGCACGACGTGGTCGGCGAGCCACGGGTGGCTGCGGATCGAGAGGCGGCCGGTGAACAGGACGCCGTCGCCGCCGGCCAGCGCGACCGCGCCGCCGAGCAGCGGGTGGTCGGCGCCGCCGAGTCCGAGGCTGGCCGCGTCACCGGCCGGGGCGAGGGTGTCCAGCCAGTACCGCTCGCGCTGGAAGGCGTAGGTGGGCAGGGCGACGGCCGTGGCGTCGCCGTAGGCCGGGGTGAGGTCGGCAGGCAGGCCGGCGGACTTCGCCTCGCCGAGCGAGGTGAAGAAGCGGACCAGGCCGCCCTCGTCGCGGCGCAGGGTGCCGATCGCGACGGCGCCGGGGGTGTCCGTGCTGTCGACCGTGTCCTGGACGGCCATCGTGAGCACCGGGTGCGGGCTCGACTCGACGAAGTACTGGTACCCGTCGGCCACCATCGCTCGCACGGCGGGTTCCAGCCGCACGGTCGCCCGCAGGTTGCGGTACCAGTACTCGGCGTCGAGCGTGCTGGT
>NZ_JBJMIE010000428.1:0-2023 GCF_045807065.1 Actinophytocola sp. | reverse complement strand
CGTGCAGGAGACCTGGCTGCGTGCGTGGCGCAACGTCGACCGGCTCGCCGGGATCGCGTCGGTGCGGTCCTGGCTGATGCGCATCGCCCACAACGTGGCCATCGACCAGCACCGCAGGCGCCAGGCGCGGCCCACCGAGGTGGAGCTGCCCGACCACGGGTTCGAGAACGCCGCCGTCGCCGTCGCCCCGTGTGAGGAGGTGGAGACCCGCATCGACGTCGACGCGGTGCTCGAGCACCTGCCCGCCGCGCACCGCCAGACGCTGGTCGAGGTCTACTTCGCCGACCGCACCGCCGTCGCGGCCGCGACGGTGCTCGGCGTCCCGGTCGGCACCGTCAAGAGCCGCGTCCACAAGGCGCTCCGCACCCTGCGCGCGGGCGAGTCCCTGATGGCGGCGGCGTGATGACCATCGACTTCGCCCTCGACACCGACTACCAGCTGCGGCACGCCGCCCACCAGTACCGGCTGGAGCTGGGCTGGACCACCACCGTCGACGGCAGCCAGCTGGCCGTCGAGCTGGACGACGACATCTGGGGCCTGCGCATGCCGACCGGCCTCGCCGCGGAGCTGGTCGCCGCCCTGGACCGCATGGACCTGTCCTGCCCGGTGATCGACCTGTGCGACCAGCAGGGCGTCGTGCTGCTGCTCGAGCCCACCGGCGCGGCGGAGTCCGTGCCGCCGCTCCCCGCGCAGGTCGGCAAGCTGCCGGCGGGCCGCCGCGTGCCGCTCCCGCCGAGCATGACGGCCCGCGGGCCGGTCCGCTGGCTGACCCCGCACGAGCCGGTCGGCGGCCGGCGCCCGTCCGTCCGCGTGGTCGCCGACGCCCTCACGCACCTCACCTGACCGGCGCGTTCGCGGGTCGAGTGGGAGTCGTCACAGGGCGTTCCGAGCACGTCGTACCAGCCGAGCCGTTACCCTCGAACGATCCCGCATGCTGCCGGAGCCCTCGGCACGTCCGAGCGCCGACGCTTCCGTCGGGCGAACCGAGAGGGTGGGAATGGCCAACCTGATCATCACCATCGCGCTGTGCGTGGCGGTCGCCATCGCCTACGCCGCCGCCGCGCTGATCCAGGCCAGGCACGCCCACCTGACGGTCCGGCAGCTGGTCCGCGTCCCCGTGCTGTGGGCGGCGATCGCCCTCAACGCGCTCGGGGCCGCACTGCACGTCACGTCGCTCGGGTTCGGGCCGCTGTCCCTGATCCAGCCGCTCGGCGTGCTCACCCTCGTGATCGCCGTCCCGTTCGCGGCGTCCGCGGCCCACCGGAAGGTGACCAGGCTCGAGCTGACCGGCATGTCCAAGACGGTGCTCGGGCTCGCCGGGCTGGCGCTGCTCATCACCACCCCGGGCACGACCAGGACGCTCGGCTCCGGCGAGCTGGTCGCGCTGGTCCTCGCCACGGCCACGTTCCTCGCGGTGCTCGGCTTCCAGGGCCGGCGGCCCGGCGCGTCGAGCCTGTGGGAGGCGGTCGCGGGCGGGGCGGCCTACTCGGTCTGCTCGGCGCTGTGCCAGACCGTCGTCGTCTCCGTCGGCGACTCGGGCGGGGACGTCCTGCTGCGGCCCGTCATGATCTTCGCGCTCGCCGCCATCGTCGTGTTCGCCATCGCGGCGACGCTGCTCACCCAGCGCTCCTACCGCAACGGACTGGCCGCGCCGCTGGCCATGACCAACCTCGTGAACCCGGCCACGGCCACGGCCATCGGCGTGCTCCTCCTGGGCGAGCACCTGGGCACCACGCCGCTCCAGATGGCCATCGCCGCCGGCTGCGCCGTGCTGGCCGGCTGGGGCGTCGCCCAACTGGCCCGCGCCCGCGACACCAACACCCCGAACCCGCGTGTCCAACCGGGACGACGGGTGAGTTCAACAAAACGTGCCGTCACGATTCGTTGAACTCACCCGACCGCCGCGTTGGACACGCGGGTCAGAGGGGGACGGTGGTTGAGTCGCGGATCACCAGGCGGCAGGGGTTCGTGTGCTTTCCCGGTGCCGGCTCGCCGTTGATGGCGGTCAGGAGCAGGGTGGCCG
>NZ_JBJMIE010000427.1:0-25906 GCF_045807065.1 Actinophytocola sp. | reverse complement strand
TGGTCGCCGCGGTCCTGGCTGGTGCGGGCCTCGTCCAGGATGTTGTCGTCGACCGAGCCGCGGCCGTACGCCGCCGCCAGGAACATCCCGGAGAAGCACTGCGCCTGCAACTCCGACCGCCTCGACAGCTCGAGTCCGGCCTCGGTGTCGGCGCCCGCGTCGTACCGCTGGTCCCAGTAC
Source organism: Actinophytocola sp. (assembly GCF_045807065.1). Classification (GTDB taxonomy): domain Bacteria; phylum Actinomycetota; class Actinomycetes; order Mycobacteriales; family Pseudonocardiaceae; genus Actinophytocola. The sequence continues at coordinate 25,726 of NZ_JBJMIE010000427.1, read as the reverse complement.
GCGTCCATCACGCCGGCGAGCGTCTGCACGTGGTGGCCGTACTCGTGCGCGAACAGGGCCAGGTAGACGCCCGGCCGCGCGCCGTACAGGTCGGTCTGCAGCGCCGCGAACGGCATGTAGATGGTGTTGTCGCGGCTGCAGTAGAACGCCGCGATCGCCCCGGCGGACACCGCGCCGCACGGGCTGTCCCACTGCGTGCCCTCCGGGAACGCCAGGTTCGGGGAGAAGAACGGCAGCCCCTGGTTCCGCAGCACCGGCTGCCACGCCGCGTCCAGACACGGCAGCGCGCTCTGGAAGAACGCCGCCGCGCCGGCCGGGCTGGTCTCCCACCGCGTCAGGCCGCACGTGACCGCCGGCGTGCCCACGTCGCCCTGGAACAGCGGGTTGTCGCCCGTCACGTACACCGGTTGCGGGCCCGCGGGCGTCGTCTCCGTCGGGGTGTCCTCGGTGTCCTCGGTGGTCTCGGTCGTCGTGGTGGTGGTCGGCCTGGTGTACGTCGTGGTGGGGAACGGGTCGCCGTCCGACGACGGGGGCGTGTACGTGGGCACGGTGTCGTAGCCGGTGTCCGCGACGCTGTCGCCGCTGTTGTTCATGGCGACGAAGCCCACCGTGGCCACGCCGCCGAGCAGCACCACGACGATGAGCGTCGCGATCAGCGCGCCGGTGTTCGACGGCCGGTGCGGCGCGAGCATGTGCGGGTGACCCGGATACGGCGCCCACGGCGGCATGGTCGACCGCGGTGGCCTGGGCGGGTGACCACCGGGGAACCCGCCGGGCGGCATGCCGCCCGGCGGCCCTTGCGGCATTCCGGGTGGCGGCCCCGGCGGCAGTCCGGGTGGCCCCGGTGGCATGCCTGGCGGCGGAGGTCCCGGTGGCGTTCCGGGCGGGACGCCGTACGGCCGGGTCGGCGGGTGCCCGCCGTGACCCGGCACCGCGTTGGGCGGCAGCGGCCTGGCTCGCGGTGGCGGCAGTGGCCCCATGGGCCGCCACGGACCCTGCGGCGGCTGCGTCATTCCCCTGTCCCCCTGTTTCTGCTCAGACAGCGCGTGAGCATATGGGCACTCGACTATCCTCCGCAGGCGTGTTGGTGAAGTGGGGGATTCGCGCGGCAGCCCTTGCCGCCCTGTGCGTGCTCGGTGCTCCGGGGCAGGCGGCCGCACAACCGACGCTGCCGTCGGACCCCCGGCCGCCGTCGACGATTCCCTCGCTGCAGCCACCGGGGAAGCCGAGCCTCGACCCGAGCATGATCAACCCCACGAAGCCCAGCGGTCCGCTGCCCGGCGGCGGGATCCCGCGGCCCCTGCTGCCCGGGAGCATCAACATCGCCATGAAGCTGGAGCGGAACGGGAGCCTGTCGGTCACCGAGCAGGTGTTCGTCCAGGCGCGCAGGACGATGACCCGCCGCGCACCGCTGCGCATCAAGGCCGGCGACGACCAGGACCGCGTGTTCTCCGTCCGCGACGTCGAGGTCAAGGGCAACGCCACCACCGAGGTCAGCGACGAGCAGTTCGTCATGAGCATCGGTGAGGGCGCCAGCACCGTCACGTACACGGTGGACGGCACGGTCACCGAGGTGGCCGGCCACCAGGAGGTGCGCTGGCAGGTCGCGAGCGGCTGGGACACCAGGGTCCGCGTGCTGCGTGCGTCGTTCATCGCGCCGGACCAGCCGGAGGCGGTGGTGTGTCTGGCCGGCGCGCTGGGCAGCCACTCGCCGTGCCGCTCCGCGCTGACCGACTCGACCCAGGTGCTGCGGGTCGTGCAGGAGAGCCTGCCCGCCGGCCAGCGCGTCGACCTGACCGTCAGGCTGCCGGCCGGCACGGTCGGCGCCAACGCCCGGTTCGACGACATCGGCACGGCCAACGCGTTCGCCCTCACCGGCGCCAGCGGCATCGGCCTCGGCGCGCTGGTGCTCCTGCTGATCGGCGGGTTCGCGCTGCTGTGGCTGGCCCGCGGACGGGACGCCCGCGCACTCGCCGCCGACGTCGGCCCGGTCGAGCTGCTGATGACCGGCGACGGCGGCCGCGTCGCGTTCGCGTCACCCGACGGTGTACTACCCGGTCAGGTGGGCACGGTCGTGGACGAGCGGGTCGACGTCGCGGACGTGACCGCGACGATCGTCGACCTGGCCGTGCGCAACTACCTCTTCATCCGTGAGCTCGGGCCGAACGAGTGGGTGCTCGTGCGGCGCAACCCCCCGGACGGCGTCCTGACAGACTACGAGCGGGCCGTCTACCACCAGCTGCTGGGCAACGCGAACGAGGTGCCGATCTCGGCCCTGCGCGTGGACATGGGTGCGGTGCGTGAGGCTATGTACTCGGACGTGGTCACCCGCGAGTGGTTTGCCCGCCGCCCCGATCACGACCGGTCGCTGTGGTCGATCGTGGGTGTCCTGCTGGCACTGCTCGGCGTCGCGGCGACCGTGGTGCTCGCGCTGACCGTCGGGCACGCGCAGCTCGGCCTCGCCCTCGTCGTGGGCGGCCTGGGCCTGGCGCTGGGCGCGCGCATGATGCCGGCGCGGACGAAGCGGGGCAGTGTGCTCGTGCAGCAGGTGCGCGGCCTGCTGGGCTACCTGCGGACCACCGAGGCGAGCACGATCCCCGAGGCGGACCGGGAGATGGTGCTGTCCCGCTCGCTGCCCTACGCGGTCGTCCTCGGGGAGGTCGACGGCTGGGTGCGCCGCTTTGCCGACCTCAACACCGAGGCCGACGGCACCTCGGGTGTCTACTGGTACGAGACGGACACCCCGGCCGACTTCCCGACGAGGTTCCCGGCGCTCCTGGCCGCCCTCGACCGCGCGCTGGGCGGCGCGTCCCCGCGCTGACCCGCACCTGGACACCCGCGGGGCGGACGCGTCGGACCCGCGGGTTTGCGTAGGCTGCGGGACATGCTTGGAAATGAGCTGACCCGGTTCACGCTTGCCAACGGACTGCGCGTGGTGCTCGCCCCCGACCCGACCGCTCCGGTCGTCGGTGTGAGCGTGCACTACGACGTGGGGTTCCGCTCCGAACCAGAGGGCCGCACCGGCTTCGCGCACCTCTTCGAGCACCTCATGTTCCAGGGCAGCGAGAGCCTGGAGAAGCTCGCCCACTTCCGGCACGTCCAGTCCGCGGGCGGCACCTTCAACGGCTCGACGCACCCGGACTACACGGACTACTTCGAGGTGCTGCCCTCCGCCGGCCTGGAGCGCGCGCTGTTCCTCGAGGCCGACCGCATGCGGGCGCCGAAGCTGACCGAGGAGAACCTGCGCAACCAGGTGGACGTGGTCAAGGAGGAGATCCGCCTCAACGTCCTCAACCGCCCCTACGGCGGGTTCCCGTGGATCCTCCTGCCGCCGGTGCTGTACCAGACGTTCCCCAACGCCCACAACGGCTACGGCGACTTCACCGAGCTGGAGCAGGCCGACCTGGGTGACTGCGCCCAGTTCTTCGACACCTACTACGCGCCGGCCAACGCGGTCCTGACCGTCGCCGGCGACCTCGACCTCGCGAAGGCCCGCGACCTCATCGAGGGGCACTTCGGCGACGTCCCCGCCCGCTCCGCGCCGGACCGGCCGTCGTTCGGCGAGCCGCCGCCGAACGGTCAGCTCACCGCCGAGCACATCGACCAGCACGCGCCGCTGCCCGCGCTCGCCATCGGCTACCGCATGCCGGACCCGATCGCGGAGATGGACGGCTACCTCGCCCACCTGGTCCTCGCGTCCGTCCTCGCCGAGGGCGACGGGTCCCGGCTGCAGCAGCGCCTGGTGCTCAAGGAACCGCTGGTCAACGACGTCAACGCGGCCTGCGGCCTGTTCGGCCCGTTCGAGGCACGGGACCCGGACACGTTCACGATCACGACCGTGCACTCGCAGGACGTCAGCCAGGAGCGGGTCCTGCGTGCCGTCGACGAGGAGCTGGACAAACTCGCCAGCACCCCGCCGTCCGAGCAGGAGCTCGCCAAGGTGACGGCCCGCTGGGTCGCGAGCCTGCACCGCGAGCACGACCGGCTGGTGTCCCGCACACTCGCGCTCGGCTCGTTCGAGCTGCTCTACGGCGACCCCGGCCTCGTGTACCAGCTCACCGACCGGCTGTCCGCCGTCACACCGGACGCCGTGTCCGCCGCCGCCAAGACGCTGCGCCCCGACTCGCGCGCGGTGCTGACCGTGACGCCCGCGGGAGCGTAGTGCCGGCGGCGCGGAGCGACTCAGACCAACGCAGGAGGAAATAAGTGACGACCTTCCGTACCGCCGCCGAGATCGGCCGCACCGAGCTGGGGCCGCGTCAGCTGCCGGACCTCGGTGAGCAGCGCTCGGCCACCGGCCTGGAGTCGGTCGACACGGTGCTGGACAACGGTCTGCGCGTCATCGCGGTGTACCAGCCGACGGTGCCGATGGCGGAGTTGCGGCTGCGGATCCCGTTCGCTGGCACCGACTCCCGGCACGCCGCGATCGCCGAGGTGCTGGCCGCCACGATCCTCACCGGCACGCAGCGCCGCGACCGCGTCGCCATGGACACCGACATCGCACTGGTCGGCGGCGAGCTGGGCGCGGCCGTCGACCCGGAGCGCCTCTCCATCGGCGGCAACGCACTGGCCAGCGGTCTCGACACGCTGCTCGACGTGCTGGCCGACGCCCTGACCGGCGCCGCCTACCGCGACGAGGAGGTCGAGGGCGAGCGGGCCCGGCTCGTCGAGCGGATCGCGGTGGCGCGCTCGCAGCCGAGTGTCATCGCCCGCGAGGCGCTGCAGCGCCACCGCTACGGCGACCACCCCTTCACCCGCGAGACCCCGGAAGCTGCGGACGTCGCGACGGTGACCGCCGACGACGTCAAGGCCATGCACCGGAACTCCCTGCTGCCGCGGGGATCCGTGCTCGTGTTCGTCGGCGACGTCGAGCCGGGCGTGGCCGTCGCGAAGATCGGCGCGGCGCTGGCCGGCTGGACCTCGGACAAGAGCGCGGTCGAGCTGCCGGACCTGCCGGACGTGGTGGGCGGCGACGTGCTGTTCGTGCCGCGGCCGGGTGCCGTGCAGTCGCAGCTGCGGCTGTCCGCGCAGGCCATCCCGCGCAGCGACCCGCGTTACCCCGCGCTGCAGCTGGCGAACCTGGTGTTCGGCGGCTTCTTCTCCTCGCGCCTGGTGGAGAACATCCGCGAGGACAAGGGGTACACCTACCACGCGCGGTCGTCGCTGGAGTTCACCATCCGGGGTGCGACCCTGCTGGTGGACGCGGACACGGCCAGCGAGGTGACCGCGCCGGCGCTGCTGGAGATGCGGTACGAGCTGGGCCGCCTCGGCGTGGTCCCGCCGACCGTCGACGAGGTCGAGACGGTCCGGCAGTACGCCATCGGCTCGCTGCTGATCGCGACCGCGTCGCAGACCGGGTTGGCGTCCCAGCTCGCCGCGCTGGCGCCACTGGGACTCGGCGCGGACTGGCTGGTGGAGCACCCGAACCGGCTCAAGGAGGTCACCGGCGAGCAGGTCGCCGAGGCCGCGCTCGAGTTCTTCTCGCCGGCGCGGTACACCGGCGTGATCGTCGGCGACGCCGCCCAACTGCGCTCCCTGCGGGCGCTGGGCGGCGTTTCGGAGTGAGCCGGTTCCAACTCGCCGCGGTGCCGAGGCTCTCGCGGTCCACCGTGGACCGCCGGGAGCCGGCCCGCACCGATCCGGCCCGCCTGGCGAAGCTGTGGGCGTCGGGTCGCGTGGTCCTGGTGGACCGCAAGGGTCGCACCCCGGTCAACGCGGACATGACGGAGCTGTCCACGCGGCCGACGGCCGGCGACCTGCCGCCGGAGGCCACGCTGCTCGGCGAGTTGGACGGGGTCGGCTACTGGGCGCTGGTGACCGACGAGGAGTTGACGGAGGGCCTCGCGTCCCCGGACCGCTCCTGGGGTCTGTGGTCGGGCGCGACCTCCGCGGATGGCGAGCAGTGGCACGACCTCCGCACGACCGGAGCGCTGCTGTCCGACACGGCGGCAGGCCTGTTCACGACGGCGGTCGCGCTGGCCGGCTGGCACGCGCGCGCGGCCTTCTGCGCCAACTGCGGCTCCCCGGTGGAGCGCGTCAACGCGGGTTGGGCGACGCACTGCACGGGCTGCGGCCGCGAGGAGTACCCCCGCACGGACCCGGCGGTGATCTGCCTGGTCCACGACGACCAGGGCGAGAACGGTGCGTCGGTCCTCCTCGCCCGCCAACCGATCTGGCCGCCCGGGCGCTACTCGGTGCTGGCGGGTTTCGTGGAGGCCGGCGAGTCGCTGGAGATGTGCGTGGCCCGCGAGATCTGCGAGGAGGTCGGCATCGACGTGGCCGGCATCCGCTACCTGGGCAGCCAGCCGTGGCCGTTCCCGCGCTCACTCATGATCGGCTTCGCCGCGGTGGCGGTGGACCGGACGGCGGCCCTGGTCCCGCAGGACGGCGAGATCGAGGTCGCCCGCTGGGTCACCCGCGCTGAGGTCCGCGCCGCGCTGGCCGAGGACCAGCCCGACCTGAAGCTCCCGGGCGGGACGTCGATCGCGTACCAGATGATCAAGGGCTGGGCGGAGAGCTAGCCGCTGGCCGCGCTGGCCGCCGCCGCGCCCCCGGCGGCCGCCGAGGCCTGCCGCTCGAAGATCACCAGCACCACGTACAGCACGAACACGGCCACGGGCAGCGGGACGTCCGGTGGCACGTCCGCGGAGTACGTCCGGCTGAACCAGCCTTCCTGCCGGATCGCACCCGAGGCGGCACCCCGGACCTCCCAGTCGGACCGCCAGATGGACGGCTTCGCCAGCGTCAGCTCGCCACCCGCCGTCCGCACCGTCCACTCCCGGCCGGACTGGCGGTCGGCGGTGGCGATCCGCCCGTCCGGCCCGGTCAGCAGGAAGTGCCTGCGCCCGTCCCGGTCGACGCGGAACCCCGCGCCGGACAGGGTGAACTCGCACCCTTCGCGACGTGCGCCGGTCAGCACGGTGACCGGCGTGTCGTCCGCGTACACCTCGTACTCGCGCCGGAAGAACCCACGTCGTCGCGCCCGCAGCATGTCCACCATTAGACCAGCGCTACCGTGTCCCCCGCAGGGAAACGGGGGTGGAGGCACTTGGTCAGCGTGGCGCGTGCGGTCGGGTTGCTGCTGGGGGTGGCCGCGGACGGTGCGTTCGGCGATCCGCGCAGGCGGCACCCGGTCGCCGGTTTCGGTCAGGTCGCGGAGAAGGTCGAGCAGGTGGCCTACCGCGACGACAGGCTCGCCGGGGTGGCGTACGCCGCCGTGCTGAGCGGTGGCGCGGTGGCGCTGGGCGTGCTCGCCGAGCGCATCGGCCGGCGCGACCCCGTGCTCCAGGTGCTCACCACCGCCGCCGCGACCTGGGTCGTGCTCGGCGGCCGCACCCTCGCCGTGGCGGGCGCCGCGATCGGCCGCGAGCTGGACGCCGGCGAGCTGACCGCGGCCCGCGAGCGCCTGCCCAGCCTGTGCGGCCGCGACCCCGACACCCTGGACGCGGAGGGCCTGTCCCGCGCCGCGGTCGAGTCGGTCGCCGAGAACACCTCCGACGCGGTCGTCGCGCCGCTGCTGTGGGGCGCGGTCGCGGGCGTGCCGGGCATGCTGGGCTACCGCGCGGTGAACACCCTGGACGCGATGGTCGGCTATCGCTCGCCGCGGTACCGCCGGTTCGGCTGGGCGTCGGCCCGCCTCGACGACCTGGTCAACCTCATCCCGGCCCGGGTGGCCGCCGCGCTGACCGTGGTGGGTGCCCCGGTGGTCGGCGGCTCGTGGCGGGGTGCGTGGCAGGCGTGGCACCGCGACGCGGCCGCCCACCCGAGCCCGAACGCGGGCCGCGTGGAGGCGGCGTTCGCGGGTGCGCTGGAGGTCCGGCTCGGGGGCCGCACGGTCTACGCGCACGGCGTCGAGGAGCGCCCGATCCTGGGGGAGGGCCGCGTCCCGGACTCCGGGCACGTCACCCGCGCGGTCGAGCTGTCCCGCGTGGTGGGCAGCCTGACCACGGCCGTGGCGGCGTTGCTAGCCCTGCTGCGTGGCCGCCGCCGCTGACCGCTCGCGCTCCTCTTCCTCGGCGATCTGCTGGGCGACCGACAGCCGCTTCGGCCGCTCGGCCTTCGGGGTCGCGAGCACGCCGCCCGGTTTGATCTCGCGCCAGGTGAAGTACAGCCAGGCGAGCAACGCCATGGTGCCGAAGGCGATCCACTGCAGGGCGTAGGAGAGGAACGGCCCGGAGTCCAGCTCGGGCAGCGGCAGCGCGGCGAGCACTCCCGGGTTGTCGTCGCCCAGCTGGAGGTAGCCGGGCCGGAGGTCGAGCCCGGTGGCGTGCTCGACGACGCCAGCGCCGACCGCGTAGACCTGCAGCCGCCCGTCCCGCCGCTCGGGCGGCCGGTCGCGGGGGTCCCGCTCGTCGGCCCGCAGCCGGGCCGTGAGCGTGACCGTTCCGCCGGGTGGTTCGGCGAACTCCGGCACGACGAGGGCCTGGTTGCCCTGGGCGGGCCGGAGGTACCCGCGGTCGACGAGCACGATCGAGCCGTCGGTGAGCCGGAACGGCGTGAGCACCTCGAAGGCGGGCTGGCCCAGGACGGTCCGCAGCCGCGCGACGACCTCGTCCTCGGCGAGGTACCGCCCGGTCACGCGAACCGTCCGCCACTCGGTCCCGGGCCCCGGCTCCGCGCCTGTCGGCAGGACGGTGTCGATGTCGACGGGTGCCGCGTGGGTGGAGGCGCTGATGTCGTCGTTGGTGGTGGACCGTTCCTCGTTGCGGCGGAACTGCCAGGGCGCGAGCAGGGTGAAGCAGACGGCGGCGAAGATCAGCACCAACGCCGTCAGCGCCAACCATCCCGGGCGAAGCAACAACCGCAGCCGCACACGTCTCATGCTAGAGACCGGGCGGCGGCGACGGCCTGCGCCCCGTACCCACCCCCGAACAGCACGGTGTGCACGAGCAGGGGGAACAGCTGGTGCAGCGGGACGCGCTCCCGCCACCCGTCGGCGAGCGGGTCGCTCTCGTCGTACGCGGCGACGATCCGGTCGAGGTGCGGACACCCGAACAGGTGCAACATGGCGAGATCGGTCTCCCGGTGCCCGCCGTGCGCCGCGGGGTCGATGAGCCAGACCCGGTCGGCCCAGAGGACGTTCCCGCTCCAGAGGTCGCCGTGCAGGCGCGCGGGCGGCTCGGCCGGCCCGGCCAGCTCCCCGATCCTGGCGCAGACGGTCTCGATGGGCCCCGGGTCGCGGAGCACCCCCTGATCGACGGCGGTGCGCAGGTAGGGGAGCACGCGGTACTCGGCATACCACTCCGGCCAACGCGCCCCGGTGGCGTTCCGCATGGGCGCGAGCCCGATCCACGCGTCGACAGGACCACCGGGCGGTGCGACCCCGAAGGCGTCGGCGCCGGCCCGGTGCAGCGCGGCCAGCCCTCGCCCGAACTCCTCAGCCGCGACGGGGGAGGGACGCCCAGCCGCAACCCGCTCCATGACCACCCACTCGCCGTCGAACCCCAGGACCGCGGGCACCTGTGGACAACACCTCCCCGACGCCCCAGAACTGTCGGTCCCCTCCGGTAGCGTTGATTCCGGGGGACCCCCGGGGGCACCAGTGGGACTTTCGCTCCGGTCCAGTGGGTGATCTTCTTCCCGGTTGCCATCCGCCGCACCAGAACTGTCGCCCCCTTCCCGTAGCGTTGAATCCGGGGGACCCCCTGGGATGCGAACGGTCCTTTCGCTCGGGTTGGGCGGGTGGTTCCGTTCCCGGTTGCCAGCCGCGCGGCCGGGGCTGTCGGTCCCCTGCCGTAGCGTTGAAATCGGGGGACCCCCTGGCCCACCAGTGGGACTTTCGCTCCGGTTGGGTGGGTGGACCTCTTCCCGGTCGGCGTTCTCGGGCCCAGGCGTGTCGGTGTCCGGCGCTAGGCTGGAGATCGGGGGGCCGGAGGCCCCGCTCAGCCAGCGCAGGCCCGCCACCTCGGCCAGTACCGCGCTCCGCGAGCTGTGCCGCTTCGCCACCACCTCGTCGCCGTCGGTCAGGCGCACCCGGTACGCCCCGCCGAGCGGGGCCACCGCGGCCACCGCCCGTCCCAGCAGCCTCGACACCGCCGCCTCGGCGGTCAGAGCCGCGCCCGCACCCACTCGACCAATCCCGGCATCGCGGCCTCGACCATCCCGAGCACCTCGTCGAACCCCGCGTCGTCCCCGTAGTACGGGTCCGGCACCTCCAGGTCCGCGGCATCAGGGTCGAACGACCGCAGCATTCGCACCCGCTCGTCCCCGTCGCCGCCCTGGTGCGCGAGCAGGTCCCGCAACGCGGCCTCGTGCCCGGCGTCCAGCGCGACGAGCAGGTCCGCCGACAGGTGGTCCTCGTCCACCTGGGCCGCCACGTGTTCCGTCGGGTACCCGTGCGCCGACAGCACCCGCCGCGCTCGCCGGTCTGCCGGCTCACCGACGTGCCACGGGCCGATGCCCGCACTCGTCACCCGCACCTTGTCGGCCAGCCCTTCCTCCACCAGCACGGCGCCGAAGACCAGCGCCGCGATCGGCGAGCGGCAGATGTTGCCCGAACAGACGAAACAAACATGAAGACACATTTTGTTGTCATCGTGGGAGAGGGCGTCGACCATGCGACCAGTGTTCCGCACCTGATGGGTAGCCCCTCGAACGGCGCCAGTCAGGCGCGGGTGTGCTCGCCGTAGTCAGTCGTCCCTGCCTCCAGCGCGCGCAGCGCCCGCGCCAACCGGTCCGCCATGTCCGCCCGTAACCGGTCGGCCGCTTCGGCGGGGGACACGAACGCGGCCCCGTCCAGCTCGGCATCCACCGGCCGTACTGCGGCGGCCTGGTTGAGGGTGACAGTGCCCGCGTCGAACACGAACACCAGCTGGTCGTCCCACGGCCCGTGCGGACCGTCCCAGTCCACCACCAGCGGCCGACCGGCCGTGATAATCAACCCAAGCTCTTCCAGCAGTTCACGTTCGGCCGCGGCGCGGGGCGGTTCGTTGGCTTCGGCCATGCCGCCGGGCAGGTCCCAGTGCTCCTTGTACGTCGGGTTGACCAGCAGCACCCGTCCGGCCGTGTCCCGCACCAACACATCCGCCGCAACACGCTTCCGGGCCTGCTTGGCGTTGCCTTCGGCCAGATACGCCCAGCGGTCGGCGTCGGTCACACCGGCCACCCGGTGTCCGTCGTGTCCGTTTGGGGCGTGATCGACGCCAACGCGTCCAAGAACGCGGCGACCTCGGGCACGGCGGCGTGTGGTCGCAACGCCGCTCCCAGCCGGTCCAACCGCGCCCGGACCCGCGCCGACGTCAACGACCCCGCCACCGTGCACAACTCGGTCCCGATGGTGGCGGCTTCGTCCACGCGCCCCGCGTCCACCAACACCCCCGCCAACGTCAACTGCCCGAACGCGCGGGAACGAACCCGGTCACCCACCCGCAGCCGAATCACCAGCTTGGCTTGTTGCTCCGCTCCGCGGAGATCCCCCAGTTGTCGCAGGCACAGCGCGGCTTCGTTCGCAAGGGACGCTTCGTCGAACCCAGCGATCCATTCCGCCGGTTCCTCGTCACGGGCGGTGGCCAGGACGTGTTCGGCCTCCGTCAGGGCCGCCCCGCACGCGTGCCGGTCACCCTGCGCGGCGAGCCCACGGGCACGCATCGTGTGCAACCGCGCCACCAGCCGGGTCGTACCCGGTGCACCGGTGACCCGCTTCAACCCGGCCCCGGCGATACGGACGGCGTCGGCGGGCTGGTTCAACTGGCCCGCGAGGTGCGACATGGACGCGCACACGTTCCCGGCCAGCGGCGCATGGTCGGCGGCCGACGCCAGCCGGTACGCCTGGCCGAAGTGGTTCCGCGCCGCGTTGTCGTTGCCGCCGTCGTGCGCCATCCACCCAGCGATCTCGGTCATCGAGCACGCTGCCGCGAACAACGCGGTCTCGGCCGATCCGTGCCCGTTCACCAGCCGTGGGCCGATTTCGGTGTTCAGATACCGCAGCACCTGCGCGTAGAGGACTCCGCCACCCACTTGGCGGTCGGCGACCTGGAACGCGGTGGCCATGGCGCGGACCGCCGTCACATCTACTGGGCGCTCGCTGTGATCTCTGCTGAAGCCCGTCGGGCGTGTGGATGGTCCGGTGGGTTGTTCGTCCCACAACGGTCGTACAGGCCGCCGATTCGCCCCGGTCGGCCGGAACCCCAGCTCGGCGTCGGACAACGCGCCCAACACGGCACGGAACGCCGACCGGTAGTCCACGTTCGGCCACCGGATGCGCCCACGCTCCAGCCTCGCAACGTACGCGTCGTCCAGGATGCCCGGCCGGTCCGTGTGGGCCGTCAACCAGCGGTTCGCCGCCTCGGCCAGTTCGCTTCGTGACATGTGTGCGTCGGGGACACGAAGCGACGCGGTGGCCTCTCGCGCGGCCCGTAGTCGGTCGTTCCGCTCCATGGCGGTTCTCCCCGGTCATCGTTCGAATGCCCCCCTTATCTTGCCCCCTGCGATGCCCTGGGCACATGCCGTGTCCAAAGAGGTCAAGGCGACGGACGCTGATCTTGTGCGCCCCACCGACCACGGCCGTCCCGACGTGCCCCCGACCGCCGGGGCGGCCGTGCGCCAGGTCACCGGTTGCGGGTGTGGGATCGACCGACCGGCGGACCAGCGTTCGCTCGGGTTGCCGCCCGGTATCCCGGCCGGTCCGGTGCTGGCGAACCCGGCGGGAGTGCGGCACCTGGCCAAGCGGGGCCAGGAAGGGCAGTGGCGCACGTTATGCGGGCAGCGTGTGCCGGATGACCACCGATGCCCGACGGATGACGAGCTACGTGCGGCCGGCGTGTGGACGCTGCGGTCGTGCGGCGGGTGCCACCACGCGTACCTCACCGAAGGTTGATCACCACAGGCGACATTCAGCCTAGGATCCCGGACTTCACTCCGCCAACTCTCAGCACCGAGCAACTACTCCCACGCAACAACATGGCGGACGTGGCTGTCTACGCGCGACAACTTGCAGAGTTCGCCGCCGAGGTGGCGGAACAGCAGGAGGAGAACGAGCGCAAGGAAGCCGAACGCGACGCTCGTGAGAAGCGAATGCAGGTGATGACAGCCTGCTCGCTGGTAGTTGCCGTGCTGGCGCTGATCGTGGCAGTGATCGCGATCTTCGTCAGCGCATGATCAAGAGTTCACTTCCCGTATGGTCCCGTTGGTGGCGACTGCGTACAGGGTGACTCGCAACAGTTCGCAAATGCGGGACGGTACCCGCGTGGCGGCCCGAACAGAACGAGACTCGTCGCGGACTACCAACGCGTAGCGGGTCGTGCCGTCGTCGATGACCGGCATGCGGCGCAGCAGCTGCCCCCAGGCAGTATCGATATCGAGTCCCGGCGAGGTTGTATGGCCCTTCGCCTCGGCAACGAGCCGCTGGCCGTCGCGCTCCGCGACCACATCGACGTAGTCGATCTCGGTGCGGACCGTCCATCCTTGACCGATGAGCCAGGCGGCGAAGTCACGCACGACTAGGGCTTCGTCCCCCGCCGCCATCACAGTCCAATCCCGGCTACCACGTTGTTACGTCGGTTCTTCGACCAGACGAAACACACGTGGCGCACGTCAGCGAGTCTGCCCGATCACCGCCACGCCGCGAGCGCCACGTCCGCGACCGCGGCCAGTTCCTCCTCCGACGCGCCGTCCCTGGCCTGCACCGACATCCCCTGGATCACCGCGCCGAAGAACCGGGCCAGCGTCGGCGGGTCGTCCGCGCCCGCGTCCGCCAGGTACGAGGTGAGCAGCGACATCGCCTCGGCGCGGCGGGCTGCCGTCGCCTCGCTGACCGACGTCAGCTCCGGGGACAGGTTCAGCGACGCGGTCGAGATCATGCACCCCGGCGGGCTGTCCGAGCGCGTGTACTCCCGGGCCGCCGCCAGCAGGTACGCCCGGATCCCCGCGCGCGAGGCCGGCCGGGTCAGCGTCGCCAGGTGCCGCGCGCCGACGCTGCTCGCGTAGTGGTCCAGGCACGCCTGGTACAGCCCCTCCTTCGACCCGAACGCGTTGTAGATACTCGGCGGCGTCAGCCCCGTCGCCTCCTGCAGCCGGCCCAGGCTCGCGCCCTCGTACCCGTGGCGCCAGAACACGGCCATGGCCTTCTCGAGCACGTCCTCGAGGACGAACGACCGAGGTCTTCCTTTCATAGCAATCACTATAGTATCTTCCTTCTATAGCGATCACTATAGAAAAGGAGAGTGTAAATGTACGCACTGGTCACGGGCGCTTCGCGGGGCATCGGCAGGGCGATCGCGGTCGGCCTCGCGGCGGACGGCGCGGCGAAGGTCGGCATCCACTACGCCACGAACCGCGCGGCCGCCGAGCACACCGCCGAGCTGGTGACCAGGGCCGGCGCCGAGCCCGTGCTCATCGAGGCCCCGCTCGACGGTGACGGCGTCGCGGCCGCCCGCCGGATCGCCGAGGAATGGGACGGCGACCTCGACGTCCTCGTCAACAACGCCGGCATCAACGGCAACCAGCCGCTCGGCGAGATCGACGAGGCGACCTACCGGCGCGTGATCGAGGTCAACCTCACCGCGCCGCTGTTCCTCGTGCAGGAGTTCGCCCCGCGACTGCGCGACGGCGGCCGGGTGATCAACATCTCGACCGGCTACACGCGGGTCGCCGCGCCCACCCACCCGGTGTACGCCGCGGCCAAGTCCGCGCTCAACAACCTCGGCCTCGCGTTCGCGCCGGTGTTCGGGGCGCGCGGGATCACGATCAACGCGGTCATGCCGGGCATCGTCGACACCGACATCAACGCGGACTGGCTGCCGGACAACCGCGCGAGCGCCGCCGCGCTGTCGGTGTTCAACCGCGTCGGCACGGTCGAGGACATCGCGCTGGTCGTCCGCCACCTGGCGTCCGACGCCGGTCGCTGGGTGACGGGTCAGGTCATCGACGCGACGGGCGGCGCCAGGCTCTGAGCCGCGGGCAGGTCGCTACGGGTGCATGCGCGCGCCCTTGACGATCTTGTCGACGGCGTTGCGCGGTCCGTGCACCGCCAGCCCCACGAGGTCGAGCGCGTCCCGGGGAACGGCCAGTACGGCGGCGCGGTTGTCCGCGTCGTTGCCGGTGGCGAACAGCTCCTTCGTGAAGATCGACAGCGGCAGCCCGCGGTCCAGTGTCATCCGGTGCGCGGCGGACAGCACCGCCGCGGACGCCTCGAACACGAGCACGGGCTGGCCGAACATCGCGAGGTACTTGGTCCCGTCCGCGTCCTCGTAGGCCTCGCCCACGAGCTCCGGCACGGCGGCGGCGATCCCGCTGACCAGGAACGCGCACACGTTCAGCCGCTGCCAGGTGGGCAGGTCGTCCCGCACGACCACGGCGATCTTGGTGGAGAAACTCACGCGGCCCACGATCGCCGCCGAGCCGCCGGGCGTCTTGTACGTTCCTAACCATGGGCCCCGAGATCACGGCGTGGCGCCCGAACGTGCCCGGCATCCACGAGGTGTTCCACGCGCGGTTCACGACGCACGCGTACCCGTCGCACACGCACGACGCGTGGACCCTGCTGCTGGTCGACGACGGCGCGGTCCGGTACGACCTGGACCGCCACGAGCACGGCGCCCTGCGGTCGCTGGTCACCCTGCTGCCCCCGGGCGTCCCACACGACGGCCGCTCGGTGCGGCCGTTCCGCAAGCGCGTGCTGTACCTGGCGAGTGACACCCTGACCGGCGTCGGTGCCGCGGTCGACCACCCGTCGCTGGCGGACCCGCTGCTGCGGCGACGGATCCACCAGCTGCACGAGTCGTTGCACACCGAGGACTTCGAGGCGCAGAGCCGTTTCGCCCTGATCCGCGACCGACTGCGCCAGCACCTGGGCGCGGCCGAGCCGGCAGCGCCGGTGAGGCAGTCCGTGGCCCACCGCCTCCGCGACCTGCTGGACGCCCGCCTCCCCGACACCCCGACCCTGGACGAGGCGGCGGCGGAGCTGGAGGTGCACCCCGTGTCGCTGGTACGCGCGTTCAGCCGGGAGTTCGGCATCCCGCCGCACCGCTACGTGACCGGCCGCCGCCTGGAACTGGCCCGCCGCCACCTGCTGGCCAACCACCCGGCCGCGGAGGCCGCCACACTGGCGGGCTTCTACGACCAGGCCCACCTGACCCGCCACTTCCGGAGACTGCTGGGCATCGGACCATCCCGCTACGGCCTGCCCCGCTGACCGGCCGGCTGCCCGGGCAGGGCGGACCGCGCGGTTAAGATCCGTTGGTGAACGACCTGCGGCATCACGGCGACGTGGACGCGGCGCCGGGACTGCGGGACTTCGCCGTGAACGTCCGAGGCACCGCGCCGCCCGGCTGGCTGCGAGCTCGGCTGACCGCGGCCGTCGACCGCCTCGGCACCTACCCCTCCGCCGCGGACGACCGACGCGCCCGCGAAGCCGTCGCCGCCCGGCACGGCCGCGAGCCCGACGAGGTCCTCGTCCTCAACGGTGCCGCCGAGGGGTTCGCGCTCCTGCCGTCGCTGCGGCCGACGAAGGCAGCCCTCCTGCACCCGTCGTTCACCGAGCCCGAGGTCGTCCTCCGGGACGCCGGCATCCCCGTCCACCGCGTCCTGCCCGGCGACGACGTCCCGGCCGACGCGGACCTCGTCGTGCTCGGGAACCCTAACAACCCGACCTCCGAGCTGCGCCCGGCCGCCACCGTCGCCGCCCTCGCAAGGCCCGGTCGCGTGCTCGTCGTCGACGAGGCGTTCATGGACGCCGTCCCGGGGGAGCCCGAGTCGCTGGCCGGGGACGGCCGGGCGGGTCTGCTCGTGCTGCGCAGCCTCACCAAGACCTGGGCACTGCCAGGCCTCCGCGCCGGCTACGCCCTCGGCCACCCCGACCTCCTCGACGAACTCGGCAGGCACCGCCCCCACTGGCCCGTCGGCACGCTCGTGCTCGAGGCCGTCGCGGCCTGTGCCGAACCGCACGCGGTGGGCGAGGCCGAGCAGGCGGCGACCAGGTACGCCAGGCACCGCGAGTGGCTCACCGAAAGACTGGCAGACATCCCCGGCGTCCACGTCCACCAGCCGGCCGCCGCGCCGTTCCTGCTGGTCAGGATGGAGAACGGGGAGCGGATCCGGCAGCGGCTGCGGGACCGCGGCATCGCCGTGCGCCGGGGCGATACCTTTCCCGGGCTGACGAGCGACCACCTACGCATCGCGGTGCGGGAACCGGAGACCGCACAGCACCTGCTGGCCGCGCTCGCCGAACTGACCACGGAGGTACTCACACCTTGACCACTGTCGCCGACGTCGTCGAGGTGCTCGAGGCCGCCTACCCGCCCGCCCTCGCCGAGTCCTGGGACGCCGTCGGGCTCGTGTGCGGCGACCCGGCCGAGCCGGTTCGCAAGGTCCTCGTCTGCGTGGATCCCGTCGAGTCCACCGTGGACGAGGCGGTCGACGGCGGCGCCCAGCTCATCGTCGCGCACCACCCCCTGCTGCTCAGGGGCGTGCACGGCGTCCCGGCCAACACACCCAAGGGCAGTCTCGTCCATCGCCTCATCCGCAACCGGGTCGCCCTCTTCTGCGCGCACACCAACGCGGACGCCGCGGACCCCGGTGTGTCCGACGCACTCGCGAAGGCCATCGGACTGACGGTCACCGGCATCCTCAACCCCCACGAGGACGGCCGCACCGGCATCGGC
Organism: Actinophytocola sp.; assembly: GCF_045807065.1. Taxonomy (GTDB): domain Bacteria; phylum Actinomycetota; class Actinomycetes; order Mycobacteriales; family Pseudonocardiaceae; genus Actinophytocola. Next base: position 8,129 of record NZ_JBJMIE010000427.1, on the reverse strand, counting down.
CGCACCGGCGAACTGCCCGCACCCGAACCGTTCCGTGAGTTCGTCGCCCGGGTGGCCAGGGCGCTCCCCGAGACCGCGGCGGGCGTGCGGGGCGCCGGCGACCTCGACCGGCCCATCCGCACCGTCGCCGTCGCGGGCGGGGCCGGGGACAGCTACCTCGCGCAAGCCACCCGAGCGGGTGTCGACGCGTACGTCACCGGCGACCTGCGGCACCACCCGGCGGGCGAGCACCTCGCGACGGCCGGCGCACCCGCGCTCGTCGACGTCGGGCACTGGGCCAGTGAGTGGCCGTGGTGTGACCAGGCGGCGGCCATCCTCCGGAATGGGTTCGGCGGTAACGTCGACATCACCGTGTCCACGCTGCGCACCGATCCCTGGACCACAGCCACGACACGGGCCGCGGCCGGACAGAGGAGGACCCCAGGGTGAAAGCCGATCCCGCAGTGCAGCGGAAGCTGCTCGAGCTGGCCGACGTCGACGCCGAGCTGGCTCGCGTCGAACACCGGCGCCGAACGTTGCCGGAGCTCGCGGAGATCGCCGAGGCCGAGAAGGCGGTACAGGCAAAGAAGGACGCGAAGGTCGCCAACGAGACCACGCTCGGCGACCTGGACCGCGAGGTCAAGCGCCAGGAGAAGGAGATCGACGCCGTCCGGGCCCGCGAGGACCGCGACCGGGCGCTGCTGGCCGGCGGCACGGTGTCCGCCAAGCAGATGACCGACCTCGAGCACGAGCTGAATACCCTGCAGCGCAGGCAGAGCAACCTCGAGGACGAGCTGCTCGAGCTGATGGAGCGGCGCGAGGCGGTCGAGCTGGACGGCCAGCACGCGGCCGTCGAGCTGGGCAAGGCCGAGGAGACGCTGCAGGACGCCGCCGGCCGGCGTGACCAGGCGCTCGCGGACCTGGAGACCGTGTCGGCCCGGCGCACCGCCGAGCGCGAGAAGCTCGTGCCGGGGTTCCCGCAGCCGCTGCTCGACCTCTACGAGCGGGTCCGCAAGAACCGTGGGATCGGCGCTTCCCTGCTGCGTCAGCGCCGCTGCGGCGCCTGCCGGATCGAGCTGGACCGTACCTCCATCTCCCGGATCGCCAGCTCGCCGGCCGACGAGGTCGTCACGTGCGAGGAGTGCGGCGCGATCATGGTCCGCACGCCGGAGTCCGGCCTGTGAGGGTTGTCGTCGAGGCAGACGGCGGCTCACGCGGCAACCCCGGCCCGGCCGGCTACGGCGCGGCGGTGTTCGCCCATGACGGGTCGCTGCTGGCGGAACGCGCCGAGGGCATCGGCGTCGCGACCAACAACGTCGCCGAGTACCAGGGCCTGATCGCCGGCCTGACCGCCGCGCGGGAGCTCGGCGCCACCGAGGTGGCCGTGCGGATGGACTCGAAGCTGGTCGTCGAGCAGATGTCCGGCCGCTGGCAGGTCAAGCACGAGGCGCTGAAGCCGCTCGCCGCGACGGCCCGCGAGCTCGCCGCCGGCTTCGACGAGGTCACCTACACGTGGATCCCGCGTGCCCGGAACGCGCACGCGGACCGCCTGGCAAACGAGGCCATGGACACTCAGGCGGGCAGACCGGCCCGGCAGCCGGCCCCCGTGGACACGACCGCGCCCGCACGCTGGACCGGCGCGACCGGCACCCCGACCCGCCTGCTGCTGCTGCGCCACGGCCAGACGGCGCTGTCGGGGGAGCGCCGCTACTCGGGCCGCGGCGACGTGCCGCTCACCGAACTGGGCAGCCAGCAGGCGAAGGCCGCCGGCACCCGGCTCGCCAGGACGGACTTCACGGCGGTGATCTCCTCGCCGCTCGGCCGGGCCAGGCAGACGGCGGCGGCGGTCGCCTCGGCGTCCGGCAGGGCGGTCGAGGTGCACGAGGGCCTGGTGGAGACCGACTTCGGCGACTGGGAGCGACTGACGTTCACCGAGGCCGCCGAGCGCGACCCGGAGCTGCACCGCCGCTGGCTGGGCGACCCGAGCGTCGCGCCGCCGAACGGCGAGAGCTTCGACGCCGTCCACGCACGGGTCCGCGCGGCCCGCGACGAGCTGCTCCAGCGGCACGCCGGCCAGACGGTCGTGCTGGTGAGCCACGTCACGCCGATCAAGTCGCTGCTGCGGATGGGGCTGGACGCGGGCCCGTCGCTGCTGTTCCGCCTGCACCTGGACCTGGCGTCGCTGTCGATCGTCGAGTTCTACCCGGACGGCAACGCGTCGGTCCGCCTGGTCAACGACACCTCACACCTGCCCTGACACCAGCGCCCCGAGCCACAGCGCCACCACCGATGCCGCCAGGCCGGCCGGCACGGTCAGCAGGCCGAGCAGCGTGAAGTCCTTCGGCGCGGGTGTCAGGTCGTGCCGGTGCAGCACCCGCCGCCACAGCAGCGTGGCCAGCGAACCGACGTAGGTGAGGTTGGGGCCGATGTTCACGCCCAGCAGCACCGCGAGCAGGATCGGCGCGGGTGCCGACGGGCCGAGCACCGACAGCAGGAGCAGCGTCGCCGGCAGGTTGTTCACGAGGTTGGCGAGCACGGCCGCCACCCCGGCGACGGCGAGCAGAGCCACCAGCCCGGTCGAGCCGGGCAGCACGGCGTCGAGGACGGTGCGGCCGCCGTGCTCCGCGACCGCCTCGACCACCACCGCCAGCGCCGCCACGAACAGGCACAGCAGCGGCGCCGCGGCCCGCACCACCGCCGCGGGGCGTTCCCGGTGGCGGACCGCCAGCACCAGCGCGCCCGCGACCGCCACCCACATCGGCTCGAGCCCCAGCAGCGGGCCGGCGCAGAACCCGGCGAGCACCAGTGCGAGCGTCCACAGCGCGAACCGGGGCGCCGGCCCCGGCTCCGGCGCCTCGCCCTCCGCGGGCGCGGACAGCTCGTTGGCGAAGTAGCGGCGGAACACCAGGTACTCGATGGCCAGCGTGACCAGCCACGGCCCGGCCATGAGCGCGGCGAACCCCGCGAACGGCAGCCCGCTGGCCGCGAACGCGAGCAGGTTGGTGAGGTTCGACACCGGCAGCAGCGTGGACGCCGAGTTGGCGAGGTGCGTGCAGGCGAAGACGTGCGGCCGCGCCGGCAGCCGCAGCCCGTTGGCCGTCACCAGGACCACCGGGGTCAGCAGCACGACGGTCGCGTCGAGGCTCAGCACGGTCGTGGTGACCGCGGCGGCGCAGAAGGTGAGGGTCAACAACCGGTGGGCGTCGCCGCGGCAGGCCCGCGCGACGACCCGGCCGAGCCAGGCGAAGACGCCGGCCCCGTCCGCGAGGTGGGCCAGCACCAGCACCGCGGCGAGGAAGACGAGCGTCGGCACCAGGTCGAGCACCCGCCGCCCGGCCGTCGCGGGGTCGACGAGCCCGAGCAGCAGCACGAGCCCCGCGGCGGGCACCGCGACCACGGCCTCCGGCAACCCGCGCGGCCTGAGCACGGCGAACGCCAGCACGACCAGCAGCAACGGCAGTCCCACCCACACCGGCGCCAGGCTAACCGGCGGGTAGCATGATCAAACTCTTCGCCGGCGGTTACCCTTGACGTCGCGGACGAGTCGGCAGGGCGGTCGCGGCGGGCTTGCCCGTCGAGGAAAGTCCGGACTCCGAAGGGCAGGGTGGTTGCTAACGGCAACCCGGGGTGACCCGCGGGACAGTGCCACAGAAAACAGACCGCCTGGCGGAAAACCGCTGCCAGGTAAGGGTGAAACGGTGGTGTAAGAGACCACCAGCACCCCGGGTGACCGGGGTGGCTCGGTAAACCCCACCCGGAGCAAGGTCAAGAGGGAGCCGCGAGGCTCCTGCGCAGGCGTTCGAGGGCTGCCCGCCCGAGCCTGCGGGTAGGCCGCTAGAGCCTGCCGGCGACGGCAGGCCCAGATGGATGACCGCCCACCGGTCTTACCGGCCGGGGACAGGATCCGGCTTACATGCCGACTCGTCCGCGCGTCGCCACACAGCCCGTGTGCGGCGTTTCGATCACGATCACGAGGAAACCGCGCCTCGAACGAGTGATGTCCGTCGCACTGTACGAGCGAAGTCAAGAGCCGTGTGGCGAATACACCACCTCAGACCCCGTTGGACCGAACGGGTGAGGAGGCACGGAGGGAGCGAGGGGTTGACCCGACAGTCCTCGCACCTACAGTTAGGTCGCCCTCGGCATGTGGGTGAACCTACCGAGATGTTGGTCCAGACGAGTGATCCTGGCGGTCTCGTGACCATTTCGCACGCATCATGTGTGTGGTCAGATGGCACGTCGTCGAGCGCCAAGGAGAATGTGAGTGCACGAGATGTGGATCTACGGAGCGCCACCCCGTCACTACACGTCGTGATGTGGGCGTGCTTCACTCGTCTACGAACGGCAGGCAACAACAGCCGCGTACCCAGGAGTTAAGAACATGATGGCCATGACCACCTTCGAGCTCGCCCAGGAATCCGGTGGTTTGGGCACAGGCGGCGTCCGTACCTGGATTCTCGACAACCTCATTCCGCTACTGCTGCTCGTGGTCGCGCTGCTCCTCCTGTGGCTCGGCGGCGGCAAGGGTGACAACGCGGGCGTCATGCGGCGCCTCGGCGGTGTCATCGTCGCGCTCGCCATCATCGGGTTGGCGGTGACCACGGACGCCGGCAAGAACATCGGCACCTGGATCGCCGGCCTCTTCACCGGCTGAGCTAGAGGGACCTCTGTGCGCATACGTACCGACGACGAGGTGTACCGCGTCGACGCAGTCTGGCTCGGCCCGCCTCGCGCGACCATGCCCTTCCGCGCCCGCTACGTGGCGTGGGGCGTGGGCGTCGTGGTCTTCCTCCTCGTGCTCACCGTCGAGCGCCGGATCGGGATCTCGCTGTTCTGGTCGATCGCGTGGGGCATCGTGGTCACCATCCTGCTGACGAGGATCATCTGCGCGAAGATCAGCCATGAACGGCCGCTCTCCGCGGTGGCCTCGATGTGGCTGCGCGAGCTGACCGCACCACGCGAGACAACCGCGGGACAGGGCGGCGCCGTCAGTGCTACAAGGGTCCGGGTGAGCACCGGCCGCCCGAGGAAGCGCCAGACGAAACGGGGGAGGGGACGCGGTGTTCGCACGCCGAAGCAAGCGCGCGCCTGAGCAGCCCGCGCCGCCACCCCCACCGGCCCGGCGTCACCAGCCACCGTCACCAACGCGCCGGGGCCGGCACGCGGCACCGGAGTTCGACAGCTCACGGGACAGCTCACGGGACCTGCTCGACCCACCCCGGGCGAGACAGACACCACCCCCGGCACCGCAGTACCGGCCGGCCGGCGACAGCAAGCGCAACCGTCGTCTCCCAGGGGAGCAGTCCATTCCCACCTATACCCCGTCGATCGCCGCGCGAAGCATCGACGGCCACCTCCTCCGCAACGGCTCGGACGTCTTCGCGTGGTACCGGCTGGCCCCGCAGCGCTGGTCGTTCCGCTCGGACTCCCAGCGCCAGGACCTCGTCGCCGCGATCGCCGGCCAGTACGCCGAGCTCGCGGGCCGCTGGCTGCACCTGCGGGTGACGAACCGGCCGTACCCGATCCGCATGTGGGCCGAGGCGCACGTGCACAACGCGGTCAACCGGCTGCCGGACGTGCCGGGCGCGCTGTCCTTCGACGACTACCTGATCGGCGAGCAGCAGCAACTGCTGGGCCGGTCGATGGCGGAGAAGGAGGTCTACCTGGGGGTTCAGGTGCAGACCCGCAACATGGTCGACCGGGCCGTGGAACGCGCCGCGCCGCTGCTGCGCCGGATCTTCCCGGCCGCGGTGGACGCCGAGCTGATGGCGATCGACTCCGAGGTGGAGCACCTGGACCAGGTGATCGCCTCCGCGGGCCTGGAGGGCCGGCCGGCGACCGCCCAGGAGATGTCCTGGCTGATGCACCGGTCGTGCTCGCTGGGCCTGCCCGCCCCGCGCAACCTGCCGGCGGTGCCGGACTCGATGTGGGAGCCGGAGGACCTGGCGTCGTTCACCGACGCGGCGGACTTCCACCAGGAGCCGTACTCCCCGACGGTGACCGTGCGTGGCCGCACCGGCTCGAACGCCGGCATGACCCGCCACGTCGCGGTGCTGACGGTCGGGCAGATGCACGGCCTGCAGATCCCCGAGATCGACGACCCGTGGGTGCAGCACTCCGACCGCCTCGCGGCCTCGGTGGAGTGGTCCGCCCGCCTCTACGTGCGCCGCCCGGAAGAGGTGCAGGGCGAGCTGTCGCGGCAGATGAACAAGGTCCGCTCGCAGGTCCGCCACTACACCGACGAGCACGAGCTGGAGCCGCCGCAGTCGCTGGCCCGGCAGGCGTCGCGGGTGCTGGAGATCGACGACGAGATGACCTCCGGCTTCACCCAGCTGGCCACCCGGGTGCGCTCGTGGTGGCGGCTCGCGGTGTCCGGCCCGACCGAGCGCGACGCGTTGCGGCTCGCGCAGCAGGTGCTGGAGCTGTACAAGCCGAAGGTCGCGATCGAGCACCCGGAGGCGCAGTACGCGCTGGCCAGGGAGTTCATCCCGGGCGAGCCGCTGGCGTCCTCGGCGTACATGCGCCGCGGGTCCGTGGTCTGGGCGGCGGCCGCCGTGCCGACCGCGACCGCCGAGGTCGGTGACCGCCGCGGGATCCTGCTCGGCGAGACCGTCACGGCGACCCGGCGGCCGGTGGCGTGGGACCCCTGGATGGCGCAGGAGATCCGCGACGGCTCCGGCCTGACCGCGATGGTGGCCGGCCTGGGTGGCGGTAAGTCGTTCCTCGGTGGCGGCATCGTCTACAAGACGCTGCGGGCCGGGGCGCACTGGACGATCCTCGACCCGTCCGGGCCGCTGACGAAGCTGTGCGACCTGCCGGAGCTGCGGCCGTACGCGCGGCCGATCAACCTGCTGAACGCGCAGCCGGGCATCCTGAACCCGTACCGGGTGGTGGCCGAGCCGCAGTTCGACCACTTCCGGGACGAGTCGGACCCGGAGCGCGCGTGGCGCCGGGAGAAGGCCCTGGCCGCGGCGACCCGCCGTCGCCTGGCGCTGGACGTGCTGACCGGGCTGCTGCCGTACGACATCGCCCGCATGCCGCAGACCAGGATCGTGCTGCTGCGTGCGGTCCGCATGGTCGGCGGCCGGGTCGACGCGGACCCGAGCCTGGTGTTCGACGCGCTGCGGCGCGACGCGTCGGAGCACCACGAGCACGCGGTGGTGGTGGCGGACTTCCTCGACGAGATGCGTGAGCGCATGTCGCTGCTCATCCCGGAGAAGGGCGACGACCCGTACACCGACCAGCGCGACGACCGGCTCACGGTCATGACCATGGCCGGCCTGACGCTGCCGAAGGACGGCGTGGGCCGCGAGCACTGGACGGACGCGGAGTCGCTGGGCGTCGAGATGCTGAACCTGGCGGCGTGGCTGACGCAGCGGTCGATCTACGAGCGCCCGAAGGACACCCGCAAGGGCGTGTGGATCGACGAGGCGTTCTTCCTGTCCGAGGTGCCGACGGGCCGGGTGCTCATGAACCGGTTCGCTCGTGACTCGCGTAAATGGAACGTGCGCGTTCTGCTGTCGTCCCAGATCCCGGCCGACTTCCTGCGCATCCAGGGCTTCGTCGCACTGCTGGACTCCGTGTTCGTCGGCCGGCTGGACGACGACCAGGCGCAGGAGGACGCGATGCGCCTGCTGAAGGTCCCGGTAGGCGCCGGGTACGAGCAGGTCGTGGCCTCACTGGGCCGCCGCCCGGGCGGCCACCGCGACACGGTCCGCGACACCGCGCCCCGCCAGTTCATCTTCGCCGACGGTGCCGGCGGGGTCGAACGCATCCGCATCGACCTGTCCGGCCCGCACCTGGACCACCTCCGCAACATCATGGACACCACGCCGGACGCCCTGCGCGAGGCGGCCGCGGGCATGGGTGCGGTGCTCCAGCCGGAGACCCACGTCCCCGAACTCCCGTCGGACGAGCCGACCCGGGACGGCGTGACGGACTACGCGGAAGAACAGGCGGAGTTCGACCTGGCGGCGGACTTCGAACTGGGCCTCACCGACGAGAACCCGGGAACGGACCCCGCCGTCACCCCCGAGGGCGGCACCAACGGAAACGGAAACACGGCAGGCAATCGCGGGCGGGTCGATGTCGTATGAGCGGCCGACCCGCACGTTTTCGGCATCCCCGTAGCTCGGACGGGGCCGGCGAAG
>NZ_JBJMIE010000426.1:0-11090 GCF_045807065.1 Actinophytocola sp. | reverse complement strand
CGCGGATGCCGCCGGCGTAGCGGCAGGCCATGGACACGATCGCGACAGGCTCCGACGCCGCGGCGGCCAGTGCGCTGTTCTCCTGCTGGAGCCGGACGTTCTCCTTCAGCGAGGCACGCAGTGCCTGCACGATCTGCTCGTCTGGCGCCGGCATGAGCTTCCTCCACGATTCGTTCGTCATCGGCCGTCAGCTCGCCCCGCCCAGGGCCCGTTGCACGAGACCGTCGATGTCCAGTTCGTCGATCAGCGCCGCGTCGTCCGCGGTCACCTCGGCGGCCCGCTCCCCCGGGTCGGTGCCGGCGTCCGCCTCGGCGAGGCCGAGCAGGGTGTCCAGGACACCTGCCTGCCTGAACCGGGCGAAGGGCACGGACGCGAGGACCCGCCGCAGGTCGTCCTCCCGCTCCTCGGAGCCACCGGGATCGCTGTCGGCCTCGCGGAGCAGCTCGGCACGCAGGTAGCCGACCAGCGCCTCCGGGGTGGGGTAGTCGAAGATCAGCGTCGCCGGCAGGCGCAGCCCGGTGGCCGCGTGCAGGCTGTTGCGCAGGTTGACGGCGGCCAGCGAGTCGAAGCCGACCTCCTGGAACGCCTGGCGCGGGCCGATGGCCTCGGCGCCGCTGTGGCCGAGGACGGTCGACGCGTGGCCGCGGACGAGCCGGAGCAGGATGCGGTTCTGCTCGCTGTCCGGCACCGCCCGCAGGGAGGCCGCGAGGGACGCGGCGGTGTCGCCGTTCCCGGTGTCGGGCTGCGCTGCCGCCAGCGCCGCCTTCGCCTCGGGCAGGTCGGCGAACAGCGGACTGGGTCGGACGGACGTGAACGCGGGGACGAAGGCGGTCCAGTCCATGTCGGCCACCGCCACGAACTTCTCGCCGCCGGCCATCGCCTGCACGAACGCGGTGACCGCCAGCTGGGGTGTCATCGGCAGGACGCCGCGGCGGCGGAGCTGGGCGAGGGCGGCCGCGTCCATGCCGACACCGATCTGGTCGAGGGCTCCCCACGCGATCGACGTCGCACGCAGTCCCCTGGCGCGCCGCCGTTCGACGAGGGCGTCGAGGACGGCGTTCGCCGCGCCGGAGAGGCCCTGGCCGCCGCCACCCCACACCCCCGCGATCGAGGAGAAGACGACGAACGCGTCCAGCGGTGTGTCCTCGAACAGCTCGTCGAGCCACACCGCGGTGTCCACCTTGGCCGCGAAGACCTCGGCGAGGTCGGCCGCGCCGGTGTCGTCCACCGTGCTGGTCCGGGTGATGTCGGCGGCGTGCACGACCGCCGTGAGCGGCTGTTGCGGGGAGGTCGCGGCGACCAGCCGCGCGATCGTGTCCCGGTCGGCGTCGGCGCAGGAGTCCACCGCGGTGCCGAGGCCGAGGCCGGCCAGCTCGGCACGCAGTTCGGGCACGCTCTCCTCGGGTGCGTGCGCGGTGGTGGTGACGATGAGCCGGTCGGCTCCGGCGAGCGCGAGCCGGACGGCGGCGTGCCTGCCGAGCCCTTCGGCGCCGCCGGACACCAGGACGGTGCCGCGGGGCTGGTGACCGGCGCCGCCGCCGGGTTCCGGCACGGGTTTGCGCACCAGTCGCCTGGTGTAGACGCCCGATCGCCGAACCGCGAGCTGGTCCTCACCGGCGCCGCCGTTGAGACCGCCGTTGAGCACGCCGAGGAGGTGCTGGGCCGTGCGTTGGTCGCTCGTGGCCGGCAGGTCGACCAGGCCGCCCCACCGGTCTGGGCGCTCCAGCGCGACGGCGCGGCCGAGGCCCCACAGCGAGGCCTGTGCCGGTGCGGCGAGGGTGTCCTGGATACCGATGTTCACCGCGCCCCGGGTCACGCACCACAGTGGCGGGGTGGCGTCGCCGAGGGCCTGGACGAGCGCGAGCGTCGTCGCCGCGACCGCGACCGGGTCCTGCGCCCGCTGGTCCAGGGCGAGCAGGGACAGCACGCCGGTCAGGTCGTACTCGGCCAGGACGGTGGCGAGTCGTGCGGCGAGCCGTTCGCGGGTGCGGTCCTGGTCGCCGGCCTCAAGCAGGACCATGTCGAGTCCCTGGCCCGCCAGTTCGGCGAGGAGGGTGTCGTCCTGGTGCGTCGACGGCACCACGACGAGCCACCGTCCACCGGGGACGCCGGCGGCCGCGCGTTCGAGCGGCTGCCAGGTGACGTGGTAGCGCAGTTTCTCGGCGGTGGACAGCTCGCGGCGCTTCTCCCGCCAGTCGGCCAGCACGGGGACGACGGTGTTCAGGGCGCTGCGCTGGTCGGCCGACGCCATCTCCAGCAGCTCGGCGAGGGAGTTCAGGTCGGCACGCTCGACCGCGGCCCAGAAGTCGGCGTCCACGCCGTCGGCGGGTTCCGCCTCGTCGAGCGCCTCCGCCTCGTGCAGCCAGTAGTGCTGATGGTCGAAGGCATAGGTCGGCAGGTCGACCCGTCCGGACACGGGCGGCAGCACCCCCGCCCAGTCCACGGCCACGCCCCGCACGAACAGCTCGGCCATCGAGGCCAGCAGCCGCCGCGGACCGCCGTCGTCACGCCGCAGCGACCCGACCACCAGACCGTCGGTGATCTCGCTGATCGGTTGCACCAGCACCGGATGGGCGCTGACCTCCACGAAAACGCCGTGTCCCTGCTCGACCAGGGCCGCCACCGCCGGGCCGAACCCCACCTGGTTGCGCAGGTTGCGGTACCAGTAGCCGCCGTCCACGACCCCGGCGTCCCGGACCCAGTCGCCGATGACGGTGGAGTAGAACGGCACCGTGGGGGCCTGCGCGGTGATCCCGCCGAGCGCGTCGGCGAGGATGTCGCGGATGTCCGCCACGTGCCGGGTGTGCGACGCGTAGTCCACCGCCACCCGCCGCACCCGGACCCCATTGGCGGACAACGACTCCAACGCCTCGTCCAACGCCCGCGCATCCCCCGCGACCACCACCGAGGACGGGCTGTTGACCGCGGCCACCTCGACCCGGTCCGCCCACGGCGCGAGTCGGGCGGCGACCTCGTCCGCACCCAACGCGACGGAGGCCATGCCACCACGGCCCGACAACTTCCCGGCGATGGCCTGACTCCGCAACGCCACCACCCGGGCGGCGTCCTCGAGGGACAGCGCACCCGCCACACACGCCGCGGCGATCTCCCCCTGGGAGTGACCGACGACCGCGTCCGGCACCACGCCGACCGACGACCAGACCGCGGCGAGCCCGACCATCACCGCGAAGCTCGCGGGCTGGAGCACGTCGACCCGGTCCAGGAGCGCGGGATCGGTCTCGCCCCGCAGCACGTCCACCAGCGACCAGTCGACCCACCGCTCCAGCGCGGCAGCACACTCGGCGACCCGCCCCGCGAACACCGGGGAGGAGTCCAGCAGCTCCCGGCCCATGCCCACCCACTGCGAGCCCTGGCCCGGGAACACCCACACGGTCCTGCCCGGCACGTCCACGCCGCCGGTCACCAGAGCGGGCGCGTTCTCGCCGCGTGCCAACGCGCCCAGCCCGGCCAGCGCCTCCTGTCCGGTGCCGGCGACCACGACGGCCCGCTGTCCCAGCACCGCGCGGCCCGACAGCAGCGACCCGGCCACAGCGGCCAGCGGCACCCCGCCGGAACCTTCGAGGAAGGCGGCCAGCCGACCGGCCTGTCCCGCCAACGCCCCGGCGGACCCGGCCGACACCACCAACGGCACGACGGTGTCGAACCGGCTCGCTCCGCTCGCCGGCGAGTGGACCCGGCGGTTTCCCTCCCGCGCCGCTCCCTCGCCCGCAGCGGGGCTCCCCGCACTGCTCGTCGATCCAGCCATCGGCGGCTCATCGGTGTTGAATTCGCTCGCGCCGGTCGCCCGCGAATCGGCCCGTACCCGGCGACTTCCCTCCTGCACTGCTCCCTCGCCGGCGGCCGGGCTCCCCGCGCCGCTCGTCAGTCCGGCCACCGGCGGCCCGGCCGGCTCGGCGGGTGCCTCCTCCAGGATCAGGTGGGCGTTCGTCCCGCTGGCGCCGAAGGAGGACACCGCGGCCCGGCGCGGACGGTCGCCGCGCGGCCAGTCGCGGGCCTCCGTCAGCACCCGGACCGCGCCGGCGGACCAGTCCACCTGGGTGGTGGGCCTGTCCACGTGCAGGGTCGCCGGCAGGACGCCGTGCTGGAGCGCCTGCACCATCTTGATCACACCGGCCACCCCCGCGGCCGCCTGCGTGTGACCGATGTTCGACTTCAACGACCCCAGCCACAGCGGCCGGTCCCGGCCCTGCCCGTACGTCGCCAGCAGAGCCTGCGCCTCGATGGGATCGCCCAGCGCGGTCCCCGTCCCGTGCCCCTCGACGGCGTCTACATCGGACGGTGACAACCCGGCACTCGCCAGCGCGCCGCGGATCACGCGCTGCTGCGACGGGCCGTTCGGCGCGGTCAACCCGTTCGACGCACCGTCCTGGTTCACCGCGCTGCCCCGCAGCAGGGCCAGCACCGGATACCCGCGCTCGCGGGCCACCGACAGGCGCGCCAGCAGCACGACACCGACTCCCTCGGCCCAACCCGTGCCGTCCGCGCCGTCCGCGTAGGCCTTGCACCGCCCGTCGGCGGACAGGCCCCGCTGGCGGGAGAACTCCAGGAAGGCATCCGGACTGGCCATCACGGTCGCGCCGCCGGCCAGCGCCATCGAGCACTCGCCCTGCCGCAACGCCTGCGCCGCGAGGTGCATCGCCACCAGCGACGACGAACACGCGGTGTCCACCGTGACCGCCGGCCCTTCCAGGCCGAACACGTAGGACACCCGGCCCGACGCCACGCTCGACGCGGTGCCGGTCATGAGGTAGCCCTGGACGTCGTCGGGCACCTGGCGCAGCCGGGTCACGTAGTCGTGGTGGACGATCCCGGTGAACACGCCGATGTCGCTGCCCTTGACCGACAGCGGGTCCACACCGGCCCGTTCCAGTGCCTCCCAGGACGTCTCCAGCAGCAGCCGCTGCTGCGGGTCCATGGCGAGCGCCTCACGGGGCGAGATCCCGAACAGCCCGGCGTCGAACTGCGCGGCGTCGTAGAGGAACCCGCCCGAGCGGGTGTAGCTCGTGCCGGGGTTGGCCGGGTCCGGGTGGTACAGCGCCTCGAGGTCCCAGCCGCGGTCGACCGGGAAGCCGGACACCGCGTCCCGCTGCTCGGCCACCAGGTCCCACAGTTCCTCGGGGCTGTGCACGCCGCCGGGCAGCCGGGTGCTCATCGCGACGATCGCGATCGGCTCGTCGGCGACCGCGGCCGCCACCGGCGCGGGCGCCGCCGGTCGCTCGCCGAGCAGCTCGGCCAGCAGGTGGGTGGTGAGGAGGGCGGGTGTCGGGTAGTCGAAGACCAGGGTGCTGGGCAGGTCCACGCCGGTGAAGTCCCGCAGGCGGTTGCGGAGCTTGACCGCGCTCAACGAGTCGAACCCGAGGTCCTTGAAGGACTGCCCCTCGGCGAACCGGTCCGACTCGCGGTGGCCGAGCACGACGGCCGTGCTCTCCTGGACGAGGTCCATCACGACCCGCAGTCGCTCGGCGGCCGGCAGCCCGGTCAGCCGGTCCGCGGTCGTCGTCGCATCGGCGGCACCCGCGGCCGCACCGGCCGGCGCCGCACGCCGGGCGGGGGCCTCCGCGCCGGTGTCGTCGGTCCCGACCCAGTACCGCTCGTGCTGGAACGCGTAGGTGGGCAGCTCGGTGCCGACCGCCTCGGCCGGCCGGCCCATCACCGCGGTCCAGTCCACGGCCACGCCGCGCACGTGCAGTTCCGCGAGCGCGGTCAGGACGTCGGTGGCCTCCGCGCCGTCCTTGCGCAGCGTGGCGACACAGCCCTGCCCCTGTGTGCCGAGCGCCATCGCGGCGAGGACGCCGCCGGGGCCCAGCTCGAGGAACGTCGTCGCGCCCTGCTCGCGCAGCGCGGTGACGGCGTCGCCGAACCGGACCGCGTGCCGTGCCTGGTCGACCCAGTAGTCGGGGGTGCCGAGTTGCCCGTCCTCGGCGAGGGCGCCGGTCAGCGTGGAGACGATGGGCAGGGCGCCGGGCCGGAACGGCAGACCGGCCACGACGGCGCGGAACTCGTCGAGCACGGGTGCCATGAGCGGCGAGTGGAAGGCGTGGCTGACCGGGAGCCGGCGCGTCTTGCGGCCGCGGCCCGCGAGTTCGCCCGCGACGGCGAGCACGGCGTCCTCGTCGCCGGAGAGCACCACCGAGTCGGGGCCGTTCACCGCCGCGACGCAGACCACGCCGGCCGCCCGGTCGAGCAGCGGCGTGACCTCGGCCTCGGTCGCCTGGACGGCGACCATCGCACCACCCGCGGGCAGGCCCTGCATCAACTCACCGCGTGCGGCGACCAGCGCCGCCGCCGCCGCCAGGGTGAGCATCCCGGAGACGTGCGCGGCGGTGATCTCCCCGACCGAGTGGCCGGCGAGGAGGTCGGGCCGCACGCCCCAGGACTCGAAGAGCCGGAACAACGCGGTCTCCAGCGCGAACAGGGCGCCCTGCGTGTACATCGTCTGGTCGAGCAGGTCGCTGTCGGGCGCGAACACGACCTCCCGCAGCGGGCGCGCCTCGGGCAGGTGCTCGTCCACGGCCGTGCACGCGGCGTCGAACGCGGCGCGGAAGACGGGGAACGTCTCGGCCAGCTCGCGGCCCATGCCGGCCCACTGGCTGCCCTGGCCGGTGAAGAGCACCGCCAGCCCGCCTGTCACCGGGGTGCCGGACACGACCGGGGAACTCGCCGCGCCACTCGCGAACTCGGTGAGGTCCGCGCGCAGCCGCTGCCGGTCGCACGCCACGACCACGGCCCGGTGGTCGAGGTGTGCCCGCGTGGTGGCGAGCGCGTGGGCGGTGTCGGCGAGGCGCACCTCGGGCCGGTCGTCGAGGTACCGGGCGAGGCGACCGGCCTGGCCGCGCAGCCCGGCCGGCGTCCGCGCCGACACGAGCACCGGGACGGGCACATCCGCCGGCCGCGGTACCGGGGTGGGGGCCGGCTCGTCCGGGACGGCTTCGAGGACGACGTGCGCGTTGGTGCCGCCGATGCCGAAGGACGACACCCCGGCCCGGCGGGGCCTGCCGTTCGCCGGCCAGTCGCGGGCCTCGGTCAGCAGTGCCACCGCACCCGCCGACCAGTCCACGTTGGACGAGGGCCGGTCCACGTGCAGTGTCCGCGGGAGGACGCCGTGCCGCATGGCCATGACCATCTTGATCACGCCGGCGACACCGGCGGCCGCCTGTGTGTGCCCGATGTTCGACTTCAGGGAGCCCAGCAACAGCGGGTCGCCGTCCCGGTCCCGGCCGTAGGTCTCCAGCAGCGCCTGCGCCTCGATCGGGTCGCCGAGGGTGGTGCCGGTGCCGTGCGCCTCCACGGCGTCCACGTCCGAGGTGGACAGTCCGGCGGTGGCCAGTGCCCTGCGGATGACCCGTTGCTGGGACGGGCCGTTCGGCGCGGTGAGGCCGTTCGACGCGCCGTCGGAGTTCACCGCCGACCCGCGGACCACGGCCAGCACCGGGTGGCCGTGCCGGCGCGCGTCCGACAGCCGCTCCACCAGCAGCAGGCCGACGCCCTCGGACCAGCCGGTGCCGTCCGCGCCGTCGGCGAACGCCTTGCACCGGCCGTCGGGCGCCAGCCCGCGCTGCCGGGAGAACTCGACGAAGGTCTCGACGGTGCCCATCACCATCACGCCGCCGGCCAGCGCCATGGTGCACTCGCCCCGGTTGAGCGCCTGCGCCGCCAGGTGCAGTGCCACCAGCGAGGAGGAGCAGGCGGTGTCGACCGTGATGGCGGGCCCCTGGAGGCCGAGGTGGTAGGCGACGCGACCGGAGACGACGCTGCCGGAGCCGCCGGTGAGGCGGAAGCCCTCGACCCCGGCCGCGGTGTGCGTCCGCATGCTGTAGTCGTGGCTGTTGACGCCGACGAAGACGCCGACGTCCTGCCCGGCCAGCGTGGTCGGGTCGATCGCGGCGCGTTCGAACGCCTCCCAGGACGTCTCCAGCAGCAGCCGCTGCTGCGGGTCCATGGCGAGGGCCTCGTTGGGCGAGATGCCGAAGAAGGCGGCGTCGAACCCGGCGGCGTCGTCGAGGAAGGCGCCGTGGCGGACGTAGGTGGTGCCTTCGTGGTCGGGGTCGGCGTGGTAGAGCCGGTCGGTGTCCCAGCCGCGGTCGGTGGGGAACTCGGTGACGGCGTCGATCCCGTCGGCCACCACCCGCCACAGGTCCTCGGGGCTGTGCACGCCCGCGGGAAAGCGGCACGCCATCGCCACGATCGCGATGGGCTCGTCGGTCCTCGTCGCCGGGGCGGGGGTTGCGGCCGGGCGGTGCGCCGTGCCGCCGAGGAGCTTGTCGCGCAGGTGCTCGGCGAGCACCGCGGGCTTGGGGTAGTCGAAGATCATCGCCGGGGAGAGGGTGAGCCCGGTCGCGGCGGCCAGCCGGTTCCGCAGTTCCACGGCGGTCAGCGAGTCGAACCCGGCGTCCTTGAAGGTCCGGCCGGCGTGGACGGCGTCGCCGTCCACGTGCCCGAGCACCGCGGCGGCGTGTCGCCGCACCAGGTCGAGCACGGCCGCGGTCTGCTCGGCGTCGGCGAGACCGGCGAGGCGCTCCGCGAGCGACGCGGACGGGGCGACGGTCCGGGCCGCGGGTCGCGCGGCCGGGACCAACCCGCGCAGCAGCGGCGGGACGGGATCACCGGCGGCCGCCGTCGCCCGCAGGTCGAACTTGGCCGCCACCAGCGTGTCGTCGGCGGCCAGCGCGGCGTCCAGCAGTGCCGTTCCCTCGGCGGCGGAGAGCCCGACCATGCCGGTGCGCCTGGTGCGTGCCAGGTCCGCGGCACCCAGGTGCTGGGTCATGGCGCTGACCGTCGCCCAGTAGCCCCAGGCGAGGGACACGGCGGGCAGTCCGAGGCGGTGCCGCTGCCGTGCCACCGCGTCCAGGCAGGCGTTGGCCGCCGCGTAGTTGGCCTGCCCGGGGTTGCCCAGCACGCCCGCCGCGGAGGAGAACAGCACGAACGCGGCGAGGTCGGCGTCCCGGGTGAGCTCGTGCAGGT
The DNA here is from genome assembly GCF_045807065.1 of Actinophytocola sp. Lineage (GTDB taxonomy): Bacteria > Actinomycetota > Actinomycetes > Mycobacteriales > Pseudonocardiaceae > Actinophytocola. The sequence goes on along the minus strand of NZ_JBJMIE010000426.1, from coordinate 2,108 downwards.
GCAGTGCCGCGTCCACCTTCGGCCGCAGCACGGTGTCGACGCGGTCGGGGGTCAGCTCGGTGAGCACCCCGTCGTCGAGGACACCGGCGGTGTGCACGACGGCGGTGAGCGGGTGCTCGGCCGGCACGGCGGCCAGGACGGCCGCGAGCTGGGCCCGGTCGGCCGCGTCGCAGGCGGTGATGGTGACGGACGCGCCCAGCGCGGTCAGCTCGTCGTGGAGGTCCGGGGCGTGGCCGCCGCGGCTGACGAGGACCAGGTGCCGGACGCCGTGCGTGGTGACCAGATGCCGTGCCGTCGTCGCGCCGAGGGTGCCGGTGCCGCCGGTGATCAGCACCGTGCCGTCGGGGTCGAGGGGGCGCCCGGTTTCGGGCGGCGACACCCGTGCCAGGCGCGGCACCACCGCGACGCCGTCGCGGACCCGCACCTGTGGTTCGCCACTGCGCAGCACGGCGGGCAGGGCGGCGCGGTCGTCGAGGTCCGCGAGGACGATCCGGCCCGGGTGCTCCGACTGCGCCGAGCGCACCAGGCCCCACACCGCGGCCGCGCCGAGCTCGGCGCAGTCCCCGGTGACGACGGCCAGCCGGGTCTCGGCCAGGGCCGGTTCCGCGAGCCAGGCCTGGAGCACCGCGAGCGCGGCGTCGACCGACGCACGCGGATCCGCGGGGGCGGCCTCGTACAGCAGGAAGTCGGGCGTCGCCGCCGCGGCGACGTCCTCGGCGGACGCGACGGGCACCATGTCGAGGGCGATGTCGGGGCCGCGTGCCACGGTGGGCAGCGGCAGCGGGGTCCAGTCGACGCGGAACAGGGCGTCGTGCGGCAGTCCCACCCGTTGCGTGGCGGGCGGGGTGCCGACGACCGAGCCGACGGTCATGACGGGGTGTCCCGCGGCGTCGGTCAGCAGCAGCCCGGTGCCCTCGGGCCGCACGTGCACCCTGGTGGCGCCCGACGCCAGCAGGGACACGCCGGTCCAGGCGGACGGGAGCGTGCCGTCCGGGATGACCGTGCGGACGGCGGCGTCGAGCAGGGCGGGGTGCATGCCGTAGCGGCCGGCGTCGCGGAGGGCGGCGTCGTCGAGGCCGACCTCGGTGGCGGGTCCGGTGCTCGGGGTCGCGGTGGCGGTGGGGGTCGCGGTGGGGGTGGGGGTGGGGGTGGGGGTGGGGGTCAGCGTGCCGTGGGCGTGCCGCGTCCAGGGGGCGTCCAGTGGCGCGTCCGCGGCGCGGGAGTGGATCTCCACGGACCGCTGCCGCGTCTGGCCCGGTTCGCCGACGACGGCCTGGAGGTCGCGGCCGCTCTGCCGCGGCAGCACCACGGGCGTGTCGACGGTCAGCTCGTCGAGGACGGGGGTGCCGACCAGGTCGCCGAGCCGGATGACCAGCTCGACCAGCGCCGCGTTCGGCACGACGTCGTCGGTGAGCCAGGGGTGCGCGTGGCGGGACCACCTCGACGTGGCCACGAAACCGGCCGAGTTCGGCAGGCTGACGACCGCGCCCAGCAGCGGGTGGTCGGCCGGCGCCTGGCCCAGCGACGCGGCGTCCGCCGCCGGCTCCGGCCGCAGCCAGTAGTGCTGGTGGTCGAAGGCGTAGGTCGGCAGGTCCACCCGTCCCGACACGGACGGCACCACCGCCGCCCAGTCCACGGCCACACCCCGCACGAACAGCTCGGCCATCGAGGCCAACAGCCGACGCAGGCCCCCGTCGTCACGCCGCAGCGACCCGACCACCACACCGTCGCCGACCTCGCTGATCGGCTGCACCAGCACCGGGTGCGCACTCACCTCGACGAACACGCCGTATCCCTGCGCCAGCAGGGCGGTCACGGCCGGGCCGAACCCCACCTGGTGACGCAGGTTCCGGTACCAGTACCCGCCGTCGACGACCCCGGCGTCGCGCACCCACCCGCCGGTGACGGTCGAGTAGAACGGCACCACCGGCGCCTGCGCGTCGATCCCGGCCAGCACCTCGGTGAGGGTGTCGCGGATGTCCGCCACGTGCCGGGTGTGCGACGCGTAGTCCACCGCCACCCGCCGCACCCGAACCCCCGTGCCAGACAACGACTCCAACGCCTCGTCCAACGCCCGCGCATCCCCCGCGACCACCACCGAGGACGGG
>NZ_JBJMIE010000425.1:0-20541 GCF_045807065.1 Actinophytocola sp. | reverse complement strand
CGTCGAGTCGTACTGGTATCTCCCCGGGGTCGACCCCGGTCCAGTCCAGCCGCTCGAGCCGGACCGGCTGGTGCCGCCGGACGACCTGCAACGGGTGCGGCAGCCCGTCCCATGCGAAGACGGTGCGCAGCGCCGGGTGCCGGTCCACCACCCGCTGCCAGGCCGCCGCGAAGACCTCGACGTCGAGCTCGCCACGCAGCACGAGCCCGGTCTGCTCGAAGTAGTCCGCCGACCCGGGGTCGAAGATCGAGCGGAACAGCATGCCCGACTGCAGCGGGGACAGCGGGTAGAGGTCCGCGACGTCCTCGGCCGCGATGGGCAGCCGGGCGAGGAGCCCGTCGAGGGTGGGCTGGTCCAGACCGGCGAGGGGGAAGTCGCTGGGGGTCGCGCCGACCGCGTCGGCGGCCAGGCAGTGGTCGATCAGGTCGGTCAGGTGCGCCAGGTACCGCTGCGCGACTCGGCGCACGGTCTCCTCGGTGTGCCGGTTGGCAGAGTAACCCCAGTACAGCCTCAGGGTGTCCGCGCTGACCAACGCGGTGACGCCGATCAGGTGTGTTCGTTCGCCGTCCGGATCCCGCTCGGTGCCCAGGGTTTCCGGTCGGTCCCGGAACCGGCCCCCGGTGTCGCGCTGCCGGTCGAGCCGGCCGAGGTAGTTGAACGAGAGCGCGGGCGCCGGCGCCGTCGCCAGCTCCGCGGCGGTGTCCGCACGCAGGTAGCGGGCGAGTCCGTACCCGATGCCGTGCCGGGGCACGGCCCGGAGCAGCTCCTTGGTCGCCTTGAGCTGGTCCCCCCACCCGCCGGCTGCCGGCGAACACAGCTCCACCGGCAGCACGCTCGTGAACCAGCCGACGGTCCTGGACAGGTCGACGTCGTCGAACAGCGGCTCGCGCCCGTGGCCCTCCAGTTCCACCAGCGCGGAGTCCCCGCCCGTCCACTCGGTGAGGGTGCGGGCCAACGCGGCGAGCAACACGTCGTTGATCTCGGTCCGGTACACCGCCGGCACGCGGCGCAGGAGCGCGTCGGTGCGCGCCGCCGGCAGCACCACCTCCACCACCCGGCCGGACGCCTCGCAGTTCGGGCCGTGGTCGTGATCCACCGGGAGGGGTGCCGCGGTCGGGGCCGTTCGCACCCAGGAGGCGGCCTCGTCGGCGAACTCCGGGGAGTTCGCGTAGTCGGTGAGGCGCCGCGCCCAGTACTGGAAGGAGGTGCTCTTGGCCGGCAGGGCGACCGGCTCGCCGGCGTCGAGCTGCCGGCACGCGGTGTCCAGGTCCTCGAGGATGATGCCCCAGGAGACGGTGTCCACGGCGACGTGGTGGATCGCGATCACCAGTTCGGTGCCCCGGTCGCCATCGGTGAACACCGCGGCGGCGACGATCGGCCCGTCGGCCAGGGACAGTCCCGACTGGACCTCGTGGCCGACCCGGTCGCGGACCTCCCGCCGCGCCCGCTCGGCCAACCCCGCGAGGTCGACCACCCGCACCAACCGGTGCGGCTCGGTCTCGGCGACCACGGCCCGCCAGCGCTCGTCCACGTGGGACAGCCGCATCCGCAGCGCGTCGTGGTGCCCGACCACCGCCGCCAGCGCGCGCGCCACCACGTCGGGGCGCACGGCGGGATCGCAGTCCAGCACGATCGACTGGTTGAGGTGGTCGTGCCGCAGCCCGGGGTGCTCGGTGAACCAGCGCAGCACCGGGGTCAGCGCCACCGCGCCCGACACCGCGTGCTGGTCGGCCCGCACCGCGACCGCCGTGCCCGAGCCGACCGCCGCCGCCAGCGCCGCCACGGTGTGGTGCTCGAACACCTGCCGCACGGTGACCGCGAACCCCGCCTTCCTGGCCCTGGCGGCGATCTGGATGGCCAGGATGGAGTCCCCGCCGAGCTCGAAGAAGTCGTCGTGCACGCCGACCTCGTCCCACCCCAGCGTCCTGGCCCAGATCTCGGCCAGGCCGGCCTCCGTCGGGGTGGCCGGGGCCTGGTGCCGCGTCCCGGCGGGTGGACCGGCGGGCTCCGGGTCGGGCAGGGCGGTGCGGTCCACCTTGCCGGCCGCGGTCAGCGGCAGCCGGTCCAGCACCAGCCACACCCGGGGCACCATGTAGGTCGGCAGCGACCGGGCGACGAACCCGCGCAGCTCGTCGACGTCGATGTCGGCGTCGACATCCCCGCCCGCGTGCGCGACCACGTAGGCCACCAGGCGCTTGTGCCCGGGGGTGTCCTCCCGTGCGACCACGACGGCCTCGCTGACCCGCTCGTGCAGCAGCAGCCTGGCCTCGATCTCACCGAGCTCGATCCGGTAGCCGAGGATCTTGACCTGGTGGTCGATGCGGCCGAGGAAGTCGAGGTTCCCGTCCGCCCGGAACCGGGCGAGGTCACCGGTGCGGTACATCCGCATCCCCGGCGTGGCGGCGAACGGGTCCGGCACGAACTTCTCGGCCGTCAGCCCGCGCCGGTCGAGGTACCCGCGCGCGACTCCCGCGCCGCCGATGCACAGCTCCCCGACCGCGCCGACCGGCACCGGTTCGAGGCGCTCGTCGAGCACGTACATCCGGGTGTTCGCGATCGGCCGGCCGATGGACACCGGGACCGACGGGTCGAAGTCCTCGTCCACCAGGTAGGTCGAGCAGCCGACCACGGTCTCGGTCGGGCCGTACTCGTCGATGATCCGCGCGTTCGGCGCGACCTTCCGCCAGGCGGCGACGGTCTCCGGCCGGACCTCGTCGGCGCCGACCACGAAGGTCCGTACACAGTGGACACTGTCCTGCTCGGGCAGCATTCCGCGCAGTACGTCCAGGTGTCCCGGGGTGAGCTTGAGCAGGCTGTAGTCGCCGGGGCCACGCAGCAGGTCCGTCAGCGCCGTGAGGCTCCTGTCCCTGGGCAGCAACGTGACGTCCTTCCCGCCGATCAACGGCAGGAAGAAGTTCGGCACCGAGAGGTCGAACGCGATCGAGCCGAGCATGGGCGCCCCGGACGCGCCGGACAGGCCGTACCCGTCGATCGCCCACCACAGGTAGTTGACGAGGCCGGCGTGCGAGATCAGCACGCCCTTCGGCCGGCCGGTCGAACCGGACGTGTACATCACGTAGACCAGGTTGTCCGGACCGGCGACCGGAACCGGGTCGTGGTCGGGCAGGCCGTCGGGGAACTCGGCGGAGTCCAGCGACACCAGGGTGCCGGCGAACTCCGCCGGCAGCGCCGCGGCCGCGGCGCCGTGGGTCACCACCACTCGGGCACCGGTGTCGGACAACATGAACGCGAGCCGGTCGGCCGGGTGCTCCGGGTCGAGCGGCACGTAGGCGGCGCCGGCCTTGAGCACGCCGAGCAGCGCGACGAACACCTCGACGCAGGTCTCGACGCAGACCCCGACCACCGACTCGGGCCCGACCCCGAGCCCGCGCAGGTGGTGGGCGAGCCGGTTGGCCCGTGCGTTGAGCTCGGCATAGCCGACCGTGCCGCCGTCCACGTCGGTCACCGCGGTCGCGTTCGGCGCCCGGCGCACCGCCGCCTCGAACAGTTCGGGCAGGGTGGCCGTGGGGTACTCCGCCGCGGTGTCGTTCCACCCGGTGGTCACCTCGGCCCGCTCCCGGTCCGGCAGGATGTCCAGATCGGACAGGCGGGTGTCCGGGTCGGCGACCAACCGCTCGAGGACCGTCGCCATCCGGTCGGCGAACCGGGCCGCGGTCTCGGCGCGGAACAGGTCGGTCGAGTAGTCGATCCGCAGCTCGATCCGGTCGCCGAAGTCGATGGCGAACAACGCGAGGTCGACCTTGCCGGAGTCGTTGTGCAGGTTGGCGTACTCGGTCCGCAGCCCCTCGAACCGCCAGTCCTCCTCGGCCTGGTCGACCAGCTGGAAGAGGACCTGGAACAGTGGGTTGCGCGCCGGCTCGCGTGCCGGGGCGGTGGCGGCGACGATCTGCTCGAACGAGACGTCCTGGTGGTCGAGCGCGCCGAGCACGGCGCGGTGCGTGCGGTCGAGGTACTCGGCGAACGTGGGGTTGCCGGACAGGTCGGCCGGAATGGGCACCGTGTTGGCGAACAGGCCGACCAGGTTCGCCACCTCGACGCGGTCCCGGCCGGAGGTCAGCGAGCCGACCGCGAAGCTGTCCTGCCCGCTGCACTTCTCCAGCACCACCCCGAAGGCGGCGAGCAGCGTGGTGAACAGGGTGACCCCGTAGCGGCGGGACAGCGCGCGCACCGCGGCGGTCGACACCTCGGGCAGCGCCCGGCCGGCCCGCTTCGCCCGGTAGCTCGCCCGTGCGGGGTAGGGGAAGTCCGTGGGCAGCGCGAGCACCGGCCGGATCCCGTCCAGCGCCTGCCGCCAGTAGTCGAGCTGCCGCTCGCCCAGCTCGCCGCGCACCCGATCGGCCTGCCAGCGCGCGTAGTCCGCGTACTGGAGCACCGGCTCAGGCAGGGACGCCGGCACCCCGCGCACGTGCGCCGAGTACAGCTCACCGAGCTCACGCCCGAGCACCGCGCAGGACCAGCCGTCGCACGCCAGGTGGTGCATGGTGAGCAGCAGCAGGTGTTCCCCGGGGTCCACCCGGAACAGGCTCACCCGCAGGACCGGGCCGGCGGCCAGGTCGAACCCGCGCCGCAGCTCCTCCTGCGCCAGGGCTACGGCATCGTCCCTGGCGCGCTCTCCCGCGGTGAGGTCCACCACCCGAAGACCAGCGCCGCGGTCCGGGCCGATCACGGCCACCGGCTGGTTCTCCCCGGCGTCCACATAGGTGGTGCGCAGGATCTCGTGGCGGCGAACCAGCTCGTCGAGGGCGCGGCGGAGCGCGTCGACGTCGAGGGGGCCACGCAGCCACCACTGCCGGTGCACGCTGTACACCGAGTTGTCCGGCAGGACCTGGTCCACCACCCACAGCGCGTGCTGTGCGGGGGGCAGCGGCACCGGCTCCCCGGCCGGGCGTGAGGGGATGCCGCCGTCGCCGCCTGCTCCCTCGCCACGCAGCCGCCGCTCCAGCAGGGCGAGCTTGGCCGGGGAGAGCCGCCGGGTGTCGAACGGTGTCGTGCTCATGGTGAACCCCTGGTCCCAGTGCCTAGTTGCCGAGCGGTTCGCCGTCGGCGCCGGCCATCCGGCGGCGCAGGCTCAGCGGGCGCATGTCGGTCCACACCTTCTCGATGTGCGCCAGGCATTCCTCCTTGGAGCCGCGCACCCCGACACCGCGCCAGCCCGGCGGGTCCGCGCGGTCGGCGAGCCAGATCGAGTACTGCTCCTCGTCGTTGATCACGACCTTGTACATCGGGTGGTCGCCCGCCTTCCTCGTGGTGGTCACGGTTGGCCCAGCAGCTCGCGTGCCTGCTCGTCGGTGAGCTCGGCGATCTCGGCGAGCAGGATCTCCTCGACCATCGCCGCCGCCCTGGCCGGTGTCGGGCACTCGAACATCAGGGTCAGGGGCAGCGCGGTGGTGAACGCCTGCCGCATCCGCCCGATGGCGCGGGTGGCGAGCAGCGAGTGCCCGCCCTCGGCGAAGAAGTCGTCGTTGACGCCGAGGTGCGGGGTGCCGAGCACGCTCGCCCAGATCTCGGTGACGATCCGCTCCGCGCTGGTGCGCGGCGCCACCGGCGGTTCGCCGTGCTCGTCGTGGATCGCCGGCGCGGGCAGGCCACGCCGGTCCAGCTTTCCGTTGGCGTGGCGGGGAAGCGCGTCCACGACCAGGACCGAGCCGGGTACCGCGTAGCCCGGCAGCAGTTCCCTGGTGTGCTCGGTGAGCAGCCTCGGCGAGCACGTCGTGCCGCCCCGGAGCACGACGTAGGCGGCCAGCCGCTTGTCGCCGGGTACCGCCTCCCAGGCGATCACCGCGGCGTCGGCCACCGCGGGGTGCACGCGCAGGGCGTGCTCGACCTCGCCCAGCTCCACCCGCACGCCGCGCACCTTGACCTGGTCGTCGCGCCGGGACAGGAAGCTCAGCGCGCCGTCGGCGCCCAGCCGTCCCCAGTCGCCGGTGCGGTAGACCCGCTCGCCGGGGCGGTAGGGGTGGGGCAGGAACACCTCGGCGGTTCGCCCGGGGTCGCCGAGGTAGCCGCGGGCCAGCCCCACACCGGCGATGAACAGCTCGCCGGCGAGCCAGACCGGCAGCTGGTCGAGCCGCTGGTCCAGCACCAGCACCTCGTTGTTGTCGATGGGCACCCCGATGGAGACACTGCGACCGCCCAGGCTCGCGTCCTCCGGCCGGCACACCCGGCAGGTCGAGTCGATGGACACCTCGGTGGCGCCCCAGGTGTTGTCCAGCGTCACCCGGTCGCCGAACCGGTCGCGGAACCGCCGCACCAGCGCCGGGCGCAGGGCCTCCCCGCTGGACAGGACGCTGCGCAGCGCGCCGAGCCCGTCGGTGTCGGCGTCGGTCAGCGTCTCCAGGAACAGGTCCAGCATGCTCGGCACGAACTGGACGTGCACCGCGCGGTGCCGGACCGCGGCGTCGGCGATGGCCCTCGGATCGCGGTGCAGACCGGGACCGAGCATCGCCACCCGCGCGCCGACCATGAGTGGCCAGAAGATCTCCACGGCCGCGTCGTCGAAGGTGAGCGTGGTCTTGTGCAGCACGGTCTCGCCCGGCCGCAGGGGGTGGTGCCGCTGCATCCAGCACATCCGGTTGACCCACCCGGCGTGGGTGTTGGCCACCCCTTTGGGCTGGCCGGTCGAGCCGGAGGTGTAGTAGACGGCGCACAGGTTGGCCGGATGGACGGCCACGGCCGGGGCGGTGGTGGGCCCACCGCTGGGCGGCAGCGCCAACGGCCGGCCGCCGGCGTCGGCCACGAGACCGGCGTGCGTGGCGGAGACCAGGCACACCGGCGCCTTCCCGTCGGCCAGCAACCGCGCGATCCGCGCCCGCGGGGTGTCGGTCTCGATCGGCAGGTATGCCCCGCCCGCCTTGAGCACGCCGAGCAGCGCGGCGGCCATCCCGACCGACCGGTCGAGCATGACGCCGACGACCACGTCCGGTCCGACGCCGTGCTCGCGCAGCAGACCGGCGACCCGGTTCGCCCACGCGTCCAGCTCGGCGTAGCTGACCGCGCCCCCGTCGTCGGTCACCGCGACCGCGTCCGGTGTGCACGCGACCTGCTCCTCGACCAGCTCGTGCAGGCACCGGTCCGGCACCTCGACGCGCGGGCGGGCGATCAGCTCGCGCACGGCCGCCCGCTCCGCCGGGCCGGCCAGGTCGAGGTGGTCGATCGGGGTCGTCGGGTCCGCCGCGATCGCGCCGAGCAGGGTGGTGAAGTGCCCGACCAGGCGGTCGATCGTGGCGGGCAGGTACAGCCCGGTGTCATAGCGGACCGCGCCGACCAGACCGCCGTCGCGGTGCGCGAAGTCGAGCTCGAGGTCGTACTTCGCCGGGATCGGCGGGCCGGGCAGCGGACTGACCGCGAGGCCGGGCAGGACGGCGTCGCGCCCGCGCTCGTTGGACAGCCGGACCACGATCTGGAAGATCGGGGTCCTGGACAGGTCGCGCTCCCCACCCAGCTCCGCCACGAGCCGGTCGAACGGCACGTCCTGGTGCGCGTACGCCTCCAGCGTCCGGTCGCGCGTGCGGGCGAGCAGCTCGGCGAAGCCGGGGTTGCCGGACAGGTCCGCGCGCAGCACCAGCATGTTGATGAAGAAGCCGATCAGCGACTCCGACTCGGTGACCTCGCGTTCCGCGGCCGTGGTGCCCAGGGTGATGTCCGCGACGCCGCTGTAGCGGTAGAGCAGTGTCTGCCAGGCCGTCAGCAGGGCCATGAACAGCGTCGCGCCGGTGCCGGTCGCCAACCGTTCCAGCCCGGCGGTCACCTCGCGGCCGACGGTGAACGACCGGACCACCGCCGGGGCACCCCGGTGCGGCGCCCGGGGCAGGTCGCCGGTGAGCTCGAACGGTGCCGCGCCGTCGAGCTCGGCACGCCAGAACTCCAGCTTCGCCGCGAACTCCGGGCTGTCCGCACGGGACTGCTGGAAGGCGGCGACGTCGGCGTACTGCACGGAAAGCGGCGGCAGCGGCGATGGCCGCCCGGCCGTGAAGGCGCCGTAGAGCGCTTCGAGCTCGGCGAAGAAGATCGAGGTCGACCACTCGTCGAACACCATGTGGTGCACCGTCAGGCAGAGCGCGTGGTCCCGGTCGCCGAGGCGCAGCAGGGTCGCGCGGATCGGTAGCCCGCGCTCGATGTCGAACGGCCGGAAGCCCTCCTCGGCGACCGCCGCGGCGAGACCGGCCCCGGTGCGGTCGGCCAGCTCGGACTCCACCAGTTCCAGGGTGAACTCCTCGGCGGTGCGCACCAGCCCCACCGGCTCGTCGGCCACGACGGACACGCTGGTGCGCAGCACCTCGTGCCGGTCGACGATCTCCCGCAGCGCGCGGCTCAGGGCCGGGACGTCCAGCTCGCCGGTGATCCGCACGGCCATGGGGATGAAGTAGTGGGTGCTCCCGGTCAGGAACTGGTCGAGGAACCACAGCCGCTTCTGGCTCAGCGACAGCGGTAGCGGGTGCGCCCTGTCGATGATCGGGATCCCGCCGGCGGGCCGGCCGGCGGCGGCCGGGCCCGCGGCGATGACGGCCGCGCTCATCCGGTCGGCCAGCACCGTGGCGAACTCGGCGAGGACCGGGTACCGGAGCACGTCACGCAGCATGCCGCGGGTGGACAGGGTGGGCACCAGCTCGCCGATCCTGGCCACCACCTGGCCCGCGGTGAGCGAGTGGCCGCCGAGGTCGAAGAAGCTGTCCTCGGTGGCGACCGCGTCGACCTCGAGGATCTCCGTCCAGATGTCGGCGACCAGCCGCTCGGTCGGGGTGCGCGGCGCGGTCCGATCGCCGAGCACGTCGTCGGGTGCGGGATCCGCCGTGTCCGCGGTGTCCGTCGGGGTGGTCGTGGCGAGGTCGAGCAGGTCGGCGAGCGGGATGGCGGGGTCCTCGACGACCCGGGAGAGGATGCGGTGGAACTCCTGCCGCAGCTCCTCGATCGTGCCGGCGTCGAACAGCTCGGTCTTGTACTGCCACTGCCCGACCGGACCGTCGTGGTCGTAGCCGACGGTGAGGGTCAGGTCGACGTCGGTCGAGGTGGGCGTCCGGCCCTCCCCGGTGACCGTGAGGCCGGGCAGCCGCAGTGCCTCGGCAGGCGCGTTGTTCACCTGGAACACCACCTGTACCAACGGTTCCCGGCCCGGCTCCCGGTCCGGCCGCAGTGCCGCGACCAGCCGCGCCAGCGGCACCTCGGGACGGTCGTGGGTGTCGAGCGTGACGTCCCGGACGTGGGACAGCAGGTCGGCGAAGGTGTCCAGGCCGGCCAGGCGGATCCGGAACGGGACGGTGTCCACGAAGCAGCCGACGAGGGGTTCCAGGTCCAGCTCGCCCCGGCCGGCGGTGGGCACCCCGATCACCAGGTCCCGCTGGCCGCCGCGAGCGGCCAGGAGCCCCGCGAACGCGGCGAGCAGCACCATGAACGCCGAGGCCCGGGCCGTGGCGCCCAGTCGCTCCACCTCGCGCATGAGCGGCGCGGGTATGGCGGCGCGGCTGGCGTGCCCGGCGAACCCGGTGCGGGCGCGCGGGGGCCGGTCGAAGGGCAGCCGCATTGTCGGGGGAGCACCGGCCATGGTCTGGACCCACTGGTCGAGGTCCGCGCGCAGCTCCTGCGCGGTGCGGCCGCGCTGGCGGGTCGCGTAGTCGGCGTACCGCGTCCCCGCCCGCGCCGGCGCGGGCGCCGATCCACTGTGGAAGGCCTGGTACAGCTCGGAGAGCTCGGTGTCGACGACCGCCTTGGACCACGCGTCGAACGCGATGTGGTGCACGACGAGGGTCAACGCGTGCCGGCCGGGACCGACCGCGAAAAGCGTCCACCGCACCGGTGCCTCGGCGGCGAGGTCGAACGGGCGGTTCACCGACTCGTCGAGGAGCCGGCCGATCTCGCCGGCCGGATCGGCGTCGCCGGCCAGGTCGACGAAGGGGAGCCGGTGACCGTCCGGGGTGGACACGCACTGGGTCGCGCCGTCCGGGTACCGGGTGCGCAGGATCTCGTGCCGCCGGTGCAGCTCGGCGACGGCGGCGGCCAGCGCCGAGGTGTCGAGGTCGCCGTCGATCCAGTGCACGAAGGCGAGGTTGTTGGCGGAGGCGCCGGAGTCGAGCCCCTCGAACAGGTACATCCGCTCCTGCTGGTAGGAAAGCGGCGCGGTTCGCTGCCACACGTCAGCCATGTTTCCTATGTTCTGCTTTCCGGTATTGGTGGCCTATCCAACGGATATCCGGGCACGCCGGAGCACGGATACGGGGTCGGCCGTGTAGTCGACCGACACGTTGCCGGCCAGCTCATGGCACGCGGTTGTCGCGTCGGCGAGTTTTCCCGCGTGGTCGGGGTCGTCGTTGGATATCAGGATTCCGAGGACGGTGCCGCTGTGCGCGACGACCACACCGAGCCCGCCGACCTGCCGGCACAGCTCGCGCAGCCGGTCCAGGTACCGCTTGGGACAGCGCGCCTGGTTCAGCTCCGCGCTCCTGGTCGCCACCCGGCCGACCGTGGCCAGGTCGCCGCACGCCAGCGCCACCGCCAGCAGGTCGAGCAGCCGGGCGTACTCCCGCCGCTCGCCCGTGGTGATCGGTGTGCGGGTCGCGTTGAAGCTCACCGTGTCGACCTGACCGCCCTCGTCCACCCCCACGATGGTCAGCGGCGGCGGCGCGGCCAGGCAGCGGTACAGCTCCACCCTGCGGTGGTAGAAGGCCACCACGTCGCGGTACATGAGCCCGTCGGTCGGCTCGATCGTGCGCAGGAACGCCTCGGCGGTGCGCGGCGTGATCCGACGTCCGATGGCCTTGCCGGTGGCCCGGATCGTCGCGACCAGGTCGGCGGACGAGCTGGCCATGCCCTTGCCCTCGGGGAGCTGGCTGGTCACCAGCAACCGGCCGCCCGGTGCCACCCCGTGGCAGGCCAGGACCGACCGGGCGATCCGCAGCGACTTGTGCTTGTGCGCCGGCTCCACCCGCAGCTCGTCGGCGTCCGGGAGCAGGGTGAGCCGGGCCGTCGACCAGCGCACGATCGGCAGGGTCACCAGGAAGTCCTGGTCCGGCCCGGGAAGCGCCCCTTGCAGCAGCTCGCCGAAGGTGCCGAACGAGATGCCCGCACCGTGTCGGAGATCGCCGCGCGCGGTGACGACCAGGTCGGTCACGGCGGGCCGGCCGTGGTGGGGACCGGCACGGCGGCGGCCTGGTGCCGCGCTATCCGCCGCAGCCGGGCGAGCACCAGCGGACCGGCGACGATGTGGATGACACCCTGGACCGCGATGAGCGGGAGCACGCCGACCGTGGTGGCCAGCGTGCTGCCCAGCACGGTGCCCAGCAGCATCGCCGCCGCGGCCGCCGCGGAGATCGCGCCGAACACGCGGCCGCGGTAGTCCTCCGGCGCGCGCAGCTGTAGCAGGGTGTAGAAACCGGCGTTCAGCGCGGCGATGGGGAGTCCGACGACCGCGAGCAGCGCGAAGGCCGGCCACACGCCGGGCAGTGCGAGCGGGTAGAGCGCGAACAGCAGCGCCAGCACGCCGAAAACCATGGCGCCGTACCCGAGCAGCTCGACCGGCTTCGCCCTGGCGGCGAACGTCGCGATGGCGATCCCGCCCACGATGCCGCCGACGGCCTGGATCCCGTTGACCGCGCCGAACTGCGCGCCGCTCGCGCCGATGACACCGATGACGAACGGCGCGAACAGGGCGCTGAGGACCCCCTCGCCGAAGTTCGACAGCACCCGGTAGCCGAGCAGGGCGGACAGGTCGGCGTCGCGGCCGCACAGCCGGACCCCGTCGGCCCATTCGCGCCAGGTCCGGCGGGCCCGGCCGGCCGTGCGCGGTTCGGCACCCTCGTCGCGCCGGGCCCCGGTGGCGGCCGGGATCCACGCGATCAGGGCGGCCGCGACGGCGTAGCTCGCCACGTTCACGACCGTCACGGCCATGATCCCGCCGGCGACCGCGATCACCCCGCCGAGCGCGGATCCGACCAGCCGGGCGACCTGGTTGTTCTGCCCGTTGAGCGCGTTGGCCACGACCAGCTCCTCCCGCGGCACGACGGCGGGCACGAACGCCGCCTCGGCGGAGGTGAACAGCTGGGCGATCGAGTTCTGCGCCGCGACGGTGAGGTAGATGATCCAGAGCTGCCCGGTGCCGTGCACGAACAGCACGGGCAGCAGCGAGACGGCGAGCGAGACGTTCGCGGCCACCATGGTGGTCCGGCGGTCCCACCGGTCGGCGAACACACCGGCCACCGAGCCGAGCAGGAAGTGGGGCAGCAGGGCGGTGAACACGATCGCGCCGGCGGCCAGCGCCGAGCCGGTGACCGCGAAGACGGAGAACATCATGCCGATGCTGAAGATCCAGTCCCCGGACAGGGAGATCAGACCGGCGGTCAGCAGCAGCCGGTAGCTTCGGTTACGTGCGACGAGATTCCACGCCGTTCCCATGAAATTCCCTTTTCCGTCGCGCGATCGTCGACATCGAAACATCAGCACACCCGATATGAGGGCGTCAATACTCCGCCCGAGAATTATCCAACCGATCGCGAACGAATACGGAACAGATAATTGCGCGAGTTTGTCTGTGCTCATGCCGGCGCGAGCCAAACTGGTGGGACACGAAAACACGGTGTCGTCGTTCTACGGGATGTTCCCGTATCCCTGGCGGCCGATGTTCTTCGACACGATCAGTGACCCGGCGTTCCACGAGACGTTCGTCAGGCAGGAGGTCGGCAGGTCCGACACCGGTCCGTTCGCCGACATCTGGGTCGCGGGGTGCGGCACGAACCAGGCGCTGATCACCGCGCTGCGGTTCCCCCTGGCGAGGGTGCTCGGCACGGACGTCTCCGCCGAGTCGCTGGCGATCTGTGCGGAGAACGCGGGGAAGGTCGGGGTGACCAACCTGCGGCTCGAACAGCAGGGCATCACCCACAGCGGCCACGACCGGGAGTTCGACCTGGTGATCTGCACCGGTGTGGTGCACCACAACCCGGAACCGGAGCGGTGCCTGCGCAGGCTGGCGGCGGCACTGCGGGACGACGGTGTGCTCGAGTTGATGGTGTACAACCGGTTCCACCGGGTGGAGTCGTCCGCGTTCCAGGAGGCGCTGGGCATACTGCTGCCCGGCGACGATTCCGACCACCGCGCCCGCCTCGCCTCGGCCCGTGCCCTGGCCGGCTCGATCCGGGTCGAGAGCACGCTGACCCAGAGCCTGCGTGCCATGGCCGACAGTCCGGAGCCGGACTGGGCCGACGTCTGGACCAACCCGTGCGAGAAGTCCTACGACGTCCGAACGCTCTCCCGGCTCGCCGGGGAGTGCGGGCTGCTGCTCGAGGCTCCCAAGGTCAACGCGATCGACAAGGCGAACAACCTGTTCCGGTGGACGCTCGACCTGGCCGACACCGGTCTGCGGGACCGGTTCTGCGCCCTGCCGGACGAGGCGCGCTGGCAGTTGGTGAACCTGCTCCACCTGAACCGCTCGCCGATGCTGTGGTTCTACCTCCGTCCCGACCGGAACGGGGCCGGCCGCGTGTCGGACGTGGACCGCAACCGCCTCTTCCTGGACAGCGTGCTGGACCGGCCGACCGCGGTGAAACGGCGGTACCTGCTCGGCGACGACGGCGGCTACACGCTGGATCCCCGGGCGACACCGGTCAGGAAGCTCCCCGCACCGGCCGCGGTGCGCGACATCTGGGAGCAGGTCGACGGCACGAGGACCGGCCGGGAGATCTTCGCCGAGACCGGCCGGGGCATGGACTTCAACTCCGTCTACGAGGCGCGCGTCATGCTCACCACCCCGGAGTTCCCGCACGTGACACTGGTTCCCCCCGCGCATGCCGCCACCAACGGGTGGGCGCGAACATGAGCGCCCCCACCAACCGGCGCACGGCCGGCGGTTCACCGCGGTTGGCCGGCGACGCCCCGCACCTCGACGGTGCCCGCCTGCTCGACGTCCTGGGGGAGATCTCCCGGATCGGCGCACAGCCCGGCGCGGGCATCACCCGGACCGGCCTGGGCGCCGAGGAGGCACAGGCCCGCGCCTACCTGGCGAAGCGGTACCGCCGAGACGGGCTGGTCGCCCGGACCGACCAGGCCGGCAACCTGATCGTGCGCCGGCGCGGGGCGGATCCGGCCCGGCCGGTGCTGTTGCTCGGGTCCCACGTGGACACCGTGGTGCGTGGCGGCCGGCTCGACGGCACCTATGGTGTCGTGGCCGCGTGCGAGGTGGTGCGAACCCTGGCGCGGCTGGAGTCGGCGCCGGCCTACGAGCCGGTCGCGGTGGCGTTCAGCAACGAGGAGGGCGCCCGCTTCCCCTACCCGTTCTTCGGCTCGCTCGGCCTGACCGGCCGGTTGGACCTCGCCCGCGCGGCGACGACGACCGACCGGGACGGCACGGCACTGCCGGACGCCCTGCGCACCGCGGGTGGTGACCTCGACACGGTCGGCGCGGCCGCCTGGCCGGACGGGGCGATCGCCGGTTACCTGGAGCTGCACATCGAGCAGGGGCCGGTGCTGGCGGACCGGGACATCCCGATCGGCGTCGTCGAGGCGATCACCGGGCGCACCATCATCGACATCACCGTGCACGGCGTGCAGGGCCATGCCGGCACCACGCCGATGTCCCTGCGCAGGGACGCGCTGGTGGTGGCGGCGCAGGTGGTGCTGGCGGTGGAGCGGCTGGCCACCGGCCGCGACCTGTGCGCGGTCAGCACCGTCGGCTGCCTCGACGGCGAGCCCAACGTCACCAACGTCATCCCCGGCACGGTCCGGCTCACCGCCGAGATCAGGGACGGCCGGCCGGAGCGCCTGCGTGCCGCCGAACGCGCGCTCGTCGCCGAGCTGTCCGCGCTCGGCCCGGCGACCGGCACCAGGATCGACCATGACCTGCGCCGGGTGACCCGGCCGACCAGGACCGACCACCGGCTGCGCGCGGCGGTCGTCGCGGCGGCCGACGATCTCGGGCTGCCGCACCTGGAGATGTTCAGCGGTGCGGGGCACGACGCGCAGATCGTCGCGCGGTCGGCACCCGTCGGCATGGTGTTCGTGCCGAGCCGGGACGGCGTCAGCCACGCGCCGCAGGAGCACACCGACGACGACCTGCTCGTCGCCGGCGCCGACACCCTCCTGAACGCGGCGCTGCGGCTGGTGGCGGACAGGTGGTGACGGGAGTGGACCCGGGTGCTGGCGTGGCTCTGGCGGAACTGGCCGGACAGGCGTGGCGGGACGTGCTGCGGTGTCCCGGACCATCCTGTCTGGACAACTTCTTCGAGCTGGGCGGGCATTCGGTGGCCGGCGCGCGGGTGATGTCCCGGCTGCAGCCCCACGTCGCGACCCGGCTGTCCCTGCGGGTGCTGTTCGACCACCCCGTCTTCGGTGAGTTCGTGGCGGCGATCACCCGTCTCGCCGAGCAGCCGGCGTAGCCGGACCACGGAGGAGAGTGCGTGATGTCAGCTGAGCCGGTGCGCCGGGTCGGGGTGTTCTGCGGCGCGAAGGCCGGCCACCGCCCCGGCTTCCTCGACTGTGCGCGGGAGCTGGGCACCGCGCTCGGCGGCAGCGGGATCGGCCTGGTGTACGGCGGCAGCGCCGGTGGGCTCATGGGTGAGCTGGCCGACGCCGTGCTCCGCTCGGGCGGGCACGTGATCGGGGTGATCCCACGCCACCTCACCCAGCACGACCCGGTCAAGACCGATGTCGACGAGTGCCACCTCGTCGACACCATGCACGAGCGCAAGTCGACCATGTACCGCCTGGCCGACTCGTTCATCGCACTGCCAGGTGGTTTCGGCACGCTCGACGAGCTGTTCGAGATCCTGACCTGGCGCAAGATCGGTCTGCACCGCAAGCCGATCGTCGTGCTGAACGTGACAGGCTATTTCGACACCCTGCTGGGCATGGTCGACCACGCCACCCACGAGGGATTCGTCTCGCCGGACGACCGGCACCTGCTGTCCATCGTGGACACGGTGGCCGCCGCCGTGGCCGTGGTCGGGCAGGCGGGTGTCACGGTCGGGTCGTGACCGTGGCCCCGGTGATCGGCCGACGTCGGCCTGGACGAGCCCCCCACCCGTCATCCGTCGGGCCGGACGGCACGCGGCGCGGCTGCCGACGTGCTGTCGGGCCGGTAGCCGAAACGGACGAATATCGATTCGATACCCGGGTGCCGATACTGGGAAACGTGGGGAAACCAGAGCTCGACACCAGGAACCGCGCGGCGACCTCGGCTGGCGGTGGCCGGCTGAAGTTCCTGGTCTCCAGCGTGCCCACCGACTCGCACACCTGGAACCTGGTCGTTCTGCAGCTGCTCATCGAGGAGATGGGGCACCGGGTCGTCAACCTGGGTCCGTGCGTTCCGGTGCACCTGCTGCTGAGCGCCTGCCGTGCCGAGCGTCCGGACTACGTCGTGCTCAGCACGGTCAACGGGCACGGGCAGGTGGACGGGGCCAGGGTGATCCACGCGCTGCGCGCCGACCCCGCGCTGGCCGGCCTGGTCGTCGTCATCGGCGGCAGGTTCGGCACGCGCGGCGACGCCGGCCCCGGTCTGCGCCGGGACCTGCTCGCGCGCGGCTACGACGCGGTGTTCCCGGCCGATGTGGACGGACCGGCACGCGCCGTCGAGCAGCTGCGCCAGTTCGTCGAGGCGCGTGCCGCGGGTGCCAGATGACCGCGCGGCAGCCGCAGTCGCAGTTCAGCCGGTTCATCGCCGACCAGCGCCGGGCCGGGACGTTGACCCTGCAGCCGCGGATGGGCTTCGGCGACCCGGCGCGGATGCGGCAGGGGCTGCTGGCCGTGCGGTCCGCCGGTCTGCCCGCCATCGGCACGGTGACCCTGGACAGCTACACCCGGCACAACGAGCACGAGCAGGCCGCCGCGGCGTGCGCGGCCGGGGTGGAGCTCAACGGCTACCCGCTGGTGGCGATCCCGCTGGCGCGCACCGCGCGGATGCTGGACGGGGTGGCGAGTGCGAGGTTCCCGGTGCAGGTGCGGCACGGTTCCGCGCAACCGGAACAGATCTTCGCCACCATGCTGGCGGCCGGGCTCGACGCGTCCGAGGGCGGCCCGGTGTCGTACTGCCTGCCCTACAGCCGCATCCCGGTGCGGGTGGCCACCGCGGCGTGGTCGCGAGCGGTGCGGATGCTCGCCGCCCAGCGGGACCGGGGTGTGCTGTGCCACCTGGAGAGCTTCGGTGGCTGCATGCTCGGTCAGCTGTGCCCGCCGGGCCTGCTGGTCGCGTTGTCCGTGCTGGAGTGCCTGTTCTTCGTCGAGCACGGACTGGGCAGTGTGTCGGCGAGCTATGCCCAGCAGACGAACACCGACCAGGACATCGAGGCGCTGTGGGCGCTACGCCGGTTGTGTGCCGAGGAGCTGTCCACAGTGGTCGATCACCACCTCGTCCTCTACACCTACATGGGGCTGTACCCCTCGACCCAGGCCGGCGGCCGGGTCCTGCTCGCCGACAGCGTGCGGCTCGCGGTCCGCACCGGCACCGAACGCCTGATCGTCAAGACCACGGCCGAGGCACACCGCATCCCGACGGTCGCGGAGAACCTCGAGGCGCTGCGGCTGGCGCACGAGTGCGCGCTGGCCGAGCCGGGTCCCGAGCCGGCGCCGGACGGCGACACCGAGGTGTACCTGCAGGCCCGCGTGCTCGTGGACGAGGTGCGCAACCTCGCGCCGACGCTCACCGAGGCGCTGCCGCTCGCGTTCGAACGGGGCCTGCTGGACGTGCCGTACTGCCTGCATCCCGACAACCGCAACGAAGCCCGGTGTGTGCTCGACACGGACGGCCGCCTCGTGTGGTGGGACACCGGCCTGCTGCCGTTGCCGGCCGCACTGGGCGGCCGGCGGCGCACCGAGCGGGTCGGCGCGTCCCGGCTGCTCGCCGACCTCACCCATCACCGGCGCCGTCTCGACCACCCCACCCGTCGACAAGCTCCCCTCCGACACGCTGGGAACGAACGCCATGGCCAACGCCTACCGCACTGAGCTCGACCGCCGCCCGCCCACCTCACCACGCGAGCACCTGTCGTCCCCGGTGACCCGCGCCGTGCTGCGGATCCAGCACCGGATCCTCAGCGCCGCTCGGGAGTTCTTCGCCGCCAGGGACTTCGTCGAGCTGCTCGCGCCGATCATCGGCCCGGTCACCGATCCCGGCACACGCGGGTCGAAACAGGTGGACGTCGACTTCTACGGCCACCGGTACAAGCTCATGACGAGCGCGATCCTGTACAAGCAGGCGTCGTTGCTCGCCTTCGACAAGATCTTCTACGTCGCGCCGAACGTGCGGCTGGAGCCGCCCGAGACCGCGTCGACCGACCGGCACCTCGCCGAGTTCCACCAGATCGACGTCGAGATCGCCGGTGCGTCCGCGCACGACGTCCAGAGCGTGTTGACCGGGCTGGTCCGGCACGTCGTGCGCCGGGTCGTGGCCGACCTGCCGGCCGAGCTCGAGTTGCTCGGCCGCGACCCGGCGGCGCTCACCGGGTTCGTCGACCGGCCGTTCGACCGGATGTCGCACACCGACGCCGTGGCTGTGCTGCGCGAGCTCGGCCATCCCCAGGACCCGCACGCCGAGATCGACTGGGCCGGCGAGCAGGTCCTGTCCGACAAGGCCGACGCGCCGTTCTTCGTCGTCGACTATCCCAAGGGTTCCCGCGGTTTCTACGACCGGGAGAGCCGCGGCGAGCCCGGCGTACTGCGGAACTTCGACCTCATCGCACCCGAGGGGTACGGCGAGCTGTGCAGCGGCAGCGAGCGTGAGTTCGAGTACTCGCGGATCGTCGCACGCATGCGGGAGACGGGTGAGAACCCGGCCAAGTACGGCTGGTACCTGCGGATGGTGCGCGAGGGGATCCCGGCCAGCGCGGGCTTCGGCCTCGGTCTCGAGCGGTTCACCCGGTACGTCGCCGGCCTGCCTGCCGTCTGGCAGGCCAGCGCGTATCCGAAACTCCCGGGAGTGGTGTCGCCATGAGCGCGCCCGAGCCATCCGGCGGCGCACCGGTTCGGCGAGGGGACGGGCCAGTGGTAGGGCTGCGGGCGGAGCACTTCCCGGCCGCCGCGGTTCGCACGCGTGCGCGGACCGGGTGCGCGGCGGTGTTCCCGCCCGAGGACGGTTACGGCACCGCGGTGTTCGGCGCGGCGGTCCGGTCCGGCGCCGACCTGATCGACTCCGCTCGGCTGGTGCCGCCGGTGTTCACGCCGCACCGGCTGGAACGGTTGATCGATCTCGCGCGGGAACCGACCCACCGGGACGTCGTGCTCGACACCGTCGTCGGCGGGTTCCGCTCGCCGCTGCCGGTGTACCTGTCGGCCTTCGGGTCGACCAGGGTGGCCACCGGCGACCTCGGGCTCGCGGCGAGCCGGCAGGCCGGCCGGTTGGGTATCCCGATGTGCGTCGGGGAGAACATCGTGCCGGTGAACGGGTACCGGCGAGCCGAGGAGGGGAGTTCGGCGTCGTTGCTCGGCCGGATCCGGGCCTACGCGGCGGAACTCGGCGACGGTGGGGGAGTGGTGGTTCAGCAGAGCACCGAGGACGCGGATGCCGAAGTCTGGAACCTGGTCTACAGCGATCCCGGTGTGCGGCCGCTGCTCGACTCCGGTCGGCTGGCCTTCGAGCTGAAGGTCGGGCAGGGCGCCAAGCCCGGGTTGGGTGGGATGACCGTGCTGGACCGGGCCGCGGCGGCACGCGTCGCCGACCAGTACACGTTGGACCCGGCGTTCGGCGCCGAGGGCGTTCGGGTGTTGCGGTGCGCGAGTCCCGGGACGTTCACCGCCGAGATCCTGCGCCACCAGGTCCGGTTGATGGGCAACAACTTCCCGCGTGCGCGGCGGTGGGTGAAGCTGCCGCCGGCCCGTGACGTGCTGCAGGCGTGCACCGTGGCCTGGGAGGCCGGTGCGGACGCGGTGACGGTCGACGGAGCCGAGGCGGGTACCGGTTGGGCGCCACTGGGTTTCCTCGACCACGTCGGGTTGTCGCTGGGGGAGTGCCTGTCGCGGATCGGCCGGCAGTCGTCGTGCCTGCTCGCGTCCGGGCGCATGTGGGAGGGCACTCGGGTGGCCAAGTGCCTCGCCATGGGGGCAACCGCGGTCGGGCTCGGCCGTGCTGCCCTGCTCGCGGTCGACGAGGACGGGGACGACGGGCTCGTGCGGTTGGTCGACTGCCTCGCGCTCGAGCTGCGCATGATCATCAGTGCGCTGGGGAAGTACACCGTCGACGCACTCGACCTCGAGGACATCTGGTTCTAGCCCGGCTCCCCGAGGTTTCAGGTGCTGGTCGCGTTCCGGGGTGCGGGCACGGCGGTCGACAGCAGGGACTCGACGTCGAATATCCGGCGTAGCACGGCTACGCGCTCCGCGTGCGGTTCCTCGGCGAGTTGGGTCAGCGCGAACGTTCGGAGCAGGCCGCGCAGGTGGAACCGGACCTGCCCGTTCGCTTCGCGCGCCACGTCGAGGAGGCCGGCGTTCACGAGTTCGGCCAGGGCGTCGTCGGCGGCGTCCTCGGCCAGGTCGAGCATCGGCGCGCACACCCAGCTGGCGAAGCCCGCCGTGCCCAGCAGGCTTGCCCGGCGCAGCAGCAGTTGGGCTTGTTCG
>NZ_JBJMIE010000424.1:0-14569 GCF_045807065.1 Actinophytocola sp. | reverse complement strand
GGCCAGGGTCTGGAGGGAGATGTCGCTCTGCAGCCGACGGTTCAGGTCTCGCCTCGTCCAGCCGCGCTGCTTGCGCAGGCGGCGCAGCTCGTCGCCGAGAACCCGCTGGTAAGTCGCTGTGTCCAGCCGCACGATCGCCCCTCTCCTCGTGGTACCCGGCCCCGACCGGGATACCGACATATGAGGAAGCGATGAACCGTCGTCCGATTACGCGAATTTTCAAATTTTACCTTCGCAGGTAGCCCATTCGGGTGAACGGGCCGGGTCGAGCAGCAGCTCAGAGCTACATCAGTTGACACAGCCCGGCTGGGTCGGCTGCCCCTGTGACCGCCCAGGACCGGACAGGCTCAGCACCGGCTTCCCGGTCAGGTTGTTCCCGCTGGCACTGTCCGAACCGGACGCCCCCGGGCCGCTGTAGTCGGCGCCCAGCAGGACCGACACCGTGCCGGCCGCGAGGTTCGTGTCCTCCTCGACCACCAGGCTCCCGCCCAGCGCCTTCGCCACCCGGTCGCCGTTCGCCTGCTCGCCGGACGCGTACCGCACGACGGTGGACTGCACCGCGCTGGCGTTGCCCACGATGCCCTGGACGAAGCCCTGATCGGTCAGGGCCTTCGCCACGGAAGCCGCGAGACCGCCCTTCCTGGTCGTGTTGCGGACGTTCACCGTGATCTTCGCGTTGGCCGACGCGTCGTCGGGGGCGGAGGAGGACGGCGACGTGCTCGTCTTGGTCTTGCCGCCGAGCAGGCCGGTGACGAAGTCGCGGACCTCGTTCGGGTCGACCTCCACCGCCGAGCCGTCGCTGCGCGTCTTCAGGTCGATCGAGCCGACCGGGATGGTCTTGAAGTCCACCTTGCCGCCGGTGATGCCGATCATCTGCTGGGCGAACTGCAGGACGTTCCAGTTCTTGTCCAGCACGACCGACTTCTTGATCGCGCCCTGCAGCGCGTCGAACGTGTCCGACCCCGGCGCCAGCATGCCCCCCGACAGCACCTTCTTGGCCATCCCGGACATGAACGTCTGCTGCCGCTGGATGCGGTCCAGGTCACCGTTGGGCAGGCCGTGCCGCTGCCGCACGAACTGGAGCGCCTGCACACCGCTGATCGTCTGCGGTCCGGCCGGGAAGTTCGCCCCCGAGTACCTGTCCTTGACCGCCTTGTTCAGGCACACGTCGATGCCGCCGATCGCGTTCGTGATGTCGTAGAAGCCCAGCAGGTTGACCTCGGCGTAGTGGTCGATCGTGGCGCCGGTCAGTTCCTCGATGGTCGCGATCAGGTTCTTCGCGCCCTCCTGGTTGGACTTGACCTGCAGCTCGGCCTCGTCGGTGACCCCGTCGGCCTTGAGCTGGTTCATGGCGTCGTTCTTGCGCCGCACGTACGCGGAGTTGATCTTGTGGGTGCCGTAGTTGCCGGCGATCTCGACGTAGGAGTCGCGGGGTATGGACACGCCGACCGCCGGACCGCCGTCGTTCGGGATCCGGATCAGCATGAGCGTGTCGGTGTTCAGCTCGCCGTCGGCGACACCGGCGCTCAGCATCGCGAGCTGCTCCTTGGACAGCGGGTGGCCCTGCGCGTCGGTGCGGCTGTCCATGCCGACCATGAGGATGTCGATCGCCCCGTCGGCCGGCTTCTCGACTGCCGGCTGGTCGATGACGTCCGCCGTGGTCAGGCTGTCGGCGAAGCTGTTGAGGCGGTTCGCGTAGTAACCCGTGCCGACGAGCACCAACGCCGAGACCAGTGCGATCACGATCTTGGCACCGAGCACACCGGGCCTGGTCGGGCGGCGTGGCGCCGGCGGCTCCTGCGCCCGCGGTTGCCAGCGCGCGTCCGACGTGCGGGGCGTGGGGCGCGGACGCGGGGTTGGACGCTCCACGGGCCGGTCACCGCGGTCCGCTGCCCGCTCCGACCGGTCGCGGCGGTCCGCTGCCCGCTCCGGCCGTTCCCGCGGAGGCTCCTCGCGGTTCCTCGAGCGGTCGTCGCGGAAGCGGTCCTGGTTCGCACCGGGCCGCCCGCCGACCACGCGACCGGCGTTCGCCGGCGGCGGCACGCGTCCACCGGAACGGGACGGCTGTGGCCTGCCCCGTCCCGACCCAGGACCTTCCGACCTCGGCGGCCGATAGTTCACCCCGGCTCCCTCCCGCTCCTCCCGCGACGAACACCACCCAGGGACTTAGACGCTCTTGGGCCTCACCCGGTTGTCCGAGGGTAATTCGAAACATTGTGAGCGGCGTTTCGGCTTGCCCTCGCCGTAGGGTTGCATACGTTGCGGAGCGTGATCGAGCCGGCGCGGGAATCTCCCCCCTCTCAGCGACCAGCCGGCACCGGCTGTGGCGTCGCGGTGCGGGTCAGCGCGGGCATGCACGCCACGGCCACGGCGAGCGCTACCGCCATCGTCACGCTGTGTACCACGGTGCCCACCCCGCTAACCGTCGTGAGCATCGGCGGCACGCACGCGATGGCGGTGACCAACCACGGTCCCGGCCGCGAGCTGGTGTGCAGGTGGACGCAGTGCACGAGATACCAGCCGAGCAGCAGGTGGATGAGGCTCGCCATCGGGTCGATGGGCAGGCCCAGCACGTTCGCGGCGTCGGTCCAGCCGGACAGGCCGGCCACCGCGAACCCGACCACGCCCAGCCCGCCGTACGCGACGCCCAGGGTCACGGCCAGCGTGTCGGCCCAGTGCCGGCGTGGCAGCGGATCGAGCGCCGGTTCCGGTGGCGCGGGCGGCGGGCGCCGCTCGAACCAGAGGAACGCGAGCAGCGTCGGCAGCGCGACCAGGCCGAGCGCGAAGATCGTGCGCGGCTCGGTGAACCAGCCGACGCCGCTGGCCACCCGCAGCAGGCCCTCGATGACGAGCATCGCGCACAGGTAGACCAGGTAGACGGTCATGGGCGCGGCCCGGACCAGCGCGACCACGCGTGCCGGCGCGCTGGTGACGAGGACCCGCAGGCCGTGTTCGCGGGGCAGGGCCACCAGCGCGACCTGCACGATGCCGATGAGCAGCAGGCCGCCGAGCGACGGCGCGAACGCCGCGTACCCGGTCGGCTCCGCGAGCTGCAGCTTCGGCTGGGCGCCGAGGGTGGTGAGCACCACCAGCCCGGCGAACGCGACGGCGGCCGTGCCGATCAGCACGCCGCGGGGGATGTGCCAGAGGGTGCCGTCGGCGTAGTGGAAGGCCAGCTGGGCGAACAGCAGCGCGACCAGCACACCGCCGGCGTGCGCGGCGATCGAGCCGCCCACGAAGCCGAGCTCCACGACCCCCGCGGTCAGCACGAGAGGGGTCGTGCGCGGCAGCAGCCGGTGCAGCCGGTGCATGACCGGCGTCAGGGCCACGACCAGCAGGTACAGGCCGAGTAGCCACAGCGGCTGCACGACGAGGCGGCTGAACGCGGTGACGGCGCTCTCCGGCGCCTGGAGTAACTCCAGGGACAGCGGGACGACCAGCCAGGCGAGCACGAACGCGAAGACCGGGCGGATCAGCCAGCCGACACGGCTCGCCAGGAAGGTGACGTAGTGCCCCTCCATGGCGCGCCAGGCGAGCAGGTTGGAGTGGCCGCCGGCCAGGAAGAACAGCGGGACCAGCTGCAGCAGCCAGGTGAAGGGCCAGGTCCAGGCCGGCTCCATGTCGTCGCGCATGGCGAAGGCCAGCAGGGACTCGCCGAGCACGATGCCGGTCAGGCTGAGTATGCGCAGGTAGCTCATGCTGTGCGCCTGGGCCTGCTCGGTCTCGGTCAGCACCGGGCGCGGCGCCGCGAGCAGGCTCCGCCGCGGTTCCTTCCGCGCGACGGCGGGCGCTCTGGCCACGATCAGCACCATGATCACGACCATCGCGATCGACCACGGTCCGAGGGGCTCGTTGCGGGGTGGACCCCAGCGCTGGTGCCACGAGTTGACGACCAGGCCGGCGGTGTAGATGTCGGCGACGGCCTGGCAGGCGCCGGCGGAGTCGCGCGGGTTGTAGTGGCACTGGGCGTGCATGTCCTGGGACAGCCGGTCGTCGAGCCGTTCCCGCATCGTGGCCGCCAGTGGCTGCCCCTTGGCCGCCGCGTACCTGAGCATGTCGTAGCCGAGGTCGTGGGCCTTGCAGCCCACGCTGTAGTCCCAGCGCGTCGCCCCCCACGGTGACGAGCAGCCCCCGCCGGGATGGACGGCCCTCGTCGTGCCGTCCGGCGCCTTCATGTGCACCGGTTCACGCCCGCTGATCTTCGTGAAGTCCGCCGGCAGATCCGCAATCGGGTCCCGCCCCGACCTGGGGTCGAGCTGGTCCTCGATCGCCCGCTCCACCTTGGCTACGTCCCCCGTGGGTGGGCGGTACTGCGGCGGATCGGGCCGGGAGGCGATGACCGCGAACCCCGCCGCCGCCAACACGATCCCCACCAGAGCGCTGAACCGGGGCAACCCTCCTGGTTTCCCCATGGGACCGAAGGCTACCCGTTGCGATCACCGCGGCCATCCGGCTGAACCCTGATCTTTGGCGTCATACCCAGGGGTGACCCAGGGGTGCCGGGTAGCACCAGGGAGTGACTAGGCCTGCCAGTTCCGGGGAGGCGGGCTGGCGAGGCGGACCTGGTTGCGGCCGCCTTCCTTGGCCTCGTAGACCGCCGCGTCCGCCGCCTGCAGCAGGGAGTCGAGCGCCTCGGCGTGGACCGGGTACACGGCCACGCCGATGGAGGTCGTGCGCTCCGAGATCGCGACCGGTCCGCCGCGTTTGTCCGTCGTCGGGACGTGCAGCTCCGAGATCGTCTGGCGGATCCGTTCGCCCGCCGCCTCGGCCTCCTCGGTGTCGGCGTCGGGGAGGAGCAGGACGAACTCCTCGCCGCCGAACCGGCCGATGACGTCGCTCGCGCGGGTGGCGCTGCGCAGCGCGTGGGCCACGTACTCCAGCACGTCGTCGCCGGCCGGGTGGCCCCAGGTGTCGTTGATGTTCTTGAAGTGGTCCAGGTCCACCATCAGCAACGCGCACTGCTGGGCGTCCCGGCTGGCGCGGGTCATCTCGCGTTCCGCCACCTCGCGCCAGCCGCGCATGTTCAGCAGGCCCGTCTTCGGGTCCGTGCGGACGTCCTCCTGCAGCTGCCGCACCTCGGCGATGCGGTTGGCGATCACGCCGACCGCCACCATGATCACCAGGGCGGCCGGCACGTTGACGAGCAGGATGGCCGCCACCGTCCCGAGGGCGATGGTCACGACCTCCAGCTCGTTGTCCTCGCGGGTGCCCAGCACCGACCGGATCGTCGGCCGCGTGGTCGACAGCAGGATCGCGCCGGCGCCGATGACCACCGCCTGTGAGGCGAAGTAGACAAGGCCACCCAGAAGCAGGACACCGAACGCGGTGAACGACTGGGGGACGTCCAGGCGTGACCAGTCGTTGACGCCGAGGCTCTGCAGGGTCTCGTGCGTCGCCACGGCGGCCAGCAGGACGCTCGACGTCGAGAAGGTGAATCGGTACAGCGGGCGACGGGCCACGAACCAGCGCTGGGTTCGCGAAAGGACGATGGCCAGCAGTGCCAAATGGATCGGCAGGACTACGACTCCCGCGAACGACCAGATGCCCACCAGGTCGATCTGCACGGTGTGCTTTCTGCTCCGCCTGCGTTCCTCCTGTCGGCGTGACAGTTGCAAGTGGACTGTCGCACACACGGCCAGCGTGGCGCCTCGGAGCCAGTCGGCACCGATCGGGCCCGGCGCCGTGACCGTGGCGAACACGATGAACGCGATGGCCAGCAGATCGCAGAGCAGCATGTAGGCGATCAGCCGGGGTCGCTGCTGCCAGAACGCCCAATGCCTGGGATGTACTACGAAAAGGCTTCTGCGCTGTCGCGTGTCGCCCTGGTCGTTCACACTTGTGCGTGATGCAGGAGCTCGGGCCTGCGTCCGACCGGTCGGGGCGCTCTCCGCGCCGGCGTCTTGGCTTTCTCCGGCAGGCGATGCTTGCCCGGACCCACCGTGAGCGGTGAAACTCATGGGCAAACATCTCCCATCGGTGTCACACCCAAGCGTGATCCGAGCCAGCCGAAAACGAACGAACAGTGTGGACCGCTAGCATGCCATTGCCCGTTCGGCGGTTTGTCGCCCGGTGAAGCCATTCGGTACCTACCCCGTCCCCGCGGGAGGTGAAGTGTGATGTCAGATCGCGATCTGTGACGTCTTGCCACAAACTCATGTTAGGTACGACCAGTTCAGCTCTGAACTTCCCCAGGAGGTGAACCGTGATGATGGACCGCGATCTCTGACCCACTCAGGTGGCGCTCACCAGGCCTGTTGTCTCTTGGTAACACTTTGCGAACTCTCAAGATGGCAGCGTGTTCAGTCGCGTGAGTCCGGCGGTCTCGGGCTCTGCTCGATTGAGCCGCGCCCATGCCACCGCGGCCGGCACCGCGATCACCACACCGACAACTCCGGCCAGGGCAATCGTATTAGTAGCCGAGCCAATACCCTGCGCTACCGCTCCGCCAATTGCCACACCGATTCCCTGCGATACTCGAAGGCCCGTTCGAATGATGCCGAACGCTCCCCCGCGAATGTCATTGGGCACGAGTGAATTGAAGGTCGCGCTGACGGTGATCTGATAGGCGCCGAACATTCCCGCCAGCGCCAGCAGCGCGAGGGCGAAGACGAGGTTCGGGTGGAACGCGAACCCGACGAGGGTCGCGGACGCGCCTGCCGCCAGCAACCCCATCACCCGGACCCGGTGCTCGGCGACCACGAAGCGCGACAACACGTACACACCGACGACGAACCCGAGGGGGTCGGCGGCGAGCAGCAGGCCGACCACCGCGTCCGACTCGCCCAGCTCCCTGGCGAGCGGCGCGACCAGGCCCTCCGGGATGACCACCAGGCCGACGAGCCAGGACAGGGTCAGCAGCACGCGCATGCGGCTGCGCCCGAACACCCACCTGGCCGCGCCGAACCAGCCGTCCTCCTTACCGCCCGCGACCTGCCGCTCCTTGACGAACAGGGCGATGAGCAACGCGCCGACCAGGAACGTCACCGCGTTGACGGCGAGTGCCCAGCTGGCGCCGATCGCGACCACCAGGATGCCGCCGCCCGCGAGGCCGAGCAGCATGATCGTGTTCGTGCTGATGCCGCGCAGGTCCTGGCTGCGCAGGTACAGCTCGTCGTCGGTGAAGATCTCGCGCGTCATCGCGTTCTGCGCGGCCGCGGAGGGTGACTGGACGAGCCCGACGGTGAGCACGAGCACGCACAGCACCGCTATCGGCATGCCCGGGATGGCCATCAGCCCGACCAGCGCGCCCTGCACGAGCGCGCTCACGACCATCAGCGCGCGGCGCGGGAACCGGTCGGCGAGCTGCGACAGGCCCAGGCCGCCGATGAGCGCGGACATGAACGTCAGCGCGTACATCAGCGCGGCGAGCAGGGGGGAGCCGGTTCTGTCGTAGACGAGGATGGTCAGCGCGACTTTCGCGAGCTGGTCCCCGAAAACAGACTGCGCCTCTGCGAACCAGAGCGCACGGAACTCGGTCACCGCCAGCACAGCGGTGAACCCCGGCGTTCCTCGGCTCAACGTCAACCCCCGTGTCGACCTTGTGTGGCAGAGTCCGCCCTGGTCAGCGACGAATCACGCTGCCTCGCCCTCCGCCGCCCGCAAGGCGAATCTCGACCCTCGCGGTGCCCGGTCAACTACCCTCATCGCCCTCGTGGTCGATGCTCTTCGGTCATCACCACGTAGCTCAGAGTACCGGGCTCGGTGAGAACAGTATGCATGGGAGGTTGGTCCCACACTGTTCCCAGATGCCAGATATTCGTCACCAGAGGCGGTTCGACACCAGTTTACGCAGGTGAGAAGGGGTCTAATGCCAAACGGGTGGTTTATTTCCCGTCCGTGGCACGCCCTGCTCACGGCCCGTCACGCAACGAGGTCGAACGCGCTCGGGTCGACCTTGCGCGTGCGCAGCCAGTAACGCCACGTGAAGCCCGGCCAGATCGTGCGGTTGACGCCACGCGCGTCCAGGTACCAGCTCCTGCAGCCGCCGCGCGTCCACACGCCGCCCGCCAGCTTGCGCTGGATGTCCGACTGGAACTCGGCCTGCGCGCTCTCCTTGGTGTCGACCGCCGCGGCACCCGCGTGGTCGGCCAGCGCCATGGCCTGCGACACGTACCTGATCTGCGACTCGATCATGAAGACGACCGAGTTGTGGCCGAGCCCGGTGTTCGGCCCGAGCAGGAAGAAGAGGTTCGGGTAGCCGGCGACCGTGATGCCGAGGTGGGTCTGGATGCCCTCCTCGCGCCACTCCTTGGCGAGGTCGCGGCCGTCGACGCCGGTGATGTCGAGGTAGTCGTAGGCGTCGGTGACGTGGAAGCCGGTGCCGTAGATGATCACGTCGACCTCGTGCTCCACACCGTTGCCGTCGACCACCCCGCGCTCGGTGACCGCGCTGATCCCGCCCGTGTTGACCTCGACGTTCTCCCTGGTCAGCGCCGGGTAGTAGTCGTTGGCGATCAGCACCCGCTTGCAGCCCATCAGGTAGTCGGGGGTGAGCTTGCGGCGCAGCTCGGGGTCCTTGACCTGCCGGTGCAGGTGGGCGAGCGCGACCCGCTGCGCCAGCTTCATGAGCGCCGGGTTGCCGTTGAAGCCCACCGCGCGGGCCTCGAGCAGCCAGTAGATGAGGTCGCGGTACAGCCGCTGCGCGCCGGGCACCACGCGGAACAGGGTCTTGGCCCAGTTCGGCATCTCGTGGTCCGGCTTGGGCATGATCCACGGCGGGGTGCGCTGGAAGAGGGTCAGGCGCGCGACGTCCTGGGCGATGCGCGGGACGAACTGGACCGCGCTCGCGCCCGTGCCGACGACGGCGACGCGCTTGCCCGCGAGGTCGTAGTCGTGGTTCCACCGCGCGGAGTGGAACGCCTCGCCCCCGAAGCGCTCGATGCCGGGCAGCTTCGGGACGTTGGGCAGGTGCAGGGCGCCGATGCCGGCGACCAGGAAGCGGGCGACGTACTCGCCCCTGCCGGTGGTGACGTGCCAGCGGCGCTCGTCGGCGTCCCAGCGGGCGCCGGTGACCTCGACGCCGAAGTGGATGTGGTCGCGCAGGCGGTAGCGGTCGGCCACACCGCGCAGGTAGTCCCAGATCTCCGGCTGCGGGGAGAACGATCTGGTCCAGGCGGGGTTCTGCGCGAACGAGAACGAGTACATGTGCGACTGGATGTCGCACGCGCAGCCCGGGTACGTGTTGTCGCGCCAGGTGCCGCCGACGTCGTGTGCCTTCTCGAGCACGACGAAGTCGTTCCGGCCGTCCCGTTTGAGCTGGATGGCCATGCCGAGGCCGGAGAAGCCGGTGCCGATGACGACGGTGTGGAACTCCATGCCGTCCTACCTTACTGCGAGTAGGTTACTTCCGGTAGAGTCGTGTCGTGGGGCCTACGAAGGAGCGCAGGAAGCGGATGCCGCGCGCCGAGCGCGAGCGGCAGATGGTCGAGGTGGCGGAGGAGATCTTCGCCGACCGGGGCTTCCTCGCGACGTCGATGGACGACGTGGCGGAGCGGGTCGGCGTCTCCAAGCCGATGATCTACGAGTACTTCGGCTCCAAGGAGGGCCTGTTCGTCGCGTGCATCCGCGCCGCACGCGCGGAGTTACTGAACGTGACGCTGAAATCCGTCGAAGGTGTGAGCTCGGCGGAGGAGGCGATTCGGCGCGGGCTCACGGCGTTCTTCGCGTTCACCGACTCGCACCGGCGGTCGTGGAAGCTCCTGCAGGCCGAGGCGGCGGTCGCCGGGCCGGACGCGATGGCCGAGATCGAGGCCGTTCGCCAGCAGCAGACCGCGGTGAACACCACGTTGTTCGCGTCCTTCCTGCTGGACCTGCCGCACGACGAGCTGGAGGCGTACGCGGAAATGGTCGTCGGGGCGTGTGAGCGGCTGGCGCTGTGGTACGTGCAGCGGGACGACGTTTCCGCCCCCGCCGCGGCCGAACTCGTGATGCGGCTCGTCTGGTTCGGATTGCGACCGAATTAGCCACACACGGTCACCGCGGATCGATTATGGTCAGCGGACGGGGCTTTCCCCCCGGGGGGCGGGGAGGCCGACAGAGGGTGGGAGACAGAGATGGCTGACCCGATCGAAGCGCATTACACCCCCGACGGCGACGACTGGGCCATCGCGGTCAAGGGGCGAGGGCGGACTCTGACGGGCCGGGCGCCGGGCCTCATCGCGGCGCGGGACCGAGCGGACCAACTGGCGGAGGAGCTGGCGTCGGACGACGTTGGGCGCCGCACGGTCGTCCACATGCTGAACGGCGACGCGGTCGAGTTCACGACGGCCTACCTCACGGCTCGCCTGGCGAGAACCGAGGAACCACCGACCCCGGAACCCGCGGAGACGGAGGACGGCGCGTCAGCGTCCGAGCAGGGCTCATCGAGCGAGGGGGCCGAGGACGGCGCCCCCGCGCCCACGCCCAGCCGACCTGCCGCCGAGACCGCGGCCGGCGGAAGCGGCACCGACCGAGCACACTGAACGACCCGCGAGTCCAACGCAACCGACCCGCGAGTCCAACACTCCCGACCCGCGTGTTCAACCGAACCGGTCACCAGCCGGTGACCGGATTTGTCGAACTCACCGGTCCGGCCGGTTGGACACACGGGTTGCGGGCGTTGGACTCGCGGGGTCAGCGGAAGAGCTTGCGGAGCAGGACCAGGACGATCAGGGCCGCGAAGGCGATCAGGGGGTACTTGACCTTGGGCGAGGACAGGGTGCTCGTCGCGCCCGCCTTGGCCTCACTGACCAGCTTCTTCGGGTTGGCCTTCGTGCTCAGCTGGTCGAGCGTGGACGCGAGCGCGTCCCGCGCCTGCTCGATCTCCCGCTGGATGCTGTCGGGGTCGCGCGCCACGGTTCCTCCTCAGACAGACTTCGAGGTGCCTCAACCTAGCGGACTCAGTACCCGGCCAGTTCCGCCACCATGCCCTCGCAGCTGCGGACCACCACCCGCGCGGCCCGTCGCTGGCCCTCGCCCAGCGCCAGGTTCTCGGCCTGCTCCTGCCACCGCCGCAGCGCGTCGGACACCGCGTCGTGCAGTTCGTGGCCCGGCACCTCGCGGGTGAAGCCCAGCCGGTCCGGCAACGCCGTGCCCACGCCGCCGACCAAGCGGCGGGCCTCGTCCGCGAGGGGGTCCGGCAGGACAGTGCGGCCACCGTCCAGGGCCGCGAGCAGACGCAGCTCGCGGAAGTCGTGGGCGCTCACCACCAGCGACTCCAACGCCGCGACCAGCCGCCGCGCGGCCGGGCGGGGCTCCATCCGCAGCACGACCTCCATCGCGAGCAGCGCCGACCGCGCCTTGAGCACGTCGTGCCGGTCGGTGAAGCACTGCCGCATCGACTCACGCAGCTCGACCAGCCCGCTGCGGCTCACCAGCTCCTCCGACAGCGCCTCCATCGAGGAGAACCCCTGCCGGATCAGGGTGGTGACCAGGCGGATGCCGAACATGCCGAAGCGGTCGAGCAACGCCGTCCGCGTCTGGGCGTCCAACCGCAGCGGCACGCCCTCGCCGACGAACCGGTCCGCGGACACCAGCGCGATCTCCAGCTCGCGGCGCGCGGCCGTGGCCAGGACCCGCAGCGACGACAGCTCGTCGGCGGTGAGTGTGCGGCCGGCGTGCGCGAGCAGGCCCGACACGGCGATCGCGTTCTGGCACACGCCCGTCAGCGCGACGTCCTTGCGGTAGCGCCGGGCGAGGCGCTTCGCCGACGTCAGTGCGTCGATCCGGCCGCCGCCCACCTCGTCCGCACGCGACAGCACCACAAGGGAGTTCACCGGCGTCTCCCGCGCGATGGGGTGGTCCTGGAGCGACTGGAGGAAACCCACGTCGGTCGCGTGCAGCTGCCGCATGAGGTACAGGACGGCGTCGGCGTCCAGCGAGATCCGGGTGCCGGCGTCGGACGGGTCGACGCCCGGGGTGTCGATGAACGTCAGGCCACGCAGCGTCCGCGACGGCCAGTCGATGACCACCCGATCGATGGCATCGGACCGCCACCCTTCCAGGTCGATGTGCAACCGGCCGCCCATCCGCGCGGCCGGCACGTCCCGTGGTGGCGCCTGCGTCGGGTACACCTGTGCCCGCGGGTTCACCCCGCCGCGGTACCAGGCGAGGACCTGGCTGCCCTCCTCGACGGACAGCGGCGCGACCTCCTCGCCGACCAGCGAGTTCACCAGCGTCGACTTGCCCACCCGGGACTGTCCGGCGACCGCGACGCGCAGCGGCTCGGCCAGCCGGTCGAGGTGGCGGCGCAGCCAGTGCACGGCACGCGGGCTGTCCCGGTACACCTCCAGCGCGTCGCGCAGCATCGAGTGCGCACGGTCGGCCAGGCTCATGCGGTCCCGCCTCCCCGGAATCTCACTGAGTTGGTCACGCCGGGTCGGTCACGTACTGGTGGCTGGCTTGCGCCACGTTCCCCCGAGGTGCGGCTGTGCAGCGCTCGCCCCGCTCTCACGCCGTCAGTTCCTTGGGCGGTGTCGACTGGCCGACGAGCGCCTGGATCCGCTTGTGCAGCCCGACGAGGCGCTGCACCTCTGCGGTGATCTCCTGGCTGCGCCTGCGCCGCTCGGCGATCTCCGCCTCGGCCGCGCGCTTGGCCGCGTTCGCCTGCTCGGCGATGCCCTCCTGCAGGCGCTCCACCACCGACTGGAAGTGGTCGCGGAGCTTGCGCTGCACCTGCCGCGCGGTGTCCTTGCTCGCCTTGCCGTAGGAGAGGAAGAAGTCGTCCACGTACCGCTGCGCGGTCTGCTTGGCCACCGCCTGCCGCCGCTTGAGCCGCCCGGACCGCTCGTCCCAGATGCTCTTCGCGCCGAACGCGGCACCCGCGCCGAGCGAGATCGGGTTGATCAGCGGCAGGCCGGCGATGGTCGTGGCGAGACCGAACATGAGCAGGCCGCCGTAGGACCCGCGCAGGCCGATGAACAGCTGCTGGCCGACGGAGAACTTCTCCACGCGCGGCGGCTCGAGGTCGCCGATGTGCTCCAGCAGCCCGTCGGTGGCCAGCTCCTCCGGCACGGCCTCCTCCAGCGCGACCTGCCTGGCGATCTTCTCGGCCACCCACTGGAACCGCTCGACGAGCCACGCGAAGTTCACGTCGGCGGTCTCGACCAGCGCCTCGCGCAGCCACTCGGCGAAGTCGTCCCAGGTCTTGGCCGGATCGGCGGCGTCGAAGAACTCCTCGGCGGCGCGGACGATCTTGCGGGTGCGATCGCGCAGGTCGTACTCGACGTCGGAAAGCAGGTCCGCGACCTCGTCACCCAGCATGGTCTGCCAGCGGTTGGTGCGCCTGCGCAGCTCGTCCAGCCGGTGCTGCACGGCGCGGTACTGCAGCTGGGCGCGGCCCTGCTCGCCCGTGTGCACCTCGGTGAGCGCCTCGGTCAGCGGCTCCATGAGCTGCTTGGTCGCCTGGGCGGCCAGCACGGCGGTCGTGGCGCGGTGGATGGCGTCGCTGTTGGCGAGCACGTCCTGCGACAGGGTCCGCACCAGCTCGCCGAAGCCGGACTCCTCGTTGAGCTGCTTGTCCCCGGTCCGCGCGGCGGCCAGGCGGACGGTCGCGGACACCGGCACGACCTTGACCCGCAGGCCCGCGGCGGCGAGCCGGGCCCGGTTGCGCTCGGCGACCGCCCGCCAGCGCGGCACGATGTCGATCTTCGTCAGGACGACCGTCACCACCGGGCACAGCGAGGTGACCTGCTTCAGCAGCTCCAGCTCGGAGCTGCGCAGCTCGCCGGTGGCGTCGGAGATCATGAGCACGGCGTCGGCGCTGGACAGCGCGGCGAAGGTGGTGGCGGTGCGCAGCGGGCCGGTGCTGTTGATGGCGGGCGTGTCGATCAGCACGAGTCCGGCGGCCAGCAGCTCGCGCGGCAGGCCGACCTCGGCGTGCAGCTCGTCGCCGCCGTCCGGGTGCGGGGCGGCCAACGCGCGGCGCGCGATCTCCTCGACGGGCACCGGGATCCGCGCCGGCTCGTTCGACGGCCCGATCGCGCGGCGGCCCGAAGTGGAAATCTCCGTGACCAGCGCGGCCGCGGGTGCCTGGGAGTGCGTTACAGTGGTCGGAGTGATTGTCGTCACATCGTCGCCGACGGCACACACTTCGGCATTCACGAGGGCGTTGACGAGCTGACTTTTGCCCTGGTTCGGCTCACCGATCACCGGGACCCGCAGCTTCGGCTCCAGGAGTAACGAGCGCCGCTTCTCCAACCGTCCGGCCAGGTCAGACCGGTGGTGGGTGATGCATGCCGCGATGGTGTCGTCGAGAACGGTGAGCCAGGGCGGAGTCCTCACCCGGATGAGTGTGCCGTGCTCCCCCGTATGGGTGAAAGGGGGCCGGGGTCCGCGACGCTGCGGACCCCGGCCTCTCGGGGTTGGGGCAAACCCCTCATTCTGGGCTGAAAGGCGCGTTACAGACCCAGGTCCAGGTCACCGACGACCGGCAGGTGGTCGCCAACCTGGGGGAGGTGATCGGTGACGCCACTGACGAGCCCACCCACAGGGCTGTCGTGCACGACATCGGTCACCGGGTTGTTCGACACGAGGCCCGTGACGGCGCCCGTGTCCACCGGCAGCTGGTCCAACGAGACCGGCAGGTGGCTGG
>NZ_JBJMIE010000423.1:0-5634 GCF_045807065.1 Actinophytocola sp. | reverse complement strand
CCCCCCCCCGGCCCCCCCCCCCGGCGAAACCCGCCAGCGTCCAGCCGTCCGGGCGCGTCAGCGGCTGGCCGCGGTAGGCCTGCCACGTCAGCAGTGCCAGCAGACCGGCGAAACCCGCCGCCCCGACGCACACCAGCTGCGCGCGAACCGGACCGAGTCGCGGCCACCGCCTCGCCAGCCGGCCGAGGGCCAGGTGCCACAGCAGCAGCGCCTGCAGTGCGTGCATGCCGACGAAGTGCGGGACGCGGAGGTCGCCCGCGGTGGTGCTCCACCCCAGGACCGGCAGCCCCGGGCCCCCGTCCGGCGCGCCGACCGTGTGGGCGCCCAGCATGCCGCCCCCGGAACCCAGCGCCGCGATCTGGGCACCGCTGGGGATGGTCATGAGCACCCCCATGCCCACGCCGACCAGGGACAGCACCGCGCCGAGGCCGACCGCCAGCTTGCGTGCCCCGTCCTCGATGTCGCTGCGCAGCACGAGCAGCGTGAGGACCAGCGCGCCGCACCACACCACGACGATCGACGTCGCCATCACCTCGTACACGACCGCGTCGAACGTGGTCGAGAAGTTGAAGTGGCTGCGCCGGCCCCGCAGTGCCTGGCCGGTGATCAGCACCAGTTCGAGGCTGAGCAGCGCGACGACGACCCCCGATGCCCGCCGCACGGTCCGCTGCCGGTGGTCGATGAGCGAGCACAGCCACGACCAGGTCAGGCCGTAGACCGCGCCGGAGACCGCGAACTTCAGCGGCTTGGTCCAGATGGGGAGGCCGTCCAGGGTGCGGTGGTCGGCGAGCACGCCGACCACCGCCACGGCGGCCAGCGCCGCGCAGGCGAACGCGAAGACCAGCATCGGCCGGTTCCACCGGTCAGACATGACCGGCGACCACCCCGAGGGTGAGTGCCCCGCCCAGCGTCAGGACCAGGCCCTGCGAGGCGTTCAGGAACTTCCGGTCGATCGGCGGCAGCTCCTCCGGCAGCGCGAAGATCCGCAGCGGCCACAGGTGCCACGACACGTACACGAACAGCAGCACCACGCCGATGAGCAGCACGGTCTTCGCCGCCACCAGGGAGACCCACAGGGGGTCGGCGCCGTGCGCCACGAGCCGCAACACGACCAGCGCGACCCACGACGGGAAGATCACCGCCATGGTGCCGAGCACGACGTAGCGGACCCCGTGGACCATCTCGGTCACGAAGTTCTCCCACACCTGCGGCTCCCTGCCCCGCATGGGATGCCGCTGAATGAACATGACGCTGTAACACATGCACCCGAACCAGCTCGCCAACGCGGCCGTGTGCACGGCTTCCAGAACGGCGGTGACCATGGGTCCATGGTCGGTCCGGTCGCTCGCACCCGGTGGGACATCGCGTTGGGGGCGGACTGGAGCCACGAGCAGCTCGACCGTGCGGAACCGGCCGAAGCGGTTGCTCTCCGCCGACTACTTCCCACCCGCCGACGATGCTCACCGAGGACGTCCGCCCCCACGAGGCCGCCGCGCACCTGCGCTACGCGGCCGCCTGACGCGGGTCCGGCAGGCGGGTGACCAGGAAGCCGATCACCACGGACAGTGCCGTCATCACCAGGATGACCAGCACGAGCGCGTCCCGCATGCCGAGGGCGGCCGGCCCGGCCAGGGCCACGAACAGCGAGCCCAGCGTCGCCACGCCGAGCGCGAGGGACGTCTGCTGGGTCGTGGTCAGCACGCCGCTGCCGACGCCGGCCGCCTCCGTCGGCACGCCGGACAGGATCACCCGGAAGAGGACCGGGGCGATCGCCCCCTGCCCCACCCCGTAGACGAACGCGCCGGGCGCGAGGTCGAACACCGTCACTGCCGGCCAGGCCGACAGGAGGGTCAGGACCAGCACGAGCAGTCCGCTGCCCTGGACGATCGCGCCGACCAGTAGGACGCGGCGGCCGTACCGGGCGACGAGGCGGCTGGTCTGCAGCGACATCAGCAGGAAGCCGAGGGCCGCCGGGGTCAGCGCGAGGCCGGCCGTCAGGGGGCTGAAGTGCAGGCCAGCCTGGAAGACCAGGGCGAACACGAACATGAACCCGCCGAAGCCGGCGAACACCGGCACCGCGGTGATCATGCCGAACCGCATGCTCGGCGTCCGCATCAGCGTCGGCGGCACGAGCGGCACGCCACCGGCACGTTCCAGCCGACGGGCCACCGCGAGGTAGCCGGCCGTGAGCACCGGCACCGCGGCCAGGAGCACCCAGCACCACACCGGCCAGCCCAGTGCCCGGCCTTCGAGCAGCGGGACCAGCAGCGCGAGGAGCGCGCCGGCGAGCAGCGGGGTGCCCCACCGGTCGACGCCGAGCGGGTCCTGTGCCCTGCTCTCCGGCAGCTTGCTGTTGACCAGGAGGACCACCACGATGCCGATGGGCACGTTGACCAGGAAGATCGGCCGCCAGCCCGCGCCGAACAGGTCGGCCGCGACCAGCAGGCCGCCGAGCACCTGGCCGAGCACCATCGCCAGGCCCGCCACGGCACCGAGGTAGCCGAGGGTCCTGGCGCGGTGTTCACCCGAGTGCGTGGCCTGGATGATCGAGAAGACCTGCGGCACCAGCAGTGCGGCGGCCGCGCCCTGCGCGATCCTGGCCAGCACGAGCACGGTCTCGTTCGGCGCGATGCCGCAGACCAGCGAGGTGGCGGTGAACGCGGCGAGGCCCCAGGAGAGCACGCGGCGCCGGCCGAACGCGTCGCCGAGGCGGCCGCCAACCACGAGCAGCATGGCGAACGCGATCCCGTAGCCGGCGAGCACCCACTCGAGCGTCGTGGTCGAGGCGTGCAGGTCGGACTGGATCGTGGGCAGTGCGACGTTGACGATGAACAGGTCGATGGGTGCCAGCGTGTAGCTGAGCAGCAGAGCCGCGAGGCCGCCGCCGGTCAGCCCGGCCCGGGCCTGTTGGTTGAGCGTTGTCGTCACGGGTACCAGGCAACGCCGGTCGCCAACCTGGTACCAGTGCGTACTTATCCAGGTACCGGGACTACCTGGTAACCGTGTCGGAGATGTGTCACGGTGGTGTCATGGTCACTTCCACCCAGCTGCCCGTGCAGGTCGACGCGGCCGAGACCCGGCGGCGCGAGCTGGCCGAGTTCCTGCGCAGCAGGCGCGAGCGGATCACCCCCGAGCAGGTCGGGCTGCCGCACGCCGGGCGCCGTCGCACCCCCGGGTTGCGCCGCGAGGAGGTCGCGCAGCTCGCCGGGGTCGGGGTCACCTGGTACACGTGGCTCGAGCAGGGGCGCGACATCAAGGTGTCGGAGCACGTGCTGGAGGCGATCGCGCGGACGCTGCGGCTCGACCCGCACGAACGGGTGCACCTGTTCACCCTCGCCGGTGCGCCGGAACCACCGCGGGACAAGGATTGCCGGGCCATCCCGTCGGGCGTGCACGTGATGCTCGCCAAGCTGGACCCGCTGCCGGCGGTGGTGGTGAACGCGCTGACCGACATCATGGCCTACAACCGCGGCTACGACTTCCTGATGGACGTGAGCAGCCTGCCGGAGACCGAACGCAACGCGACGCTGCAGGTGTTCACCAATCCGGACTGGCAGCGCCGTTTGCCGGACTGGCAGGAACGCGCGGACCAGCTGGTGGGCCAGTTGCGCGGCACGATGGCGAAGCACGTCGGGGAACCGGCGTGGAAATCTTTGGTCAAGCGGTTGCGCCGGGAGTCCCCGGAATTCGAGAAGAGCTGGCAGCGGCACGAGGTCAGACCAATGCGCAATCTGACGAAACGTTTCCAGCACCACGAGGTCGGCATGCTGAACTTCGAGTACACGTACCTCTGGTTGGGCCAACGTTCCGAGCTCCGCATGACGACCTACACCCCGGCGGACGAGGAAACCGCGACGAAGCTGGCGACCCTATTCTAGTGACGGAACACACTTTTGGATTCGGAACGCGGTGGACTGGTAAGCCGTTGTACGGGTTGGTCGCCGCGGAACTGGGACTTCCCGGTACGTGTCACCCCCCAGGGCACTGCTGATGTGGACCAGTAAGCCTTGCGCGCGACCGGAAACGCCGGCCGGACGTTCCCCCCAGCCTCCGGCCGGCGCCCTGTAAGCCCGCCGCGGCCCTCGGTTCCCCCCAACCGAGGGCGCGGCGGGTTTTACTGTTCACCCGCGTGTCCAACGCGCAGAACCGGTGAGTTGAACAAAACGCGACAGCGGCAGTGAGTTCTCACCACACGCGGCACGCGCCGTAACAGCAGGGCGTTGAGTTACGGGAAGCAGGCGCTGTTCGCGGTGGTGTGGTTCCGTAAGCGCGAGGACATCCCGGTGCTGGGCACCGGTTCGGCATCAGCCGGGCCACCTCCCACCTCGACCTACCGACGTTGGCCGACAACGGCTACGACGGCGCCGGCATCCGCGTGCACACCCCCGAGCAAACAACCCACCGGCAACCACGTCCACGACGCCGACAACCGCACCCACAACGCCCTACTGCGCGGACTACGCTGCCGGGGCAAACGCGGCTTCGCCCTTCTCACCGAACGCTGGCGCGCTCTCCAACACTTCACCACCAGCCCCAGCAAAATCGGCACCATCGTCCAAGCCGCACTCGTCCTCACCCAATTCGAACACGGCCAACTCACCTGATCCTGGTGACATCACCTCAGGGGCACGTTTCGTTGAACTCACCGGTCGCGGGCGTTGGACACGCGGGTTACTTGGGGTCGTAGGCCAGGTTCGGGCGGAGCCAGCGTTCTACCTCCGCCACCTCCATGTCGCGGCGCGTCGCGTAGTCCACCACCTGGTCGCGGCCCAGGCGGCCGACGGTGAAGTAGCGCGAGTCCGGGTGCTGGAAGATCAGGCCGCTCACCGCCGCGGCCGGGGTCATCGCGTAGCTCTCCGTCAGGGCGATGCCGAGGGTGTTGGCCTCCAGCAGGTGGAACAGGAGGGCCTTCTCGCTGTGGTCCGGGCTCGCCGGGTAGCCGAGGGCGGGGCGGATGCCGCGGAACCGCTCCGCGTGCAGGTCTTCGAGGGCCGGTGACGCGTCCGGCTCGAACCACTGGCGGCGGGCCTCCAGGTGGATGTACTCCGCGAACGCCTCCGCCAGGCGGTCGGCCAGGGCCTTGACCATGATCGAGCGGTAGTCGTCGTTCTTCGCCTCGTGGGATGCCGCCAGGTCCTCCGCGCCGTGGATCGCCACCGCGAAGCCGCCCAGGTGGTCGCCCGAACCGGACGGGGCCACGTAGTCCGCCAGCGAGCGGTTCGGGCGGCCCTCCGGCTTCTGCGTCTGCTGGCGCAGCATCGGGAACCGCTCCCCCGACGCCAGGACGATGTCGTCGCCCTCCGAGTGCGCCGGCCAGAAGCCGTACACGCCCCGCGCCGTCAGCGAACCCGCCGCGATGATCTCGTCCAGCATCGTGTTCGCGTCGTCGAACAGCTCGCGCGCGACCGGCTGGTCCAGGATCGCCGGGTACTTGCCCTTCAGCTCCCACGCCAGGAACAGGAACTGCCAGTCGATCATCTCCCGCAGCTCCGCGATCGACGGCGTCAGCACCCGGGTGCCGGTGAAGGCCGGCGTCGGGACGTCGTCGAACGACACGACCTCGCGGTTCGCCCGGGCCTGGTCCAGCGTCAGCAACGGCTGCCGGCGCTTGCGCTCGTGCTGCTCGCGCAGCGT
>NZ_JBJMIE010000422.1:0-13042 GCF_045807065.1 Actinophytocola sp. | reverse complement strand
GGCGGTGACCTCCATGCCCTGTGCCTGCTCGGGGGAGAGGTACTGCGCGGTGCCCACGACCATGCCGGTGCGGGTCAGCGGGGTGGCATCACGCGCCTGGGCGATGCCGAAGTCGGTCAGCTTCACCCGCCCGTTCGGCAGCACCATGATGTTCGACGGCTTGACGTCGCGGTGCACGATGCCGGCGGCGTGCGCGATGTCCAGCGCGTCGAGCAGCTGGGCGGCGATCCGGGCGACGGCGTCCGGCGGCAGCGGTCCCTGGCGGGCGACGAGCGCGGCCAGGGTGGGCGCCTGGATCAGCTCCATGACGATGTAGGTGGCGCCGGACTCCTGGACCACGTCGTAGACCGTGACCACGCCCGGGTCGTTCAGGCGCCCGGCCGCGCGGGCCTCCCGCAGCACGCGTTCCTCGAGCACCCGCCGCTCGTCCTGGGGCACCCCGGCGGGCAGGTGCAGCTCCTTGATCGCGACCCGGCGGCCGATCGTCCGGTCCTCGGCCAACCACACGATGCCCATGCCGCCGCGGCCGATCTCCTGCAGTAGCGCATAGCGGCCGGCGATCACCCGCTGTTGGGTCGCCTGTTGGGGCTGCTGAGTCACGTGCGGGATGTTAGATGGTTCCTATGCCGGCATGGGTCCTCCACGTCGACCTCGACCAGTTCATCGCGGCGGTCGAGGTCCTGCGGGACCCGTCACTGGCGGGCAAACCGGTCGTAGTGGGCGGCCGCGGCGACCCGACCGAGCGTGCCGTGGTGGCGACGGCCTCCTACGAGGCGCGGGAGTTCGGCGTCCATTCGGGCCTCCCGCTGCGGCTGGCGTCGCGCCGGTGCCCGGCCGCGGTGTTCCTGCCCGCCGACCCGACCGCCTACGACGAGGCGTCGGCGCGGGTGATGGCGGTGCTGCGGTCGTTCGGGGTGCCGGTGGAGGTGTTGGGCTGGGACGAGGCGTTCATGGGTGTCTCCGTGGACGACCCGGTCGGGTTCGCGCGGTCGGTGCAGGCGGCCGTGCTCGACCGGACCAGGCTGGCCTGCTCGGTGGGCATCGGCGACAACAAGCTGCGGGCGAAGCTGGCGACGGGCTTCGCGAAGCCGGCCGGGGTGTTCCGGCTGACCCGCGAGAACTGGGTCGAGGTGATGGCCGACCGCCCGACCGCGGCGCTGTGGGGCATCGGCAGGAAGACGGCCCGCAAGCTGGCCGCGCTCGGCTGCACGACGGTGGCGGAGCTGGCGCGGGCGGACCCCGACGTGCTGGCCGCGGCGCTGGGGCCGCGGATGGGACCGTGGTACCGGGAGCTGGCGCGGGGGGCGAGCAGTGCCGAGGTGACGGGCACCCCGTACGTGGCGAAGTCACGAAGCCGGGAGACGACGTTCCAGTCCGACCTCGACGATCCGGCGGAGATCACCGCCGAGGTGGTGGCGCTGGCGCACCGCGTCGCGGCGGACGTGGCCGAGGAGGGCAGGCCGGCGGCGAGGGTGGCCGTGAAGGTGCGGTTTGCGCCGTTCTTCACCCACACCCGCAGCATGACCCTGCCCGCACCCACGGCCGACGCCGCGCTGCTGGAGAAGGCGGCGCTGGCGGTGCTGGGGAAGTTCTCCCTGGACCGCCCGGTCCGGTTGCTGGGCGTCCGCGCGGAGTTCGGCGAGGATCGGACATAGTGGCGTCATGCACTTCGTGATCGTTCCCGGCATCAACGGCTCCGGCGAGGAGCACTGGCAGAGCATCTGGGAGTCGGCGTGGGGGCCGGCCGCGACGCGGTTCGCCCCGTCCTCCTGGGACTACCCGGACTTCGACGACTGGTGCGCCGCACTCGACCGGGCCGTGGCCGGGGTCGACGGCGACGTGGTGATCGTCGCGCACAGCCTCGGCTGCCACGCCGCCACGGCACGGGCACCGCGGCCCAACGTGCGCGGGCTCTTCCTCGTCGCCCCGCCGGACGTCACCCGGCCGGACTTCCCCCGCGAGGCCGCCAGCTTCACCACGCTGACGCCGGCACCCGTGCCCGTGCCCGGCCTGGTCGTCTACGGCGAGGACGACCCGTACTGCGAACCGGCCGTGAGCGTGCGCCTGGCCACGGGTTGGGGACTCCCCCACGTCAGCGCCGGCGAGGTCGGGCACGTCAACGTGGCGGCCGGGGTCGGCGGC
Source organism: Actinophytocola sp. (assembly GCF_045807065.1). Classification (GTDB taxonomy): domain Bacteria; phylum Actinomycetota; class Actinomycetes; order Mycobacteriales; family Pseudonocardiaceae; genus Actinophytocola. The sequence continues at coordinate 10,900 of NZ_JBJMIE010000422.1, read as the reverse complement.
TGGGCGTTCGGCCAGGCGCTCCTGATCGCCTTCACGGCCGGCATCAGGCGGGGCTGATCAGACCGCGCTCACCTCGTGGCCGGCCTCGCGCAGTGCCCTGGTCGCGCGGTCCACGTCCGCGGACCGCACCAGGACGTGGTCGGTGTCGTACGTGGACACCGCGAGCAGGGTGACGCCGGCCGCGGCCAGTTCGCCGGCGAGGGCGGCCATCACGCCGGTCAGGTCGAACTCCAGCGGGCCGCGGACCGTCAGCAGCCGCCAGCCCGGCCGGCTGTCGTCGCTTCGGGGGGCCACCGGCGACGGGCACACCACGGACACGCCGTTGGCGGTCGTCGTGACCGACACCAGGCCCTTCGCCTCGATGCGAGGTGGCGGTGCGCCCGTCGGCAGGCGCGTGATCGTGTACTCCTCGGGCGCGAGGTCGACGGCGAGGCGCTTCACCCGCGTCAGCCTTCGGTGACGAACGGGCTCGACGCGACCTCGGTGCCGTCCGGCAGCGTCGAGATCACGAAGTCGTCGAACACGTTCGTCGCGGCCTTCTGCAGCTGGCGCAGGCACTCGACGGCCAGTTCGCGGATCTCGACGTCGGCGTGCTCGCTCGCGCGCATGGCGATGAAGTGGCGCCAGGCCCGGTAGTTGCCCGTGACCACGATGCGGGTCTCGGTCGCGTTCGGCAGCACCGCCCGCGCGGCCTGGCGGGCCTGCTTGCGGCGCAGCGTGGCGTTCGGGACGTCCGCGAAGTGCTCCTCCAGGCCCTGGAGCAGCTCGGTGTACGCGGCGACGCTCGCCTCGGCCGCGGCGCGGAACTTCTCGTGCAGCACCGGGTCGCTCGCGATGACCGCCGGCTCGACCATGGCCGCCTTGCGCTCCGGGACGTATCGCTGGGAGAGCTGGGAGTAGGAGAAGTGGCGGTGGCGGATCAGCTCGTGGGTCAGCGAGCGCGAGATGCCGGTGATGTAGAAGGTGACGGTGCCGTGCTCCAGTACCGAGAGGTGCCCGACCTCGAGGATGTGGCGCAGGTAGCCGGCGTTGGTCGCCGTGGCCGGGTTCGGTTTCTTCCACGACTGGTAGCACGCGCGGCCCGCGAACTCGGCGAGTGCCTCGCCACCCTCCGCGTCCGTCGACCAGGGCACGTCCTCCGGCGGGAAGAACTCCGTCTTCGCGATCAGCTGGACCTTGGGCGACACCGTCTCCGTCATGCCGAAGAGCCTAACCGGCGCTTGCGGGTGCACGGGACAGCGACGCGAGGCAGGGCCGGCGCGGAGTGCTGTCACGAGGACACTTGCGTGATGTCACTTGTGATGTCACGATGGCATCATGGATCTCACACCATATATCGCCGCACTGCGGGAGGACCTCGTCACGGCCGCGTCGGCCGGTGATGAGAACACCCGCAGGTCGGCCGAGGTGCTCGCGGCGGCGTTGGAGCCGGCCGCGCGCCTCGCGATCATGAACGCGCTGTCCGACCTGGCCGCCGAGGTCACCGCCTCGCTGGACGACCACGTCGTCGACGTCCGGCTCGCCGGGCGGGACGTGCAGGTCGTGGTCACGGGCCGGGGCACGCCACGCGACGACCCGCGCGCGGACGACGTGCCGCCGGTCGACGAGACGGTGGGGGGCGACATGAGCCGTATGACACTGCGCTTGTTCGAGCAGCTCAAGGCCAAGGCGGAGCAGGCGGCGGCGGCGCAGGGGGTGTCGCTCAACACGTTCGTGCAGCAGGCCGTCCAGGGGGCGCTGCACCGCAAGAGCGGCTTCGGCGGCAAGGACTGGAGCCGGGAGTGGAGCCGCGGCTGGAGCGGCGGCCCGGAGCGCGGGCAGAGCCAGAACCGCGTCCACGGTTGGTACGAGGGGTGACGAAGATGACCGAAGAACAGTCCGAGGACGTCGTGCGGCGGCAGAGCTTCGAGGCCGAGGGGCCGGTGGAGCTGGACCTGGGCACCGCGGGCGGCGCAGTCACCGTCCGGCTCGTCGACGAGCCGGGGGTGCACGTCGAGATCCGGCACGACCCGGCCGCGGGCAGCCCGTGGGCACAGGGGATCACCAGCATCATGAGCTGGGTCAACACCCAGTTCCCGCAGTTCGCCGGGCAGCTCGGGGAGAGCGTGCCGGCCGGGTCGAACGCGGAGGCGGAGGCCGTGCGGCAGACGCGCGTGGACTACACCGCCGGCCGGCTCGTGGTGCGGACGCCGAAGGAGCTGCAGCTGCGGAACGTGCCCGTCGCGGTGTCGGTGCAGGCGCCGGCCGGCTCGCACGTGGCGGCCAGCAGCGGCTCCGGGCACGTGAACGTCTCCGGCCGCGCCGGCCGCCTGGACCTGCACACCGGCTCCGGCCGGATCACCACGGACCAGGCCGAGAGCTCGGCGAAGGTCGAGACGGGCTCGGGCACCGTCCGCCTCGGCCCGATGGCCGCGGGCCTGCGCGCGAAGACCGGCACGGCCGACATCGAGGTGACAGCCGTCGGCGGCGCCAGCACGATCGTGACCGGCAGCGGCGACGTCTGGCTGGGCGCGGTGACCGGCGACGTGCTGGCCCGCACCGGCAGCGGCCGCGTGACGGTCGCGAACGCCGCGGCGGGTGAGCTGGAGCTGCACTCGGGCTCGGGCGCCATCCACGTCGGCATCCGCAAGGGCAGCCCGGCCGAGGTCGACCTGGCCTCCGGCTCCGGCGAGGCCCGGACCGAGCTGGACCTGGCGACCAGACCCCCGGAGAGCAAGCCGCCGCTGCGCATCCGCGGCCGCACCGGCTCCGGCAGCGCCCTGGTCACGGCGGCGACCGAGTAACCACCGCCGAACAGGAACAGGCCCAACCGAGGGGGACCGGCCTGGGTGATGCCTCCCTCCCCAGCACCGGAGGCACCACCCAGGCCACTTCCATTCACGCGAGTCTCACCCGCAGCACTCGCGAGTCCCGCCAACAGCACCCCGAGTCCGGGCACAGCACCCGCGAGTCCCGTCCAGCGGCCTGACCGCGTGTACTCGAAAACACAACTCAGGGGTGCCGAACGTTGGACTCGCGGGTGCCGAACGTTGGACTCGCGCGGGTCAGGGTTTGAGGGCCGATCGGACCTCCTTCACCAGGTTGCCGTTCGGGCCTGCCACCACCCTGTCCAGGCCGAGCCAGTCGGCCATCAGGCGTAGCTCGGCCGCCAGCTCGTGTGCCACTCGTGTGTGGTCCACACCCGGCTCGGCGAACACGCCCCTCGCCCGCAGGACGCCTGCCACCCGGTCGGTCTTCAGGTCCACCCGGCCCACCAGCTGCCCGTCGAGCAGGAACGGGAAGACGTAGTAGCCGTACACGCGCTTCGGCTCCGGCACGTAGATCTCGATGCGGTAGTGGAAGCCGAAGATCCGCTCGGTCCGCTCGCGCCGCCAGACCAGCGGGTCGAACGGGGCGAGCAGCGCACGGCCCGTGACGCGCCGGGGCACCCGCGCGTCGACGTGCCGGTACGCCGGGTGGCGCCACCCGTGCACCGTCACCGCCTCGACCAGGCCCTGCTCCACCAGCTCGGACAGGGCCGCCTTCGACCGGTCGGGCGGCAGCCGGTAGTAGTCGCGCAGGTCCGGTTCCGTGCCGATGCCGTGCGCCGACGCCGCGCGCAGCATCAGCTGCCGCGCGGCCTCGTCGTCGGAGACCGGCGGCGCGGACAGCACCTCCGGCGGGAGCACCCGCTCGGGTAAGTCGTACAGGCGCTGGAAGCTCCGCCGCGTGCCCGTGGTCAGCTCGCCCGTCGCGAAGAGCCACTCGCACGCGTGCTTGACGTCCGACCGGTTCCACCAGCCGCCCGGCGCCTTCCTCGCCCGGCGCTGCGACAGGCCCAGCTCGTCCTCCAGCGGGCCGGCGCCGATCGGGCCCAGCTCCTTGACCGCCGCCAGGACGTCGTCGAACAGGCCCGGTGACCGCTTGCGCAGGGCCGCGAACCGGGTGGCGTACTTGCGCTCGTACTCACGCATGCGCCACCGGAACAGCGGCCAGTCCTCGACGGGCAGCAGGCTCGCCTCGTGCGCCCAGTACTCGACCAGCATCCGTGGCCGGCGCGCGCGGTGGCTCCACGCCGCGTCGTCGACGAGGTCGGCCGGGTACGGGCCCAGCCGGCTGAACAGCGGCATGTAGTGCGCCCGCACCGCGACGTTCACCGAGTCGAGCTGGATCAACCGCACCCGGTCGAGCACCCGGCGCAGGTGCCGCCGGGACACCTCTCCCCCGGGCCGGGCGTCGGTGAACCCCTGCGCACCCAGCGCGATCCGCCGTGCGGCATCAGCGCCGACCGAGCCGAGCGTGGTCGTGACCTTCATGGTGAAACGATCGCACGGAGCACCGACAGGAACTCGGGCTACCGAGGTCGGAACGCGGAACCCTGGATCGGCCCGATGTCGGTGATGGTGGCGACGCAGCGGTAGACGCCCAGCTCGGTCGACTTGTCGTCCGACGACGGCGGCAGGATCTCCGCCTGCCACTGCTCCGCCCCGAACCGCGTCGCGTCCCCGTAGCGCGAGGCCAACAACGTCTCCATGGAGCACACCTTCTTGACCGTGGGGTGCGCCTCCAGCACGTCGGTGTACGGGTCGGCGACATCACCCGGCACCAGGGCGATCGCGTACGTCTCGTACACGTGGGCCTGGTCGCACGGCAGCCGGCGGATGCTGTCGACCTTGCCGTTGATCACCACCATGCCCGACCAGCACTCGGCCTTCTCCACGCACGTCGCCTGGCCGCCCTCGACCTGCGCGGCCGGGCAGCCCTCGGTCGACGTCCGCACGCCGTAGATCTCGCTCGGCGACCTGGTCGGGCTCGTGGTCGTGGGGTTGATCGTGTCCTCGGCCCGCTGCCGCCCGTCTCCCCCGGTGTCCCGCAGCGTGAAGTACCAGACGCCGGCGAGCACCAGCACGGCGGCGAGCGCCGCACCCGACCAGATCGCGACCTTGTTGTTCTTCCGAGCGGAGGACGCATCGTGGCCGGGCGGCTCGCTGGGCGCGGGATCCTGCCGGAAAGGCGGCGGGCCGGACGGGTACCGCGGCGGGTGGCCGGCCGGCGGGTGCGACGGACGCCGCGTCGCGACCGTCATCACCGGCGCGGTCACCGCGTGCCGCGGGCTCGGGAAGTCGCCGACGTTCAGCTGCGACAGGTCCGCCCGCAGCGCCGCCGCCTCCGGGTAGCGGTGCGCCGGGTCCCGGGCGAGGCCGCGCCGCAGCACCGCCATGAACTCCGGCTGCACCCCGGGCACGTCCACGATCGGCGTGTCGTGCAGGCGGAGGATCTCCGGCACGCTCAGCTCGCGGTCCGGCGGGTACCTCGGCGGGCGGCCCGCCAGCAGCGTGTACAGCGTGGCGGTCAGCGCGTAGACGTCCGACTGCGGCGTGGGCGGCACGAGGTGGAACTGCTCGGGGGCCGCGTACGCCGGGGTCAGGGCCTCGAGCGTGACCGAGGTGTCCCGGCCGGTCTCCATCAGCGCCGCCAGGCCGAAGTCCGACAGCGCGACCGTGCCGTACCGCTTGACGAGGATGTTGCCGGGCTTGATGTCCCGGTGCAGCACGCCGAGGTCGTGCGCGGCGGCCAGCGCGTCCGCGATCTTCTGGCCGATGTCGGCGACCTCGCGCGGCGGCAGCGGACCGCGCTCCGCGAGCGACCCGCTCGGGCAGAGCTCCATCACGATGTAGGGCCGGGAGTCCGGCAGCACGCCCGCGTCGTAGATCTCCACGACGTGCGGATGCCCGGACAGCCGCCCCGCCGCCCGGACCTCGCGGAGGAACCGGCGCTGGTCGCGGTCGTCCAGGATCACGCGCGTGTCGACCTTGATCGCCACCTCGCGGTCGATCGTGAGCTGGCGAGCGCGGTACACCACGCCGAAGCCGCCGCGCCCCACCGCGTCGACGACCTGGTAGCCGGGGACGGAGACGGTCACGGGCGAGAGCGTAACCGAGGATTGTTCACGGTCCCCGACGGTTTGCAGGATTCCGTCAGCAACTAGTTTCGTGTGCATGGCCGAAGCCACCGTCCGCCCCGCCGAGCCGTCCGACGCGGCCGAGATCGCCCGCATCCAGCTCGTCACCTGGCGTGCCGCCTACCGCGACCTGCTGCCCGCCGAGGTGCTCGACGCCCTGGACGCGGCCGAGGCCGAGGCGACCTGGCGGCACACCATCGAGCAGGGCCCGGCGCGGGTGTTCGTGGCGAGCGAGGGCCGGTGGCATGTGGGCTTCGTCGCCGCCGGGGTGTCGCCGCAGGACGACTCGGCCGAGGCGGACGGCACGCCGGTGCCCGACGCCGACCGGGTCGCGCTGGTGAGCACGCTGCTGGTGGAGCCGCGCTGGGGCCGCCGGGGGCACGGCGGCCGGCTGCTCGCGGCGGCCGGCGAGGCGATGCGGGCCGACGGGCTGGCCAGGGGCATCAGCTGGGTCGCCGAGCAGGACAAGGCGTCGCTGGGCTTCTGGCAGCGCGCGGGGTGGACGGCCGACGGCACGGTGCGCACCCTCGACGCGGGCGGCCGCCCGCTACGGGAGGTGCGCCTGACGGGCACGCTCGGTTTCGAACTGGAAAGCTGACACAACCACCCGGCCCCGTGCGACGTCTCCTGTATCGGAAGGCGCCGTCCTGACCTGAACCCGACACGCGCTCGGGTACGCTGCGTCAGTTCTCGACCCTCGGCTGGAGGTACTGCCTGTGATCGCATGGCTCGGTCTGACGCTCGGCGTCGCTTTCGGGTCCGCGATCCTTCCCCTGGTCAGCATCGAGATCTTCCTGATCGGCCTGGTCATGCAGCAACCACACATCCCGTGGCTGTTCCTCGGCGCGGTCGTCGCGGTCGGGCAGGTGTCCGGCAAGCTGCTGTACTACTACGCCGCCAAGGGTGACCTGCACCTGCCGGCGTTCCTGCACCGCCGGCACAAGGAGAAGCTGGAGACGCCGCGCCGGCTGCGCTGGCACCGCCGGACCAAGCGGATCCGCATGTGGGTCGAGGCGTTGCGGGAGAAGTGCCACCGCCACCCGAAGTGGATGGTCGGCACGTACGGGATCAGCTCGGTGCTCGGCCTGCCGCCGTTCATGGCGACGTCGGTGCTGGCCGGCATGGTGCGGATGAGCCTGGGCGCCTTCCTGGGCGCCGGGCTGGTCGGGCGCTTCATCCGGTTCAGCGTGCTGGCCGCGTCACCGGCGATCTGTGCGGGCTGGTTCTTGTAACCTCCATCTAGGCCAGCGCCCAGGCGTCGCCGATACAGCCTTCCTCCCAGGCCCAGCGGCTGTCCTGCTCGCCCTCGCGCAGCAGCCGTTTGACCGCGACCAGGTCCGAGTCGGCGGGGACGTTGAGCGCGACGATGCCGTACGGCTCGATGCCCTCGCCGTCGATGCCGAAGGGCTTGAAGGTGTCGAGCACGGCCTGCCGGTCGCCGAGCAGGGGTCCGCTGCGGAACGGGATGACCCGGATGGTGCAGTTGCCGGACCACTTGATGGTCCGCTCCGCCCAGAACGTGCCGTCCTCGTCCTGGGTGACCGACACGACGTCGAAGCAGGCGAAACCACGCGCGAAGAACGGGATGTTGTCCAGCACGACGACGCGGTCGCGGGGGGTCGGGGTGGCCCACATCCGTTCGACGGTCACGGGCGGCCAGCCCTCTCCGTCCTGTTCCACCGCGAAGTACACACGCACGTGGTCCGTCATGGCGCACAGTCTGGCGTACGGGCGGCGGAGTCGCAGCTCCGCCACCCGTACGAGCGAACCCACCGCGTCAAACCAGAACTTCCTCGTCCGCCGGCACGAGTGCCACGCGGACCCGGTCGGGTTCGTAGGCCAACCGGGGCACGGCGAACACGGCGGTCGCCGAGCCGTCCGGGGTGCGAGCGGCGTAGGTCAGCAGGCGCCACTCGCCCTCGTCCCAGTGGTCGAGCAGGTCGGAGGTGAGCTGTTCGACCACCGACCGGTACGCGTCGCTCTTCCACAGCTGCTGGACCGTGGACTCCAGCGGGATCTCGACGGTGTGCCCCGCCAACGGGTGCCGCCGCTTGACTCGCCAGCGCCGCAACCGGAGCAGCCACCGGCCGTCCAGTTCCGGCGACAGCGCGACGATGACGGCCCCCTCGACGATCAGCACGCCGACCGTCGCGAGTGGACTGTCGAACCACGGATCCGTTGCCGTCGCGGCGACAGCGCTCAGCACGCCGAGCAGCGCCGCCCGCGCGAAGCCGCGGCCGCGCACCGGCGTGTGCTTGTCACCGAGGCAACCGCACGACGACTCCGGCGCCCTGAGCTTGCCGTAGGCCAGGTAACCCAGCATGCCGGCCGACAGCACCGCCGCCGCGTAGGCCTCCGCCGCGTGGACCGGTGGTGCGAGCAGCAGCAGCCCGACCAGGGCCTCGACGGCGCCGACCGCCCGGTACGCGCCCGCGGCCCGCTCCTTGCCGACCAGCTTCGCGAGCACCGATCGACGCGCGTGTGCGGAAGCGTTGCGGTGCAACAGTTTGAAGCCGCTCGCCCACAGCAGCACGCCACCGACCACGGCCTGCTGCGCACTTGCCAACCATGCCATGCCGCTCACACCGTCCCCTCGCGGGCTCGGTGACGCCGTTCGTCGGCGTGGCGGTGCCCGTGCTCCGCTCGACGGTTCGCTACGCGAGCTCCGCTCATGACCATCACGCCGCCGCGTAGACGGTGGCGACGTCGACCTCGTTGGTGTCCGGTCGCCACGCGCCGATCACCTGGGCGTGCTTGCCCACCTCCAGCAGCGAGAGGTCGCTGACCGCGGGCGTGTTGTTGTAGACCGCCGCGGTGGTGCCACTGACGACGTGGCCGACGATCCGGTCGCCGTAGTGGTCGAGGTGCAGCACGTCGCGGCCGATGGAGGTGATGTGCACCTGGAGGTTCACGATGTTGAGCCAGACCGCGTCGGCGGCGAGCGTGCCGTCGGGCATGCGCACGCCGCGGGCGTAGAGGCCGTCGCCGACCTGTGCCGCGTCGGTGGTGGTCGGGCGCAGCTTCCACACGCTCGTTGCCTTGGTGAGGTGGATCTGGTTGAGCGTCCGGTCGGAGCTGGTCACGATCAGCAGGCCGCCCACCATGCCGGTGATCCGGCCCTCGACGAAGTTCGGGTCCGGCGCGCCGGCCTCGACGTCGAGCTTGGGGTCGGCCACGGCCTCGGGAGCGACCGAGCCGATGGTCGTCGCGGTGACGACCGTCGCGGTGGCGCCGAGCACGGCACTGGAGAGGAAACGCCTGCGTCCCAGGATGTCTGCCATGGTCAGCTCCGGATGGTCACGGGCATGATGCCGCTGGACAGGTTGCCGATCGCGCTGTACGCGGACGGGGTCAGGTCGAGCAGGCGGTTGGTCGCGCACTTGCCGCTGCAGCACACCTGCTCGCCGCACCACAGGTCCGTCTGCGGCCCGCAGTCGGCGATCGTCACGGCGATCTCCGTTGTGCCGCAAAGGTTCTTGACGTAGAAGGTGTGGCCGCAGGTGCGGCGTAAGACGTCGTTACCGCACTTGTCCGGCCTGGTGATGGAGAAGCACGAGTCGGACGTGTTGGGCCAGGCGCAGTGGCGACTGCCGGACTTGCAGTTGCCACAGGCGCCGCCGCCCGCGGAGCCGCATGGGCCCCAGGCCGCGCCGCAACAGAACCACGACGCCTCGTTCGTCGTTGGTGCCCTCGGATCCAGTTCTGCCATGGGTCATTCCCTTCGGGGGATGCCCCGGGGTCACGCGTCGGGCCATGGCTGGACAGGGGTGAGCCCACGTCGACGACGCGGACGCACCCTCATCTCTCGTCCGGCCCTCATCGCGCAGGGTCCCGGTGCAGGGGGTGGGACTTTCGCACGAACAGACAAGAGTTGGTTATCCACTGACGATTCTCGACCGTACTTGCGGCTGTCCGTTTTCGCGCCGACCAAGCGGCGTAGCCGGGCGAGGCAACCGGCTCAATTCCGTCACACTTGGACGGTGGGAACGCGCGCGTCTCGCGTCGCACCCCTGAGTCGGGTGCAACTCAGGGGTGCCGAACGCGAGACTCGCGGGTCAGAGGGAGAGGACGTTCTCCAGGCCGACGGTCAGGCCGTCGCGGGTCAGGACCTCGCGGACGCCCAGGAGCACACCGGGCATGAAGGACTTGCGGTCCAGGGAGTCGTGCCGGATGGTCAGGGTCTCGCCCTCGCCACCGAACAGGACCTCCTGGTGTGCCACCAGACCGGCGAGGCGGACCGAGTGGACGCGGACGTCGTCCACGATGGCGCCCCGGGCACCCTCCAGAGCGGACGTCGTCGCGTCCGGAGCCTCGCCAAGGCCGGCTGACGCACGGGCCTGCGCGATCAGGGACGCCGTGTGCGCGGCCGTGCCGGACGGGGCGTCGACCTTGCCCGCGTGGTGCAGCTCGATGATTTCCGCCGACGGATAGTAGCGGGCCGCCAACTGGGCGAACTTCATCGACAGGACCGCCCCCAGCGCGAAGTTGGGGGCGATCAGCACGCCGACGGACGGCTTGTCCGCGAGCCAGCCGCGAACCGTCGCCAGCTTCTCCGGGGTGAAGCCGGACGTGCCCACGACGACGCGGATGTCGTGTGCCACGCAGAACCGCAGGTTGTCCAGCACGGCGTCCGGGTGGGTGAAGTCCACGACCACCTCGGCGCCGGCATCGACGAGGTCGGTCAGCGCGTCGCCGACGTCGACCCGCGCCACCAGGTCCAGGTCCGGGGCCGCCTCGACGGCCCGGCACACCTCGCCACCCATCCGGCCCCGCGCACCGAGCACACCGACGCGAACAGCCACCTCGATCACCTCACTTCTGAGCGGAGCTTGCGGAGCGAACGTCATCCCCGAGCGAAGCTTGCGGAGCGAACATCACTTCTGAGCGGAGCTTGCGGAGCGAACATCATCTCCGAGCGGAGCTTGCGGAGCGAACATCATCTCCGAGCGGAGCTTGCGG
>NZ_JBJMIE010000421.1:0-22632 GCF_045807065.1 Actinophytocola sp. | reverse complement strand
GCGCCACCCAGGCGAGCTTGGTGTGCAGGCGGGCACGTCGCCGCGGGTCGAGGCCCCCGACCTGGTCGAGGGTGCCGACCGACGCGAGCGCGCGTTCGACCAGCCCGGCCTCGGCCAGCGCGTACACCATGTTCTCCAGCGCCTCGGCGCGTTCGGCGGGATCGCCGCCGGCCAGCAGCTCCCAGGCGGTGTCCAGCAACCCGACGGCGGAGTGCGCCGCGCCCTGCGTCAGTGCGCGGTGGCCGGCCTTGGCGAACAGCCGGCCTGCGGGCAGCGGGGTGCCGGCGTCGCGCCGCAGCGTCGCCGCGGTGTGGCACCACTCGTCGGGCAGGCCGGGGTAGAGCGCCTCGACGGCGTCGGCGACCTCGCTGGCGAGCCGGGCGCGTTCGGCCGGGGCGAGCAGGGTGAGCACGGCCTCGCGGATGAGCTGGTGCTGGAAGCTGTACCAGTCGGGTTCGTGCTCGTCGGGATGCACGAGCTGCGCACCGGTCTCGCCGTGCAGGTGCGAGAGGATCTCGCGGTCGGGCAGCCCGGTGACGGCCTGCGCGATCGCGAGGGGGAACCGCCGCCCGGCCACGGCCCCGACCGACAGGAGTCGTTGGGTGGCCGGGTCGAGCGCGGCCACGCGGCGGGCCACGGTGCGCGCGAAGGTGGCCGGCACGTCGGCGGGTGGTGGGTCGGCCATCCGCCACCCGTGCTGGCCGGGCAGGATCAGGCCGCCGTCGACGATGCCGCCGAGCAGTTCCTCGATGAGGAACGGGTTGCCGGCGCTGCTGGCCCACAGCAGGTCGATCGCCGGCTCGGGCACCTCGCCGGACAGGCACGCGGCGGCCAGCGCACGCAGGCCGTCGCGGTCGAGGCGGTCGAGTTCGACCAGCAGGGCGCTGCCGCGGCGGGCGGCCGACCGGGCGAGGTCGAGTGCTGGGCACTGCTCGTCGCGGATGGCGCCGAGCAGCAGGGTGGGTTGCGCCTCGAGGTTGTCGATCAGGTACTCGACGACGGCGAGGGTTTCCGCGTCGGCGTCCTGCAGGTCGTCGAGGGAGACCAGGCAGCCGCGGCCCTTGCCGGCGAGGGCGGTGAGCCGCAGGACCGCCTCGGCGAGGATGACGAGTGAGCTGCCGTCCTGCTCGGGGGTGGGGGTGCCCCAGTCGGGGATGAGCCGGGCGAGGACCGGCCCGTACGGGCCGAGCGCGGTGACGTCGAGGTCGACGTTGGCGCGCACCAGCGACAGCAGGGCCTCGGTGAGGGACCGGAACGGGACCATCGGGCCGATGGCGCTGCCCCGACCGCGCATGTGGACCATGTCGGTCTCGTAGGCGCGGTCGGCTGCCGCGGCCGTGAGCCGGGACTTGCCGATGCCGCTCTCCCCGATGAGGAAGATCACGCCGCCTCGGCCGGCAGCCGCCGCGGTCAGGGCATCCCTGACCACCCGGAGCTCCCGGTCCCGGCCCACCACGATCGATGAGCGGTTCCGCACGGATCGACATTACCCAGGGTTCGTCGCCGGCAACCAGGTAGGTGGCGGCGGTGATCACATCTCGATGAGGGTGCAGCAGGTGGTGTCGGCCGGTTGGGCGGCGTCGAACGCCCCGGAGAGGCCGAAAGCGAGCCCGCCGGCGGACACCGCCATCCCCGCGAGCGCCGCGGCACGCACACCGAACGTGATGGCCGGCAGCAGGCGCAGCAGTGGCGCTGGGTAACCGCCGCCGGAGGTTTCGTCGGTCGTGGGCCGGTTTTCAGGCACAGTTCTCCCCTTCTTTCATGGGTGTGGTGTGTTTCGGTTCAGTGCGTGTGCGCTGGTTCGAGCAGCAGCACGGAGGGCACGCGGTCGGCGAACCCGAGCCGTAACAGTCCGTAGCCGATTCCGGCCAGCCCGTTCAGCAGGCCGGGTGAGGTGACGCCGCCGGGCGTGCCGCAGACGGCGCCGTGCCGGCCGTAGGCGTCGAGGATCAGCCCGGCCCGCCGTCGGCGCGTGGCCGCGACGCGTTCGTCGCGGCCGGCGAGGACGGTCAGCGCCTCGGTGATGCCGAGTTCGCCGTGGCACAGGGACAGATCCGCGAGCACCGGCCGGTCCCGCAGGAGCGGGTCGACGTCGCCGCCAGCGATGGCTAGCCCGGCGGCGCCGGCGCACCAGCCGAGGTCCGGGGCTGGTGCGGGTTCGGGGGTGGGCTCTCCGAGGGCCCACCTGATGCCGGCGGCGCCGTCGAGGAACCCGGCGGGGCCGGTGTCCAGGTCGACGGTGCGGGCCAGGTCGGCGAGCCCGTCGGCGCATTCCCGGGCCAGCGCGGCGGCGGCCGGGATGCCGAGTTCGGCGTGCACGGCGGTCATGGCGGCCCGGCAGCCGGCGGCGCCGCTGGCGAGACCGGGTGGGCCGGGTGCCTTGGCGGCGGCCGCGGCGAGGTCGACGGCGGTGCGGGTGGCCTCCCGCAGCCCGCCGTCGATACCGCCGTCGCCGAGGAGGGTGGTGAGGCGGCTGAGGGCGTAGGCGATGCCGCCGAACCCGTGGAAGCCGCCGCAGCCGACGGCCGCGACCAGGTCGGGGCGCTGTGCCATCAGGTCGAACAGGCGGGGCAGGCCGTGCAGTGCGCGGGTGGCCATGTCGGCGTAGCGGGTGATGCCGGTGAGCGCGGCGACCTGCGCGAGGAACAGCGCGACGCCGGTGTATCCGGTGCCCAGGGCCGCGCCCATGGGCAGGACCATCCACCGGGTCTCGTCGACGAGTTCCAGGCCGAGCCAGTTGCTTCGCTCGCCGTGGGCGAGGTGGCGGGCGATGATCTGGTCGGCGACCGAGCAGGCGGCGACGAGCAGCCGGTCCGCCGGGGCGGCGGTGCCGGCGAGGGGGCCGGGCAGCGGCGGGACGGGGCGGTGGCCGCCGGCGGCGTCGCCGGTGGTGGCCAGGCCGGCGGCGATGATCCACTCCTGGTCGCGGCGGTCGACCTCGCTCATGGCGTTGACCTTGGCGAGCGCGCTGGCGAGGCCGGGCCGGTCGAGGGCGCCGGGCAGTCGCCGCCCGGACGCGCTCCACAGGTCGGCGGTGGCGGGTCGGGTGGTGAACAGCGGGATGTCCAGGGCCCACAGGTCGGCCAGCTCGTCGCGGCAGACCCGCCAGCGCAGCGGGTCGTGTGTGGACTCGGTCCAGAGCACGTCGAGGGCGTGGTCGCGGACGAGGCCGTCGCGCAGCAGCTCCGGGCGCAGTGACTCGGCGAGCAGCCGGGCGTAGCCGCGGGAGTTGCGGACGGCGACGCGTACCTCGTCGTTGCCGCTGGTCTCGAGCAGGTCGAGGAACTCGGTGCGGTGCCGCAGGATCGCGTCGTAGCCGAGCCGGAACCCGGCGAGCAGCGCCGGTTGGTGGGCGGCGGCGGGCACGGGCCGCCCGTCGAGCACCGGCAGGTTCTGCGTTGCGGGACGGGTGAGCTGCCGTTTTACCTCTCGCAGGCCGCCGTCGCCGTCGGGGGTCCAGTCGGTGACGATCTCGGTGACGGTGGTGCCGCCGAGCGCGGACACGTCGGCGGTGCCGCCCTCACCGGCGACCACGACGGGCAGCAGGCCGGTGCGTTGGACGGAGTCGGACAGCATCCGCGCGGCCGGGTCGGGGGCGGGTTCGGGTGCGGTGAGCGCGGGGTGGAACAGGGTTTCGACGTCGACCGGGACGGGGTGCTCGCCGCTGGCGATGACGTTCTCGAAGTGCATGTCGGCGGCGTGCAGGGCGTGCAGCAGCGCGAGGAGCGCGCCGTGGCGGCGGTAGAAGCGGTCGGCGGCGGTGGGGTCCTCACCGCTGGCGGGCAGTGGGGTGGGGGCCACGTACTCGACCCAGCCGTAGCCGTCGCGGGGCAGGGCGGTCGCGGTGCGCAGGTGCAGGCCCGGTGCGGCGGCGTTGAGCCAGCGGACGGCGGCGGCGAACCGTTCGTGGGCGCCGAGGTCGCGTGGCTTGTAGACGACGCGGGCGCCGCTGGCGAAGGTGAGGGCGGCGACGGCGCGGCCGTGGCGGTGGGTGTCGCCGATGCCGGCGTGGAGCTGGGTGAGTGTGCCGGGGTCGGTGCCGCCGAGCAGGGTGTCGGTGATCGCGGCGCGGTCGGCGGCGAACCGGGTGAGCAGTTCGGCGGTGGCGGTGGCGTGGAAGGTGCTGGCCAGCCCGAGCAGCCGGGCCAGCACCGGGTAGGTGGCGCACAGCTCGGCGAGTGCGGTGGGCGCGGTCAGCTGTGTGGCGAAGTGGGCGATGCCGGTGGTGCGGCCGGCGGCGCGCCTGGTGTTGAGCTCGTGGACGAGGGTCCTGGTCGCGATGTTGACGAGCCGTCGGGACAGGCGGTCGGCGAAGGCGCCGACGATGGCGTCCAGGTCGATGTCCAGGTCGCCGGTGACCTGTGTGGTGAGGTCGGTGACGGCGGCGGTGACGAACGGCCGCAGCGGCACCGCGAACGCCGCGCGCCAGTCGGTCGTGTCGACCTGGCGCGGGGTGGCGGTGGCGATGGCGCGTTCGACCGTGTCGGCCCAGGCCGGGCGCGGGACTCGACCAGCCTGGGCCGACGGGGGTTCGGCGAGCAGACCCAGCAGCGCGGGCTCGTCGAGCCCGTCGACCGCGAGTCGCTCGCCGAACCGGGTGCCGAACGTGGCCTGCCAGCGGGTAAACCGGTCTTGAGCCTGGTCGTTCGGCACGCTGTGGCCGGCGGAGCGTTCCGCCAGCGCGAGTCCGGGCGTCCACCAGTACGCGGGAAGCGTGGTGGTGGGGCCCGTGTTGGTCATGCACCGGACCGTGCCAGCCGAAAGGTGCGTGGTCATGGGTGGAAACCACGCATATTTTTGCCGCGGCTACGTGGCTGTGCGCAGCCCGGGAAGCCGGACGTCCTCCTGTGCGTAGCGTCTGACCAGGGGGTTCATCCGGTAGCCGCGGGCGGTTCTGGTGAGCAGGTTGGCCTGGGTGAGTCCGTCGAGTACGTCACGCAATGCAGGTTCGGTCAGGGCGAGGCGGTGGCCGAGGTCGGCGGGCCGCAGCTGCGGCAGGTGGCCGAGCCGGTGCAGCAGCGACCGTTCTTCGGGGCCGAGCTCGGCGACGTGGGAGGCGATGCTGGCGCGCATGGACAGGTCGGCGACGGCGAGCCGGTCCAGCACGAGGTGGGCGTCGGCGAGGAGGGCGGCGAGGTCGGCGACGGGCCGGTGGGGGCGGGTGGCCAGCCAGGTGCCGGCGATGTGCAGTGCGAGCGGCAGCCGGGCGCAGGCGTCGACGACGGCGGTGGCGGCGGCCGGTTCGGTCCGGACGCGGTCGCCGACCAGCCGGACCAGCACCTGTTGTGCCTGCTCGGCGGTGAGCTGGCCGAGCCGGACGGCGTGGGCGCCGGGCAGCGCGACCAGTTCGCGGCGGCTGGTGGCCAGTACCGCGCTCGCCGAGCCGGTGGTGAGCAGCGGCCGGACCTGTGCCTCGCCGGCGACGTTGTCGAGGACGACGAGTACGCGTCGGGCGGCGAGGTGGGCGCGCAGCAGCGCGGCCCGCTCGTCGCGGCCGGCCGGGGGGTCGGTGGCGCCGAGCGAGCGGAGCAGCCGGCCGAGCACGGCCTCGGGTGCGGGGATGCCGTCGAGGTCGGCGTACACCTGACCGTCGGGGAACCGGTCGCGCACGCGGTGGGCGACGTGGGTGGCGAGCGCGGTGCGGCCGACGCCGGGGCCGCCGCTGACCAGTGCCAACCGCGGTCCGGGGGTGGTGAGTACGCGGATGAGCGCGTCGGGGTCGCGGCCGACGAGCGCGGGCACGTCGGGGGGCAGTTCGCAGCGGGCGGGTTGGGGTTGGTGGCGGCCGGCGGCGGCGAGCAGGGCCGCGTGGTCGGTTTCGGTGAGGCGCAGGGCGGTGGCCAGCAGGGTGATCGACTGGCGTTGTGGGCGTTCGGTGCGGCCGAGTTCGAGGTTGCGGATGGCGCGGACGGACAGCCCGGACCGGTCGGCGAGCTCTTCCTGGGTGAGGCCGACGGTGGTCCGGTACTCGCGCAGGACGGCGCCGAAGCCGGGGTGCATCAGGGACCTCCCCTGTGTGCCGTTGTTGCTGGTGATCACGATCGCTGACCGGGAGTGCTTCGCGCATGAGTGCGGGGCACCCACTTTCTTCAGCGCGGTCGTGCCTGCGGATGTGCCGGTCGAAGTGCCTGGTCTCGTCCGCGGCTTTGCGGTTTGGTCGGGGGCGGACCGGGGGTCGTCCCGGTCGGCACGAGCGCTTTTCGGGGGTGAGGACACATGGGTCGGAACGGGAGGACGGCCACCGTGGACGAGTGCGGAACGATCGGGCTGTCGACTGACGCGGTACGGGTGACCTGCTCTGGCACGGGGTCGCCGCCGTTCGCGGTGCTGGCCCGGGTGGCACACGTGTTCTGCGGTCAGGAGCCCGGTGGGGTGTGGGCTATGGTCCGGCGTGAGCTGGCGGACGGCCGGTTGTCGGCGGGTGACCTGGTGCTGTTGCGGGTCGGTGGCGGCGCGGCCGAGGAGTGGACCGAGCTGGTGGTCACCGGTTAGCGACCACGCCGGGGAAACGCGGGGTGGCGGCTACTGGGAGTCGCGGACCAGGAGGGCGACCTCGACGCGGTTGGCGCAGTCCAGCTTGGTGAGCACCCGGCTGACGTAGGTCTTGATGGTGGGTTCGCTCATGTGTACGCGGCGGCCGATCTCGGCGTTGGACAGGCCCTTGGCGACGAGGCCGGCGATCTCGGTCTCGCGTGGGCTGAGCACGGCGAGCCGGGTGGCGGCCGCGTGGCGGCGCAGGTGCCCGTCGGGGGTGACCAGGCCGAGCACGAGCCGGGTGACCTCGGGGGAGAGGTAGGCGTCGCCGTGGTGGGCGGCGCGGACGGCGCGGATCAGCTCGTCGGGTGCGCAGTGTTTGAGCACGAACCCGGCCGCGCCCTGTTCCAGGGCGCGCAGCACGTTGGGTTCGGTGCCGAACGAGGTGAGCATGACGGCCTTGACCTGGGGTGCCCTGGTGTGGAGTTCGGCGAGCGCGCCGAGGCCGTCGAGGCCGGGCATGGTGATGTCGAGCAGCACGACGTCGGGCCGGCGGCGGACGGTTTCGGCGACGGCGGCGCGCCCGTCGGTGACCGTGGCGAGCACGTCGATGTCGCCGGCGGACTGGAGCACGGTGTTGATGCCGGCGGTGATGAGCGGTTCGTCGTCGGCGACCAGGACGGTGATCATCGCCCGGCGACCCCGGTGACGGTGATGGCGGGCAGCAGGACGAACAGCAGCACGGCGGTGGCGACGCCGAGCAGTGCGACGCGGCCGCGGGTGAGGCGCGACGGGGACAGGTCGGGTGCGCGGGTGGGCAGCATGGCGACGAGCCGGAACTCGCCGCCGGTGACGCGGTGGTCGAGGAATCCGCCGGCGGCGTCGACGCGTTCGGTGAGCCCCACCAGGCCGAAGCCGCCGCGTTCGGCCGCCGCGGTGGTGACGGGGTTGGCCACGGTCACCACGAGCGTGTCGGTTTCGCGGGTCAGGTGTATGGCCACGGGGTGGCCGGCGGCGTGTTTGGTGGCGTTGGTGAGGCCTTCCTCGATGACCCGGTAGGCGGCGCGGGACGCGGCCGGCGGCAGCACGCCGGCGTTCCCGGTGGCGCTCACCTCGACCCCCGCGGTCCGGAACTCCTCGACCAGGGTGGGGATGGCCTCGGCGCCGGGGGTGTCGTCGCCGGCGCCGCGCAGGGAGCCGATCAGCTGGTACAGCTCGGTGACGGCGTCGCGGGCGCTGCCGGCGAGCGCGGTGACCGCCTGCCGCTGCGCCGGCGGCAGGTCGCTGACCTCGAGCGCGGCGGCCTGGACGGACACCAGGCTCAGCCGCCGGCCGAGCGAGTCGTGCATGTCGCGGGCGATGCGCAGCCGTTCTCGCAGCTGTTCCTGCTCGGCCAGCAGGGCCCGTTCGGTGCTCAGCTGCCGGTTGTGCGCGTCGAGGGTGCGCACGAGGCGGCGGTGCTGGGCGAGGTAGCGGCCGACGAGCAGCGGCAGCGCCGTGAACACGACGAACCCGGACACGTGCTGCGGCGCGTGCTGCGGGGCGAGCGCGATCTGCAGGCCGGCGGCGGCGAGTGCGGTGCCGGCGACGACGGCGAGGTCGGTGCGGGTGGGCAGGCCGCGGCCGGTGAGGTAGGCGGTCCAGGCCAGCAGCGCGTACCCGAGGAGGGTGAGCGGCCCGAACAGCCCCTGGTTGGCGTGCGCGGCGGCGACGGCCACCGCGGCGTTGGCCACGACCACGGCGGCGACGGCGAGGTATCGGCCCATGGCCCACAGGCTACGGGTCGACTTTCGTCGACAGTACGGGCGACTTTCGAGGACGGCGCCGGACCGGTCGACCTGCCTAGCGTGCCGGTGTGATCGAAGTGGAAGCACTCACGAAGCAATACGGTCGTACCGTCGCGGTCGACGGCCTGTCGTTCACGGTCGAGCCGGGTCGGGTGACCGGGTTCCTCGGCCCCAACGGCGCGGGCAAGTCGACGACGATGCGGATGATGCTCGCGCTGGACCGGCCCACGTCCGGGCGGGTGCTGATCGACGGGCGCCCCTACGCGACGTTCGCCGAGCCGCTGCGGCGGGTCGGCGCGGTGCTGGAGGCGCGGTCGGTGCACGGCGGCCGCCGCTGCCGCGACCACCTGCTGTGGCTGGCGCGGACGAACCGGATCCCGGTGTCGCGGGTGGACGAGGTGCTGGACCAGGTCGGTCTGGCGGACGTGGCCGGCAGGCGGGTCAAGGGGTTCTCGCTCGGCATGCACCAGCGCCTCGGGCTGGCGGCGGCGCTGCTCGGGGACCCGCCGGTGCTGCTGCTGGACGAGCCGGTGAACGGGCTCGACCCGGAGGGCATCGTGTGGCTGCGGAACCTGGTGCGCCGGTTGGCGGCCGAGGGGCGGACGGTGTTCGTGTCCAGCCACCTGATGAGCGAGATGGCCCAGACCGCGGAGCACCTGGTGGTGATCGGCCGCGGCCGGCTGCTGGCGGACACCACGGTGGCGCGGTTCATCGCGGCGAACAGCACTTCCTACGTCCGCATCGCCACACCGGACCCGGCGCGGCTGCGCGAGGTGCTGGCGGCGCAGGGCGTGGCGGTGAGCGACACCGAGGACGGCGCGCTGGCCGCGCACGGCGTCGACCCGGCGCGGGTGGGTGAGCTGGCGGCGGCGCACGGCGTGGTCGTGCACGAGATCGGCCGGCGGTCGGCGTCGCTGGAGGAGGCGTTCGTGCGGATGACCGGCGACCCGGCCGGCCAGACACCGAGCGGACCGGGCCGGTCCGAGGGCGGGGAGTTCGGGCGATGAGCATTCTCGCGTTGGTGCGGGCGGAGTGGACCAAGGCGCGCACGGTGCGTTCGACGTGGTGGAGCCTGGTGGCGACGGCCGCGGTGTGCGTGGGCCTCGGGCTGCTGATCGGGTCCCAGCTGCGGGCCGGGACGCAGGGGGCGCGGACCCACCTCGACGCGGCCGAGATCAGCTTCTACCCGCTGATGATGGGGCAGATCGCGCTGGTGGTGTTCGGGGTGCTGGTGGTCAGCGCCGAGTACACGACCGGCACGATCCGCGCGTCGCTGGCCGCCGTGCCCCGCCGCGGGGTCTTCCTGGCGGCGAAGGCGTTGGTGGCCGCCGGGGTCGCGGCGGTCCTCGCGGTGGCGGTCGTGTTCGGCACGTTCCTCGCCACGCAGTGGAGCGCGGGCGCCAACGGCGCGTCGCTGGGTGATCCGGGGGTGCTGCGGGCGGTGCTGGGCGCGGTCGTGTACCTGACGTCGATGTGCGTGTTCGCGCTGGGTGTCGCGACGGTGTTGCGGAGTTCGGCGCTGGCGCTGGGGATCCTGATCCCGCTGCTGTTCCTGAACTCGCAGGGGCTGTCGAGCCTGCCGGCGATCCGGTCGGTGACGCAGTACCTGCCCGACCAGGCGGGCGCGGGGTTGATGCGGGTGCACACCGACGGGACGTTCTTCCTCGGGCGGCTGGACTTCGGGCCGCTGGGCGCGCTGGGGGTGTTGGCGGCGTGGGTGGCCGCCGCCCTTGTGGGTGGTTACGTGTCGCTGCGCCGCCGCGACGCCTGACCTGCGGGTACCGTACCGGGGTGGCTGCTGCGCCCCCGCCCGCCCGTCGTCCCGGCCGGCCCCCGTCGTTGACCCGGGACGACGTGGCCCGGGCGGCCCTCGAGGAGGGCGTGACCCAGTTGTCGATGCCGGTGGTGGCGCGTCGGCTCGGCGTGGGCCACTCGACCCTCTACCGGTATGTGCACGACCGGGACGACCTGCTGCTCGCGGCGTTGGACCTGGCGCTGCGGGAGTTCACGTGGCCGCCGGCCGAGCAGGACTGGCGTGAGCTGCTGATGTCCTTCGCCGACGCGGTCTGGCGGTTCCTGGAGCGGTACCCGGGGATGGCGGAGGCGACGCAGGTCGTGCCGGCGCTGCCGGCGCGGGCGCTGGACATCGCGGACGAGTACGTGAGCCGGTTGCGGGGCGCGGGGTTGTCGCGGCGGGAGGCGCTCACCGCGGTGAGCTTCGTCGTCGAGCTGACGGTGGCCGCGGAGATCAGCGGACGCCGGATGAACCGGGTGTTCGAGACCCCGCGTGGCCGCCGCAGCCTGCAGGAGCTGTTCGGAGAGGCCCTGAGCGGCGATCCGGCCAGCCGCCGCGGGTGGCTGCACGAGAAGCTGGCGATCATGGTCGACGGGCTGGCGAACCGGCTCGGCGAGTGCGGTACGACCGTATTGCCCCAGGTCGCCGGGCCGGTGCGGTCGACGGTGCCGCCCGCCCGCGGGGAGATCGGGGAGGCCGGCCGGCGGATCGCCCGCAAGTCCGGGCTGGCGGCGGTGTCGGTGCACGCGGTCGCGAACGAGCTGGACGTGGACACCGCGGCCGTGCGGCAGGTCGTGGGCGACCGGGACGGTGTGGTGGTGGCGATGCTGGACGCGGTGGCGGGTGACGTGGTGATCGCGGTGCCGCCGCCGGTGCCGGAGCCGAGGACCGAGCTGCTCGCGGTGGCCACGGCCGGCTACCTGGCGCTGTCGGCGGATCCGTGGGCGGTGGTCGCGCTGGCGGTCGACCACCTGGCGTCGCCGGCGATCATGTCGGTGGCCGAGCGGGTGTTCACGGCGTTCCGGGCGGCGGGTGTGCCGCAGGAGTCGCTCGGGCACGCCAACCGGATCCTGTGGGGGCACGTGTACGGGGCGGTGCTCAACCAGTCGCCGCCGGACACGTTCGCGCGGCGGGTGGCGACGAGCGCGAACCTGCCGGCACCGACCGGGCCGGCGCGGTCGACGCTGGGCATCGAGATCGTCGTGGACGGGTTGCTGGCGCACCTGGCGACGTGAACCGGACGTGCACGCGACGGCAATCCGGCGGGAGTTCCCTCGAGGGTGACCTCGAAAGGAGCTTCACCATGACGAAGAAGATCATCGCGGTGGTCGGTGCGACCGGTCAGCAGGGCGGCGGTCTGGCCCGCGCCATCCTGGACGACCCGGACGGCGGGTTCGCGGTGCGGGCACTGACCCGCGACCCGTCGTCGCCGGCCGCGGCGGCGTTGGCGGCGCGGGGCGCCGAGGTGGTGGCCGCGGACATCGATGACGAGGCGAGTGTGCGGGCGGCGCTGGCGGGCGCGTACGGCGCGTACTTCATGACCGCGTTCTGGGAGTACAACGACGTGGCCCGCGAGCAGGCGCAGGCCGCCGCGATGGCGAACGCCGCCGCGGCGGCGGGGCTGGCGCACGTCGTGTGGTCGACGCTGCCGGACACGCGGGACCACGTCCCCCTGTCCGACGACCGGGTGCCGACGCTGGCGGGCGCGTACACGGTGCCGCATTTCGACAGCAAGGCCGAGGCGGACGACTACTTCCGCACCGCGGGGGTGCCGACGACGTTTCTGTCGACGACGTTCTACTTCGAGGCGTTCCTGGACTTCTTCAAGCCGGTCCGCGACCCGGACGGGGTGCTGGCGCTGCACCTGCCGATGGGGTCGGCGCCGCTGCCGGGCATCGCCGCGGAGGACATCGGCCGGACCGCCTACGGCATCTTCCGGCGCGGTGTCGCGCTGGTGGGTGCGACGGTCGCGGTGTCGGGGGAGGTTCTCACGGGCGCGGAGTACGCGGCGCGGTTCGCGAAGGAGCTGGGTGAGGAGGTCGCCTACCGCCCGATGAGCATCGCGGACATGCGTGCGCTGCCGTTCCCGGGCACCGACGACCTGGCGAACATGTTCTTCTACTACACCGAGCACGCGGACTACTTCGCCGGTTCCCGCGACCCGCGGCACGCCCGCGAGCTCAACCCGCGGTTGCAGGACTTCGCGACCTGGCTGTCGGCCCACCGCGACGCGTTCACCGGCTGAACCCCCGGAATAGCGGCCGCTCACCCGCCGTTGCGCCCAGCAGAAGCTGTCGCGGAGGGGAGTCGGCCGGTGAGCGGTGCGTTGCGGTTCGCGGTGCTGGGTCCGGTCCGCGCCTGGCTCGACGAGGTGGAGCTGGACCTGGGCACCCCGCAGCAGCGCGCGATCCTGGGCATCCTGCTGTTGCGTGCCGGCACCCCGGCCACCATCGACCAGCTGATCACCGCGGTGTGGGGGCCGGCGGCGCCGCGCGCGGCGGTCGGCGTGGTCCGGTCCTACGTGTCGCGGTTGCGGCGGGTGCTGCCCGAGGACGTCATCTCCTCCGTCGGCGGCGGGTACTCGCTGCGTGCCGCCGACCTGGACCTGACCGAGTTCACCCGCCACACCCACGCCGCGCGGGGCGCCGAGCCCCGGGTCGCCGCGCGGGAGCTGCGTGCCGCGCTGGAGTTGTGGCGCGGTGTCCCGCTGGCGGGGGTCAACGGGGACTACGCGGAGTTCGAACGCACCCGGCTCGGTCAGGTGCGGCTGGCTGCGGTGGAGGACCTCGCCGCCGCCGACATCGAGCTGGGCCGGGAGGTCGAGGCCGCCGCGGCGCTGGCGGAGGTGATCGCCGAGCAGCCGTTGCGGGAACGGCCTCGCGAGCTGCTGATGCTCGCGCACTACCGGGCGGGCCGGCAGGCGGACGCGCTCGCGGTGTTCGCCGAGATCCAGCGCCTGCTGGCCGAGGAGCTGGGCCTGGACCCGGGGCCGGGGCTGCGGGACATGCAGCGCCGGATCCTCGCCGCCGATCCCGCGCTCGGTGAGCGCCCGGGGCCTAGCCAGCTGCCGCCGGACCTGCCCGACTTCGTCGGCCGCGCGGACGAGCTCGCCTGGGTCCTCACCACACTCGACCGGGTGCCGGTGGTGGGGATCGAGGGGCTGGCGGGGATCGGCAAGACCGCGTTCGCCGTCCACGTCGGGCACGCGGTCGCCGGGAGGTTCCCGGACGGGCAGTTGTTCGTCGACCTGGCCGTGACACCGGACCCGCTGGCCGCGGTGCTGGCCGCGGTGGGGGTGGGTGACCTGCCGGCGCCGGCCGAGCGGGCGGCGCTGTGGCGGGCCCGGACCGCGGGGCGGCGGCTGCTAGTGGTGCTGGACGGTGCCCGCGACGCCGACCAGGTCGCCGAGCTGGTGCCGGCGGCGGGGTCGGCGGTGCTGGTCACGGCCCGCCGCCTGCTCTACGGCCTGCCCTACGCGCGGTGGCGCACGCTGACCGGGTTGGGGCTGGAGGACTCGGTGGCGCTGCTGGAACGGCTCGTGGGCGAGCGGGTCCGGCGCGAGCCCGAGGTGGCGAGGGAGCTGGCGACGGGGTCGGCGGGGTTGCCGCAGGTGCTGGCCGCGGTGGGGGCGCGGATCGCGTCGCGCCCGGAGTGGACCCTGGCCGCAGCGCGGGACCGGCTGGGGCACCTGCCGCCGTCCGCGCCGGTGCAGCGCCCGGAGTGCGGCGCGATCCAGGGGCCGTACGAGTCGGCGCTGGCCGAGCTGTCCCCGGCGCAGGCGCGGGCGTTCCGGTTGCTGGCGGTGGCCGACGGCCCGGACATCGCGTTGCCGGCGGCGGCGGCCGTGCTGGACCTGCCGGTGCCGGCGACCGCGGCGTTGCTGGAGTCGCTGGTGGACGTGCACCTGGTGGAGCTGACCGGGGTGGACCGGTACGCGTTCCTGGGGCCGGTGCGGAGCTTCGCCCGCGGCCGCGCCCACCTCGACGACGGCCCGCAGGCGGTGCAGGCGGCGTTGACCAGGCTGGTCCGGTTCTACAGCGGGGTGGCCACGACGGCTCTAGGATGATCGTGTGCGCGCGACGTCCATGGCTCTGCGGGTGGACACGACGGACTTCCTGGCCGACCCGATCGGCCCGGCGACCGTCGCGGCGGCGCTCGTGCAGCAGCCCGGTGAGGGCCCGCTGCTGTGGGCGGCCTACGCGAGGACCCACTGCTTCGACATCCCGGGCGTGACGAACCCGGGCTGCGAGGACCCCGAGCGTCCACCGCCGGACCTGGTGGTGTGGGGCCCGGCGCCGGACTGCCTGGCGCACCGGTACGTGCGCAACGTGGCACCGCTGAGCGGAATGTCACGCTGGTTGTGGACGCTCACCCCGCACCGCCTGGCCCTGCACGCCGAGCTCGCGGCGCCGTCGCCGGAGCCGGCGCAGAGCGGTTTCCTCGCGCGAGCGGCCCGGGTGGGCGGCGGCCTGGCGAGGTTGGGCCGGGAGCTGGCGGAGCGCGTCGCCGAGCACGGGCTGAGTTTCGGCGCGAACGTGGCGGACGAGCCGGTCGCGTTGCCGACGCTGGAACCGGTGGCGGAGATCCCGCGGTCGCGGATCGTCGGTGTGGAGGTCGCGCACCGCGACGCGGCGCCGGTGCTGCGGCTGCGGCTGGTGGACCGGTCGGGCGTCGACTTCCTGGTGGGCATGACCGACCGGGACGAGTGCGAGTACGCGGCGGGCCTGGCGGGCGGCGAGCCGCCGCTGCGTCCGGGGGCGCGGGTGGAGTGGGTGGCCAAGCTCGCGGAGAAGTCCCGCAAGCTGGCCGAGCGGCTGGTGCACCCGGGTGAGCAGGTGCTGCTGGCGGCCACCACGAACTACGGCTACGCGGGTGTGCAGCTGGGCCGCGAGCTGCGGCTGCCGCACGTCCCGATCGGCCGGGTCCCGGAGCTGATCGCGACGAAGCTGCGGTGGCCGCTGCCGGCGATGACGTCGCGGCGGTCCAACGGCTGGCTGGACGACCCGACGATCGCGTTCTGGGCGCAGGCCGACCGCGCCGAGCGGGACGCGGTGGCGCTGGCCGACATGCTCGCCCACACCCGCGGCGTGGCGCGGCTGGTGGTCACCCGCGCCCGGCTGGCGTTGGTCGCGGCGACGAAGCTGCTGGCCGCCCCACCGGACCCGGACCCGCCGCTGACCACGGTGCTGGAGCTGCCACCGACCCGGATCCGCCGCCTGGTGGCGGAGTTCGCGGGCCGCAGCCTGCCGCCGCGGCCGTTGCTGCGCCTGGACTTCACCGACGGGTCGACGCTGCGCCTGCGCGACCCGATCGCCGCCCGGCAGGCGGCGGCGCTGGGCGACCGCTAGAGGATCGAGGGTTCGGGGTTGCCCACGGCGCGGATGGCCCTACGGACCGGGACGAAGAACATCAGCACCAGGCCCACGAAGAAGAAGACCACCAGGGAGATGATCGCGGGCCGGTAGGAGCCGGTGGCGCCGGCGACGGCCGCGAACAGCAGCGGACCCATCCAGGAGGTGGCGCGTTCGCCGATCTCGTAGATGGAGAAGTACTGGGCTTCCTTGCCCGGCGGCACCATCTGGCTGAACAGCGACCGCGACAGGGCGTTGGTGCCGCCCAGCACGAGCCCGATCCCGCCGGCGAGCAGGTAGAACTGCAGCGCCTGCCCGGCCTGCACGAAGTAGGCGGCGGCGATGACCACGACCCACACGGACAGGCTGATCATGATGGTGCGTTTGGCGCCGAGGCGGCGGGCGACCAGGCCGTGCAGGACACCGCCAGCGAACGCCACGAACTGCACGATCAGGATCGTGGTGATGAGGACGGTGTCCTCGAAGTTCAGCTCCTCCGACCCGTACTGGGCGGACACGTTCGCGACGGTCGCGATGCCGTCGGTGTAGATCAGGTAGGTGCCGAGGAACGCCAGGGTCAGCGGGAACGCCCGCGCCACCTTCAGCGTGTTCCCCAGCTCGCGGAACCCGCCGAGGATGACGCCGCCGGCGCCGTGTTCGTGGCCGTGTGCCTTCTGGTGGTCGGTGAGCCGCCGCAGGGGGATCAGGGTGAACGCCGCCCACCAGATCCCGGAGGTGAGGAACGCGATCTGGGCGGCGTTGCCCTCCGACAGGCCGAGCGCGTCGCGGCCGAGGTAGATGATCAGCTGCAGCAGCAGCGCGGCGCCGGAGCCGAGGTAGCCGAACGCCCACCCGCGGGTGGACAGGCCGTCGCGTTCGTCGGCGGTGGCAATCTCGGGGATGAACGAGTAGTAGATGACCACCGAGGTGCCGTAGCCGATGTTGCCGAGGATGAACAGCACGACCCCGAGCTGCCAGTTGGTGCCGGCGACGAACGCCATCAGCGCGGTCGCGGTCGCCCCGGCGAACGCGGAGATCGCGAGCATCCGCTTCTTGTGCTGGCCGCGGTCGGCGATGGCACCCATCACGGGCACCACCAGCACCTGGACCACGGTGGCGACGGCCAGCAGGTAGCCCCACAGCGAACCGGCCTGGAAGTGCAGGCCCAGGATGCCGATCTGGCAGTCGACGAGCTTGTTGGTGCCGCCGTCGCCGTCGGAGGGGCACGGGTGGGGGCCGTTGGTGGCCTTGTCCGCGATGGCGGCGTCCGCGGCGACGGCGGTCAGGTACAGCGACCCGAACACGGTGATGACCGAGGTGGGGAACACGGAGTTCGCCCAGTCGTACCAGACCCAGCCGCGTTGCTCCCGCTTGCGCTCGCGTGCGCCCGGCGGCGCCTCCCGGTCGTTGTCCAGCACGCTCATCGGTCCTCCGGGCCAGGGGTGGTCGCTCAGCACGCTCGCGCAGCGGACCCTACAGCGCACAAGGTCAACGGGGATCACCGTGGCCGAGGTGATGCGAAACGGTGCTCTGTGACCCGTGTTGCCGATGGTGCTGGTGTGACTATTGTCCGTCCTTATGCGACGGTGGGTTCTGCTGGGTGTCCTGGTCGTGGCCGCGGTGGCGGGGGTGGCCGGGACCGCGGCCGCCGATCCGGGCGCGGGGGACTGGGCGCGCCTGCGCCAGTGCGAGTCGAACGGCGACTACACCGTCGTCGCGGCGAACGGCCACTACGGCGCCTACCAGTTCGACCTCGACACCTGGCGCAGCGTCGGCGGCACCGGCCTGCCCCACCAGGCCTCGCCCGCCGAGCAGGACTTTCGCGCGCTCTACCTGTACCGGATGCGTGGCTGGCAGCCGTGGACCTGCGCGCACACGCTGGGCCTGCGGGAGGACGGCGACGCCCGCGGCGGCCGCGTCCCCACCTACGCCGAGGCCGCCTACATCGGCGGCGCACCGCCGGGCGACACGATGCCGCCGTGGCCGGGCACGGTCTTCGCGTTCGGCGACTGCGACCCGGGACTGCGCACGTTCCAGCTGCGCATGAACGTCTACGGCTACGACTTCCAGGGCACCGGCTGCTACCGGGAGAAGACCCGCACCGCGGTCCTGGCCCTGCAACGCGCGAACGGCATCAACGACTCCGGGCTCCTGGGCCCGAAGACGTGGGCGGCGGCGTGGCAGGGCCGCCCGCCTACCGGTTGACCCGCCGGTACCGCCGGACGAGCAGGAACGCGAACCCGACCGTCACGGCCCCGCCCACGATCACCAGCCACACCGGCAGCCGGGTGCCGGGCGCCTCGGCGGTCTCGTGCCCACGTGTCGCGACGTTCCGCGCCTGGGCCGGCTGGCTGGTCGGGTAGCCGCCGGGCGCGGCCGTGTCCGCGTCGGCCGCCGCCGGCGGGAACGACGGGTGCGCCGCGCCCCACGCGTAGGGTGCGCGTTCCTTCATCTGGCTGGGCGCGATCCAGACCGGGCCGGGCACGGTGACCTCGGCGACGAGCGGATCGGTCATGAGCACCTCGTGTTGGGAACCGATGATCCACTTCCCGTCGTGCGGGAACAGCACCTCGGCCGAGTAGTGCCCCGCGGTCGCGGCCGCGACGCCGGGGAACTCGACGGCGGTGCCGTTCTCGTCGGTGGCGCGCAGCGCGGTGGGGCCGAGGTCGCCGCCCTGGTAGGGGTACGAGCCGTGTTGGAGGATCCAGTACCCGAACGTGTAGGTCACGCCGGCCTCGACGCGCGCGGGCGGCGGGTCGAGCAGGGTCTCCTCCCAGTTCCCGGCGCTGGCGGGGGTGGCGGTGGACAGCGCGGCCGCCACGACGGCGAGGGCCACGACGAGGATGCGTCTCATGTTCGGACTAAACCGCCGGAACCATCGAGGTTCCGGCGGTGTACCAGGAGTAGGTGAGGCCGAGGAGAACACCACGGACGAGGACGAGGCGGTAGAGCGGGCACGGGCAGGTGACCGGGACGCGTACGCGTTCCTGGTCGCTCGCTACAGCGCGCTCGCGCACCGCACCGCCTACCTGCTCGGCGCCGGGCACGAGGCGGAGGACGTGACGCAGGAGGCGTTCGTGAAGGCGTACCGCGCGCTGGACACGTTCCGCCCGGGGGCCGCGTTCCGGCCGTGGCTGCTGCGGATCGTCGCCAACGAGACCCGCAACAGCCACCGGACGTGGCGGCGGCGCTCGGCGCTGGAGCTGCGGCTGGCGGTTCGCCCCGACGAGCCCGTCGCCGCCCCGACACCGGAGCAGTCCGCGGTCACCGCGGACACGGCCGCGGTCCTGCTGGCCGCGATCAACGCCATGGCCGACCGTGACCGGCTCGTGCTGGCCTGCCGCTACTTCCTCGACCTGTCGGAGGCGGAGACCGCGCAGGTGCTGGCCTGGCCGCGCGGCTCGGTGAAGTCCCGCCTGTCCCGCGCGCTGGCCAAGCTGCGGCAGGCGCTGCCGGCCGACCTGGCGCAGGAGGTGACCCGGTGACCGACGACAACCGCACCGACCGCAACGTCACCGACCGCAACGTCACCGACTGCAACGTCACCGACGACGATCTGGCGGCCGCGCTCCGCGTGCTCGGCACCCGTCTGGACGTGCCGGAGCCTCCCGACGTGACCGGCGCCGTGCTGTCCCGCCTGGCTGAGCGTGGGCCCAGCCGGTGGCGGACGGTCGTCGCGGCCGCGGTCGCCGCGCTGGTGGCGTTGGTGACCGCGATGGCGGTGTCCCCGGCGGTCCGGGCGGCCGTGTATGACCTGTTGCGGGTCGGCGGTGTCGAGATCCACGTGGACGAACCGGCCCCGGTGCGGCCGGTCCCGTCGGTGGAGCCGCCACTTCCGGGTGAACGCGACGTGTCCGTGGCCGAGGCGCGCCGGGCGGTGCGCTTCGGCCTGCGGCTGCCGACCGACCTGGGTCCGCCGGCGACCGTGCGGCTCATCGACGGCGACCGGGTGGTGTCGATGGCGTTCGGCTCCGCGCACGGGCAGGTCCGCGTCGACGAGTTCGACGGCGGACTCGACCCGATGTTCGCGAAGTTCACCCTGGCGGCCGATGTGCATCACGTGACCGTGGCCGGGACCCCGGCGGTGTGGGTGGACCGCCCGCACCCGGTCATCTACACCGACCGCGACGGCACGCTGCGCGAGGAGACCGCCCGGCTGGCCGGCAGCACCCTGATCTGGGCGAAGGACGGCGTCACCTACCGCGTCGAGGGCGAGCTGACCGAGCGGCAGGCGATGGGGATCGCCGAGTCACTGCGTTGACCGAACCGGTCAGGCAGGCCAGCTCACCTACGCCCACAGCTCGTCGCGCGCAGCTCGGTCGAGCGCGGCGGGCCGTCTCAGGCCGCCGCCCACAGCCCGCGTGTGCGCAGCACGTCCCGCAGCACGGCCGGCCGGTCGGTCATCAACCCGTCCACGCCGAGGTCGATCAGCTCGTGCATCTGGTCCGGCTCGTCGATGGTCCACACGTGCACCTCGATGCCGCGCCGCCGGGCCGCGGCGATGAGTCGCCTGTCCACGACGGTGAGCCGGCCCTGCCGGGCCGGGACCTGCGCGATCCGCTGGTGGCCGCGCCGCGCGGTGATGAACCGCGGCAGCCGCCCCGCCGCCCACAGCCGGGCGATGGCCTTGGTGCCCATCGACGTCAGCAGCGCCTCACCGGCGCGGCGCCGCACCCGCTCCAGCCGCGCCTCGGAGAACGACGCCACGCACACCCGCCCGAACGAGTTGGTCCGCCGCAGCACGTCGATCAGCGGCTCGATCGCCCGTTCCGCCTTCACGTCGATGTTGAACAACGCCTCCGGCAGCTCCTCGAGCACGTCCTCCAGCCGGCTCACCGGCTCCCGCCCGCCGATCTTCGCGGTGGCCACGACCCGCCACGGCAGCCGCGCGACCGGGCCGCAGGCGTCGGTGGTGCGGTCCAGGACCGCGTCGTGCTGCACGACGACCACGCCGTCGGCGGTCGCGTGGACGTCGGTCTCCAGGTAGTGGTAGCCCTCGGCCACGGCGCGCCGGAACGCCGGCAGCGAGTTCTCCATGCCTTCCAGGTCGCCGTAGTGCCAGCCGCGGTGGACGAACGCCCTCGGGTACGGTCCGGCGAGAAACGCGTGGTCATGCACACTGTCCAGTCTGAACCAACGGCGTGGCTCGTGGGTGGCGGGGCAGTGGCCGGATAGCGTCGGACACATGAGGTGCCAGAGGTGATCACTCCAGAGAGGGTCAGGACCCGCGGCGAGGTCCGCCACTGCGGCTGGTGCGGCCAGCGCCTACCGGACAGCGCCAACAAGAGCGTCGACAAGAGCGGTGGCACGGGCGGCGGCGAGACGGGCGGCAAACCGACCCGGGTCGGCAGACCACGCCGGTACTGCTCCCAGTCCTGCCGCCAGCGCGCCTACGAGCGCCGCTCGGCCGTGCAGCGGGGCGGCCTGCCCGAGGACGCGGTCGTGCTGTCCGCCGCCGAGCTCGCCGACCTGCAGGATCGGCTGTTCCAACTGCGGTGCGCCGCCGAGGACGTGGTGACCGCCGCCGACGACGGCGCGGACCCCGGAGAGCTCAAGAGCCTCGCCGCCGCGGTGGTCGAGAACGCACATGGGCTGGAGCGGCTGCGCTGAGGCCACTCGTTCGACTACCCTTCGTGCGCAATCGTTAGACCAGACGAACGAGGGCACCTCGAATGGACATCGACGGCATCTCGGTGAGTGAGGTGCTGGACGCGGCCGACGTGGCGTTCGCGATCACCGACCAGCGCTGCCAGGTCCGCTGGGTGAACCGGGTGATGGCGGACCTGTTGGAGCTCGCGCCCGCCCTGTGCGGGGGCCGGTCGGTGCCCGCGCTGGTGGGGGGCGCCCCGCAGAGCCCGCACACCGGCCTCGTGCTGTCCGTGCGGGTGGGGGAGGGCCGGCACCGCTGGCTCGAGGTCCGCTGCGACACGCTCGACGACGGTTACCTCTATCGGGTGATGGATGTGACGCGGTGGCGGGAGCAGGGCGTCGCGCCGGCCGAACGGGACGAGTGGCAGAAGGCGCTCATCCGGATGGCCGACGAGGACCCACTCACCGGGCTGCTCAACCGCCGCGCCCTCACCAGGGAGCTGGAACGGCAGCTGGCGCTCGGCCGCGAGGGCGCGTTGCTGCTGCTCGACCTGGACAACTTCAAGGACATCAACGACCTGCGCGGCCACCCGGCCGGCGACCGGGTGATGTGCACGCTCGCGAACGTGCTCCGCGACCGCCTCGGCAGCGTCGAGGGCCGCGGGCACGTGCTGGGCCGGCTCGGCGGCGACGAGTTCGCCGTCGTCCTCCCGGACACCGACGAGGCCACGGCGGTGCGCATCGCCGACCGCCTGCGCACCGCCGTCGCGGCCCTCCCGGTCACCGGCGGGGTCGGCGCCAGCCAGATCACCGTCAGCGCCGGCGTGGCCAGGTTCGGCGCCGGTGAGGGCTGGCAGGCCGTCCTCGCCAACGCCGACCTCGCCCTCTACGCGTCCAAGGACGCCGGCCGCAACCGCGTCACCGTCTACGAACGCGGCCACTACGCCGACACCGCCCTGCGCGTCACCGTGCTCGACCGGCTCCGCAACGCCCTCGCGGGCGGCGGCCTGGAACTGCACGCCATGCCGATGGTCAAGCTCGGCAGCAACCGCGTCGTGGGCCACGAGCTGCTGCTGCGCATGGAGGACGGGCACGAACCCAGGCTGGGGCCGGGGGAGTTCCTGCCCGCCGCCGAACGCAGCGGCCTCGTGCTGGAGATCGACCGCTGGGTCGCCGGCACCGCCATCGACGCCCTGGTCGCCCACCCGTACCCGGGGCTGCGGTTCAACGTCAACGTCTCGGGCCGCACCCTGGAGGACGAGGACTTCGGCGACTACGTCCTGGACCGCATCACCGCCGCCGGCGTCGCACCCGGCCGCCTCGGCTTCGAGATCACCGAGACCGCCGCGGTCACCAACCTCACCGCCGCCCGCATGCTCGCCCAGCAGCTGCGCGCCAGCGGCTGCCGCATCTCCCTGGACGACTTCGGCGCCGGCTTCGGCTCGTTCGTGCACCTCAAACAGCTCCCCATCACCGGCGTGAAGATCGACGGCGAGTTCATCCGCGCCATCGACTACGGCAGCCGCGACACGGTGCTGGTCCAGGGCATCGTGGACATCGCACGCGGGCTGGGCGTGTCCGTGGTCGCCGAGTGGGTCGAGCGCGCCAGCCAGGTCGACGCGCTCAAGCGGCTCGG